>JALSTP010000169.1 GCA_026983675.1 Sedimenticola sp.
TACGCCAGAGGCATCACTACGCCACGCCTGCACAGCTGCGAATCGCCCATGCGCCCGTGGCGGAGGCAGCGTGAATTTTGTGAAAAACAGTGTCCAGGATTTCGGGGGCTTTACACCAGTGATGTGATGCCTCAGCTCCAAAAAGGTAATCTATCATAGTGAGCAAGGTCAAATGTATCAGGGTCATATCTTGGCACATCAATGAGACTCAGGAAACCAGAGGTTACTGGACATATACCTTGCCTCCCCGTTCCATCAGGCGCCATACCATAAGCAAGTTTAACATCACAAGCGTTGGCACGACAAGAGTCGGAGCAAGTGCCATTGGAAAGACAAGAAGCTCCTTAAAAAGTGGCTCTTGCATGTATAGATGCATAAAGCCATTCGCGGGAATCAGAATCACCATCGCACCCAGAAAATGCCAAACAACCATGACGCCATCGTCCACACGCCCTTTTCTCGCCCGTAAAGTGATCAGCACAGCGGAAATACCAAATATCAAATCGGGGATGCCTACATACCACGCGAATTTTTCTGGAAACAGACCGTTGGATGCCTTAATCAATGAGCCAATGGCCAGGATACGGACCACATGAATACCCGCTAGCCAGTATCTCGGCGTTCCGTCGACGAGCTTTCTTAACCCGTCGCGTAAAGTGCGAACAGTCATCACCAGGGCAACGGCAATCATCACAGGGATAAACGGCAACCAGTAGCCCGGTGCCATCGTCAGAAATTCCTCTGTGACATAGGCCCCTGCACTCGACAGAAAACCACTGACACCACCCCAGAACAGGAGAGCGATAATAAGAAAGATTAACCCGTTGCGCTCAGTATTGTTTATGAGACTGAGCCGCTTAAGCCTAAAAATAAGAAATGTCATGAATCCGAAGATAATGGCTATTAACAAGGGAATGCTGGAAAAGCGCATAATACCATCCTGTGATTGAGTTGTTCTTTAATGTGTGTTCTATAAACCCAGTTTGACGCCCAGTAATACCCTGTCGTTATCAGTAAATTGTCCGAACAACCCTTGACGATTACCATAGAAGACGTCCAGCCCCACCCATACTTCAAGATTGTCATCCAGGTCGTAGCTTACCTTGGGGCGTATCAGTCCATCGCCATCATTCGTATTGACGATCCACAACACCTCGGTTGTCAGCGTATCGTTCCAGAACATGCGGCGCACTAGGAAGGTAAAACTAGTATCGACTTCTGGCCGGATGAATCCCGTTTGATAGTTAGTCAACCGGCTTTGAAATAACTGGCCACTGATGAAGGTATCTGTTATGCCCGACCAATCGAGTCCCAGGACATAACTCAGCTCCGCACTCTGCGCGACGCCGTCGTCATCATGCAGGTCGTCTGTTAGAAAAAACCGGTTGGTGAAGTATCCAATCTCTCCCCTTAGCACCCAGTCGCCAAAGGCGCGGCTAAATGTACCGCCAAGAACATGTGTCCGGTGGTAACGGGGCGTGATCACCACTGTCGGCCCGGGTTGCAGTTGCTGATGCAGCGCCGGCTGATTGTCGTATTGATAAAGATAATTCAGAGTAAGATCCCAGCCATCCAGAAACCCTGTCAAACGCAAACCTGCATCTGAATCACGAATGACCCTGACAGGCCGTTGCGGATCATTCAGTTGTATGTCGATGCCAGGTGGCGTCTGCGGAATCAGCCGCGGCGATGTGAAAGCATAGGTCGCTCCCCGCTTTGGTAAAGCATGGTAGGTCTGGTCCGGAATCCACAGCAATTGCAAGGTCCAGTCGTTGCCACTCCGATCAGAAAAGGCGTACTCGGCATTGACGGTCCAAAGTGGGATACGGGACTGATCGAAATCCTCAAGGATGAACTCGCGAAAGGACTGGGGATTGACCACATCCAGCACCTTCAGCCCATCGGCCTTGCCCCAGACGACCTGCTGTTTGCCCAGCGTGAGATACCAGTCCCCAAGGGAACGCTCGTAGAAGAACTCCCGCAGCTCCAGTTCCGCATTGTCGCCGATCAGCGCAGGCCTCGATATCGACGCATAACTGCCGCGCTCAATATCTCCCGGGCGTGTTCCCGGTTCTGCCTGAAAACGCAGTCGTGCGATCCCCGTCAGCCGCCCACCATCTTCAAAACGCCACTGAACCTTTGGCCGCCAGGAGAGATCAAGCAACTGCGTCCCAGTCTCTTCGATGCCGACAGCCGATCTGCCGGACAGTACGTGGCTGCTGTCGATATCCGCACCGAAGGTGGGAAGCGCCATAGAGATGCCAACGACTAGCGGTACAACGAAGTACCTGGAGCGTTGCTCACAGACCACGGCGAAGGGCATTCCGGGTAAACAACTCATCACTGACTCCGTGCCGATAATCCACGTCACTGAACAAGAACAAGGTGCGGTGACCTGTCTTGTGGTTCTCCACCTCGATCCGGTGCTGGGTCCAGATACCCTGCACCTGCCGGATATCACGGAAGTACACGGTCTTCAATGGCTTGCCCTTGGTATCCCAGAACCGCGCACGCCGCACCATCCATATCTCGCCGTCGACGCACTGCACAACTTTTCCGTAACCCAGCTCCCTCGCCGTCTCATCGTCTACCGGGATGGATTCCAGAAGATAACAATGATGACCATCGACCTTGCTCTCACCAATGGTTCGACGCTTGTAGTCGTTGATACTGATGCGAGTCTCGAGTTTGATATCCTCATAGGTCAGGTCCGTCCCCAGGAAGTAGTCCCCACGGTCCGAGGCGGAGATACGCCGCACCTTCCGCATGGCGGGCAAATACAGCCACTGGTCGTCATCCTTGTCGATGTCCGGGTAGTCCCAGGTAAGAAATGCGGTACCCTTCACATTGCTGGGCTCGAGATAGAATATGACGGTACGTTTCTCATCGCCGTAGTACTTTCGGAATCCACGGGTCTTTCGCGTCCGTGTCTTTCCGCGGCGGTCGGTCATCTGCATGGTCAGGTTACGCGCAACCGCCAAACCTTCGTCACGAGCGTTGACACGGCTGGCGATCTCATCTCCATCAGGCAGCTCGTCCGCGGTCGCCAAAATGGGCGCCAATAGAGCCCAGGCCAGTATGAATCGTATACGGGTATGCATCTTTGCCTCCTTCTACTGAATCAGAACCAGCGCCGCACACGTGTTTGGTAATCATGATAGGCAGGCCCGAAGCGCCGCGTGAGATAAGCCTCTTCCCGGGCAATGACGTAGTACCTGACTATGAGCAATGCCGGCACAAGGGTAAGCATCAACCAGGCACTACTACTGATCAGACCGAGACCCGCGTGCAATAAGGCTAGTGCCAGATACAGGGGATTACGTGTAAAGTAGAACGGTCCGCCGGTCATCAGCCTGTTGATCGGCTGGTTGGGTGGCACTGGATTGCGGTGGCGGCTGAATTCACGAAACGCCGATCCGGCAATAAACAGTGAAGCTGCGATAAGGCATCCCCCCAACCACGGCATCCATACTGATGTAGGTAATGTCAGCGGGAATAGCGCAGCGAGTGCCACACCAGACAGAACGCCGATGCCATGAATCAGCGGCGGCGGAAAATGTACGTTGGCGTGGTCTTCATCGGCAGGCTTGTCCATGTCGGCTCTTACCGCATGGCGTAAACCAGGACATCTTGGTTCATTCATGCTCCTACTCCCCGAAATGTGCTTGTTTTCTGTTCGTTGCTGGATGCCAGGCAATGATTGCAGTCGCGATTTCCTCCGGCGCATCCTCCTGAATGAAATGCCCGGCGTTTTCCAACAGCACGGTTTTGTGTTTTGTAAACAGCCTCTCAAAACGGCTGCGTTCTGGTTCCTTGAATGCAAAGTCGGCAAGACCCCATACCAGCAGAGCCGGATGTTCGGAGAGCATTGGCAAACCTGCATAGACGTCCTGCAGGAACACGTCGGCGTCCCAGAGCTGGGCGGGGAAAACATGAGTGGGCGTGCGTGCATCGCGTTGCGCGAACGGCGCAAGATACATGGCCAGTTCCGCATCTGACAGATTCCGCTCCATCCCTTGTGAAAGAAAAAATCGCACCACCCCATTGCAACACCAGGCGGCAAACTGGCCAGGCCAACCTCCCATCAGGGTACTGAATACCTTGTGCCCGGTACGCTCCAACGGCCATGCCCAGGTGTTACCGATGACAAAGCCGTCGATACGGTCCGGATATTTCTCCGCAATGGCAAACCCAATTGGGCCGCCCCAGTCCTGCACCATCATGGTGACTCCATGCAGATCCATTTTTTCGAAAAATTCAGCCATGGAGGCAGCCTGCTCTGACGCGGTAAACCGATATTCATATGGTGCGGTAGACAGGCCAAACCCAGGGTAATCAGGAGCAATGATTCGAAAATCGTTTTTGAGCCTGGCTATGATATGCCGGTACAGAAATGACCAGGTAGGATTACCATGCAATAGCAGAAGGACGGGGCCTTCCCCTTCATCCACGTAATGGATGCGGGCGCCGTTGTCCAGTTGAAGATAGTGCGGCGCATAAGGAAACAATGCCCTGTCGACTTGAGACTTGTTCCCTTCGGAGCCATCGAGCGTCGCAGCAGTGGTTGAACACCCTGACAATATTGCCGTCGCGACGGCAATCATCACTGTAAATTGAAGCCGATTCTTAATCACAGATAGCCATGAAGCCCACATAACGCCACGGCGATGCGATTGAGGCTCGGCCCACCGCAGATCAGACAGGAACTCACTTTTCGTACTGATGTTTCTTTGTGCTGAGTAATTCATTATTTTGCACCTTCTGCTTCGGTGACTGCCCCGGAAGTCAACAACTGTGTTCCCGCACCCATGAAACGAGGCTGGAATACCTTTACGATTGCCGGCAGTAACGTCATGCTCGTCAGAAAACTGACCGCCACGGCGAGCGCGACGATGGCGCCGAACTCTTGCAGAACCACCACCTTGCTGACCGCCAGCACGCCAAAACCAAGCGCCAATGCCAGAAAATTGAACAGCAGCGCCCGACCGGTGGAGGCATACAGCGCCGTAATGGAATCATCCAACGAGCGATGCTCGTCACGTAGCAACACTTCCAAACGTTCAATGGTGTGTATCGCGAAGTCCACACCCAGCCCGATAGCGATGGCGGCAAACATGGAGGTACTGATTGACAACCAGATGCCTGCGAAGGACATGACGGCATAGACCAGCAGCACCGTCAGTGTGACCGGAAGCACCGTGATGATACCGCCCGTCAGGGAGCGAAAAGACAGGGTCGCCATGAGCCATACCATCGCCAGGGTGATGCCCACGCTGCCCCAGTTGGTCTCACCCAGACGCTTGATCCAGTGGTAGTCGACATTGACCCGGCCAGAGAGGTGGGCCTGGATTCCGGGTGCATTGAAGGTCTTGTCGATGTAATCCTGCAAGGCCTCTACCACAACCTTTTCGTCCGAATACTTGCCGGAATTCATGGTGACCCGGACATTGGCCAGCCGGTAGTCGTAATCCACCTCCTCCTGGAAGTCATCAGGATCGCCACTGGCGGAGTACAGCAGGAAGTACTGGGCCACCAGATCCTGGTCGTCCGGCAGGACATAAGCCCCTGTCCTGCCCTCGTTCAAGGATCGGTTCATCTGTTTCAGATAGTCCACTACGGATGTGCTACCCCCTACGTGTGGCAGGGTTTCAGCATATGACTGCAAGGCCTCGATACGCCGAAGGTTCCCGGGTTTAAAAATATCCTCGGACTCAGGGGTCTCAACCAGAATATCCAGATAGTGGACACCATCGAAGCGATTGTTCAGCACCCTGTCTGCGTGAACAATCGGTTCATCATTCTGGAATACGCGAATGCGCGTCTCGTTGAGTTCAAGTTGTGTCGATCCGAAGACACCCAGCGCCCCGCCAAGGACAGCGAGACCCAGAATCCATCGAGGATGTTGCACCACTCCCCGTCCAAAGACCATCATCATCCGGCCGAAAACATCCACCCGCACAGCCCCCTTACCGGACTCTGGCCGATAAGCTGGGCTCGGCCTGAGTTTCAACAGACTCAACCCGCAAGGCAACACGGTTATGGAATAGAGCCAGGCCGCACTGACGCCGACGATGGCAAAAAGTCCGAAATATTTCATCGGCGGCATGACCGAGGCCAGGTACAAACCCAGGAAACCGGCAATGGTCGTCAACGTGGTCATGGTGACAGGACGCCACATATGCACCATGGTCCGAATCACGATGTCGCGCGCTCCCTCCTTTGGATAGCGTGCCTGTTCCTCATAGTACTGGCTGAAAATATGAAATGAATCCGCCACCGCAATGCCAATGAGTACCGGCAACAGACCATTGGTGATGACAAAAAAACGCACGTCGAAGGCCGCCATCAGACCGAGAGCCGCGGCCACCGTGGCCAACACAACGAAGTTGGGTAACAAGGCGCCCCGGACAGTGCGGAAGGCAATTATCAGCACGATGGTAATAATCAGCGCCGCCAGGGGATTCAGCCGCTCGGCGTCCGCATCGATGTAACTGCCCAGATAACCGCTGACCGCGCCCTCACCGGCGACGTGAATCTGTTCACCGGCCTGGCGCGGCGCGCGTTCGGCCAGCGCCAGCAGGTCCTGGTACAGTTGTTGCGCCTGGGTCTGGTCCGCCACCTCGGCCACGATCAGAGTGCCGCTGCCATCTGGCGCCACCAAGCTGCCTACATAGAGCGGAGAATCCATGACAGCGGCCCGCACCTGCTGTGCCTGCCGGAGCGTGGATGGCGGCTGTTCCCAGAACGGTTCAACCCGCATGCCTTCCTCATAGCCGGTGATATTGTTCTCTGTGGCAAGACTGGTTATCCGCTCGGGATCAACATTGTCGAGCTTGCCGATCTCATTGGTCAGCCAGTCGACCAAGGCCAGCGTATGAGGATTGAATACGCCGTGCGGACCATCGTTAACTACGGCCACCACCATCGGGTCAGTAAGACCGAAGATTGCCTTGACCTTGTCACGATAGACAAGGGCGGGTTCATCGTCCGGAAGAAACGCATCCGAGCGAGTGTCTTTTACAAGGGTCGGAATAAAGACGGCACTACTTACAATCAGAGCCAGGCCTGAAAGAATGACCGTCTTTGGATATGCAGTGATCCACCAGAATATCCGCCACACAGTTGTTTTCTGGATGTCGTGAGTCATTCCGGGATATCTCCTCAAAAGTCAGTAATATGGCTATCACACAGACGGACTCGTCCGTCCTGTCTTGCTCAAAAAAAAAACACGTCATCGCGGCCCCATCGATCAGTCACCCATCCGTCATCCACTTACGCAAGTGGTAAGCTCAAGCCTCGTACCGTAGAAAGACAAGCGAGGCATTGGTCCCCCCAAAGCCAAAGCTGTTGGACATGACACAGTTCAGATGGATGTCGTCCACAGGCCTGCGCACGATCGGAAACCCTGCCGCCTCCCGGTCGATCGCATCGATGTTGGCGGACGCCGCCAAGAATCCGTGCCTCATCATCAGCAGGGAATAGATGACTTCATGGGCGCCCGCGGCACCCTGGGCATGGCCGGTGAGTGACTTGGTCGAACCGATGGCGGGCAATTGCGCGCCGAAGACCTCGCGCACCGCAGCCAACTCGGTGATATCCCCCGCCGGCGTCGAGGTCCCGTGGGCGTTGATGTAGTCGACACGCACATCGCCGGCCCCCGCCAGCGCACCCCGCATGGCGCGTACGGCGCCCTGTCCCGAAGGAACGACAATGCTCACGCCATCGGTCGTAGCGGCATAGCGCACCAGTTCGGCATATATCCTGGCCCCACGCGCCAGGGCATGGTCCAATGCCTCGAGCACGACGATACCGGCACCACCGGATATCACAAACCCGTCCCGGTCCCGGTCGTAGGGCCGCGAGGCGCGTTCCGGCGTATCGTTGTACTTGCTGGAGAGCGCGCCCATGCCATCGAACAGCACCGAAAGGCTCCAGTGGATCTCCTCGCAACCACCGGCGAACACCAGATCCTGCCTGCCAAACTGAATCTGCTCGAATCCATGGCCAATACAGTGCGCGCTGGTGGAGCACGCCGAGCTGATGGAATAGCTGACACCCTCGATGCCAAAGGCCGTGGCCAGGTTGGCCGAGACGGTGCTCGACATACACCGCGGCACCATGTAGGGACCGACCCGCCGCGCTCCCTTCAAACGCGCAACGTCTGCGGCAGTCACTTGGTTCGATGTGGACGGTCCGCCCGAACCCACGATCAGGCCTGTGCGTTCATTGGAAATATCGCTCTGGTGGAGCCCCGCATCGGCGATCGCCTCCTGCATGGCGACATAGCCGTAGGCCGCGCCATCTCCCATGAACCGGCGCAGCCGGCGATCCACGGCTGCATCCAGGTCGAGTCCGATATCTCCGTACACTTGGCTTCGGAACCCCATCTCCGCGTAGGTTTCACTGAAGCTGATCCCCGAACTGTAAAGCCCCCGAAATCCTGGACACTGTTTTTCACAAAATTCACGCTGCCTCCGCCACGGGCGCATGGGCGATTCGCACCTGTGCAGGCGTGGCGTAGTGATGCCTCTGGAGTAGCCAGTGCTG
>JALSTP010000170.1 GCA_026983675.1 Sedimenticola sp.
GCGGGTGATACATCGGGAATGGCTGGGCTATGGCGCCCAGAAAGAGTTTGCGGTGATGCAGGCGGCGCACGAATGGGTGCTGTGCGTAGACGCGGACGAATGGGTGAGCGATCCTTTGCGCCGCAGCATCGAGGCCGTGCTCGCAGACCCCGGCGCGGACGCCTACCGGATGCGCCGCCGCAACCGTTTCATGGGCCGCTGGCTGCGCCATGGCGAGGGTTATCCCGACTGGTCATTGCGGCTGTTCGACCGCCGTCACGCGGGTTGGAGCGACGACCCCGTGCATGAGAAGGTCGTGGCGCGGGGGGCGGTGGGTGATCTGGAGGGCGATCTGATGCATACGTCGGAGGACGGGCTTGCCCATTACCTTGCCAAGCAGAATCGGTACACCACGCTCCAGGCAGAGTCCCTGCATCGGAAGGGCCGCCGCACGGGGGCCTTGCAACTGGTTGCCAGCCCCGTACTGCGCTTTGTCAAGTTCTACATCCTCCGGCGGGGCTTTCTGGATGGCGTGCCGGGACTGGTGCACGTCGCCATTGGCTGTTTCAACAGCTTCTGCAAATACGCGAAGTTGCGGGAAATGCAGCAAAGCGGTGCTGGAAAAGGCCGGGAGAGGCCATGACCCGGGCAGGCGGCACGGACTCTCTCGGCGCCCTGGATATCTTCCTGCTCTGTCTCGTGGGGGTGTATCTTTTCATCCTGCCGATTCCGCACACCATCGCCGTCCGCAACATGCTGGTGCTCCTGTTGCTGGCAGTGCTCCTCGTCGACGGGTTCCGAACGCGGCCGGAGATGGGGTTCACGCCGGCGCCTCCGTGGTGGAGGATAGTGGTGGTGCTCGTATCACTGACTGCCTGGCTTTTGTTCCAGGCCGCGTTTCTCTCATTCGATCCCCACTGGGCGTTGAGTGAAGTGAAGGGGCAGTGGTTGACGGCGATGTTTGCGTTCATCACCGGCACTGTGCTCGGCCGGCGGATGCTGCGGCGAAGGCGGTTCCTGCAGGCGGTTTTCACCGTACTCCTGCTCGTACTGCTGGCGCACATTCTCTACATCGACGGGGTTGGCATCCGGCACTTCCTGGCGACGCGGGGCTGGGTCAGTCGTGTTTCGGGCCTGGCCGAAGGGCCGCATCACGCCAGCTACCTGACCAATACGATGTATGCGCTGCTGCTGACGGAGACGCTGTACCGGTATCACCTTCGTCGTCGCCTCCTCCCGGGGGGGGGCGTGGCGCTGGTCGGTATCTTCTTCCTTGCCGCGATCAGCACCCTGATGGAGGGAAGCCGCAACGGCGAGGTCGCCATGCTGGTGATCGGTGTCATCGGTCTGGCCCTCGCCCGTTGGGGCCGGGAGCGGGCATCGGGGCGTATCCGCTGGGGCGCGGTGCTGTTGGTGACGGTCCTGCTGTTGGTCCCGCTGGTATACAATGTGAGACACGACATGCGCTGGCAGACATTCATGGAGACCGTGCCGATCGCGCTTCAGACGGAGCGCTATAAGACCTGGCTCAACCACCACAAGTATCCGCCGCCTCATCTGCAGGACGGTTCCCCGGTCAATCTCTCCAACTATCTGCGAATCGCCTGGGCCAAGGAGGGGCTCCGGCTGGTGCTCGAACACCCGTTGGGCGTGGGCTACGGTCGTGAAGCCTTCGGCAGGGGCTTGATGCAGAAATATGGCGAACATGCGCTTTGGCACAGTCACAGTGGGCTGCTGGAGCTGGCGATAGGCGCCGGTCTGCCGGCGGTGTTTCTGTGGTTGGTGTTTATCGGCATGCTGCTGCATCAAGGGTACCGCCATGTCCGTGCGGGCGGTGGTTATGCCGCCTTTTTCCTGCTGCTCTTTGCAGGTGGATTCTTCTTCCGCTCCATTATCGATTTCAATACCAAGAACCATGTGTTGATGACCTTCTTCTTTCTCGTCGGCATCACTGCCATGTTGATGTTCCATGAGCGGGAAACCGAGGCATGATCCGGGTCCTCGAACTGGAGAGTTCCCGCGGCTGGGGGGGGCAGGAGCGGCGCACGGCGCGTCTGGTCGGCCACCTCGACCCGCAGCGGTTCGAGGTCCATTTTGGCGTTCATCCGGAGAGTGGCCTGTGGCAAAGACGGAAGGAACTGGGGGCCACCTTTCATCCCCTGGCCCTGCGACAGAGCTATGATCTGCCCGCGCTCTGGCGGCTGGTGCGGCTGGTGCGCCGGGAAGGCATCGACATCCTCGCCACCCATTCGGGCAAGGATGCCTGGTTGGGCGCGCTGGCGGGGCGCATCACCGGTCGGCCGGTGGTCCGTACGCGGCATCTGCAGACGCCTATCGGCAGTCCGATCTCCTACAACCTGGGCACGCGCGTGGTCTGCGTCAGCCGGCAGGTGGCCGACCACCTGCGCGAGCGGGGCGTGCGGCCGGAAAAGCTGGAGGTGATCCATACCGGCATCGATACCGGTCGCTTCCGGCCGGAACGGCGGGGCCGCCTGCGGGCGCTACTGGAGGTCGGGCCGGAGACGCCCTTGATTGGCATCGTGGCCGTGCTGCGCAAGGCCAAGCGCCACGAGGATCTGATCGATGCCTTCATGGCGCTCGGCGGCGAGGCGCACCTGGTCATCATGGGCTCGGGTCCCCAGCAGGCCAATCTGGAGCGCCGTATCGCGGACAGTGGCGGGCAGGCGCGGATTCACTTGCTGGGGCGGCGGGACGATGTGCCCCTGCTGCTGCCGGATCTGGATGTCTTCGTCCTGCCGTCGGAGATGGAGGCCCTCGGTACCGCCATCCTCGAGGCCTCTGCCTGTGGCGTGCCGGTGGTGGCAAGCCGGGTGGGCGGCATCCCGGAGTGCGTCATGGAAGGTGAAACCGGGTTCCTGTTCGAGGCGCATGATGTGGCGGCGTTGCGGGCCCATCTGCGGCGGTTGCTGGAACGCCCGGATCTTTGCCGCGGGATGGGGCGCGCGGGACGCACCTTCATCGAGCGTGAGTTCTCCGTCGAGCGCATGGTGGAGAGGACCGAGGCATTGTACGAGGGGCTGGCGGGATGAGCGTGTCGGTGCTCATGTACCACCACGTCCTGCCCGGGGAGGGTTTCCTGGCCATCTCCGAGCGCCAGTTCCGCGCCCAGATGGCGTGGCTGGCGGAAAAGGGCTACCGAACCCTCACCGCGGCGCAGTTCCTCGCCTTCAAGCGGGGCGAGTGGCGGCCACCCCGCCGTTCGGTGGTGCTCACTTTCGATGACGGCTGGCGCGACAATCATGTCTTTGCGGCGCCGATCCTGCGGGAATACGGCCTCCGCGCCGTTCTGTTCGTTGTCACCGGCTGGACGGAGGCGGCCAGTGCCGCGCCGGCCGCCTTCGAGCCGCTGGACCACCGCGGCTGCAAGTCCCGTCTGGCCGAGGCCCCGGGGGCGGTGGTCTGTTCGTGGGACGAACTGGCGGAGATGCGCGATGTGTTCGACATCCACTCCCATACCCACACCCACCGGGAGCACCATTTCGGTGCATTATCCTGGGAGGAGGATCTGGCCCGGTCCAGGGCGTTGATCGAGCAGCGCCTTGGCGAGACGGCGCCGCAACTCTGCTGGCCGCGCGGCCGATACGACGAGAGGTCGAAGGCGGCGGCGCTGGCGGCGGGGTATCGGGCCCTCTATACCACCCGGCGCGGCATCAACCGGCCGGACGGTGACACAGCGGAAATACGCCGTCTGGCGGTAAAACACTCCACCCACTGGCTGGCCAAGTCGCTGTTTCTGTTTTCCAATGACCCGCTGGGGCGCCTGTATGCGCGTCTCAAGCCGGAGTGACGTAATGGCGGCCGGTCGTCGTCTGCTGGTGATCAATATCGCACGTATCGGCGATACGCTGCTTGCCACGCCGTTGCTGAGGGCGCTCAAGGCGTCGGCGCCGGATGTCCACCTGGGCTGTATCGCGCATCCCAAGCGGGCCGAGGTGCTGGAGGGGTTGCCATTCATCGACACCTTGATCCGGTCCACGCCGAAGCGGCTGCGCTTTTGTGGCCGTCTTCCGGGCCGATCCTGGGATACCGCGTTTGTGCTCGGCCGGGAGGCGGCATTGGTGCGTTATGGGTTGCGGGTGGCGCGGCGGGTGGTGGCCTTCCGCCAGCCGGACGAGGGGTTGAACCGGCGACTGTGGCGCCTGGTGGAGCCACCACCAGAGGTGGTCCATGCGGTGCGGGAGCGGCTGATGTTGGCGGAGGCGGTGGGCGTCGCATCACCGGACCGGGCGCTCGCCTATCGGGTCATGCCGGACGAGGCGGCTTGGGCCCGAGGATGGTTGCGTCGCCAGGGGCTGGCAGGGCAGCGCCCCCTCATTGCCCTGCAGCTGTCGAGCTTCCCCGCCAAGGCCTACCGCGACTGGCCACTGGGTCACTTCATCGCACTTGCGCGGGCGCTTCTGGCCGCCTTTCCCGGCGCACGGTTCCTGCTCACCGGTGGGGTCGAGAGCCGGGAGCGTAGCGGCCGTTTTGCCGATACTTTTCCGGATCGCGTGGTGGACACCTGTGGTGTCTTTCCGTTGCGGCGCAGCGCCGCGCTGTTGGCGCAGGCCGATCTCTACGTGGGGGTCGATACCGGTCCCACCCATCTGGCGGGGGCGTTGGGCATCCCGATGGTGGCGCTCTATCATTGCCGTCACCGTGGACGCCACCTGGCGCCGCCCGATGCGCCGTTCAGGAAGATCGTCGAACATCCCGCTCCGGACCGGCAGTGCGGGCCGGATACGCCCATGGAGGCGATCGGGGTGGCGCGGGTGGCGGAGGCCGCCTGCGCACTGCTCCACAAGGGGGGCCGGGGATGAGCCGAATCGCCTTTATCGATGTGACCACCACCATCAGCATCGGGGGGGTGCAGACGGCGGTCTGGAATCTGGCGGCTGCCTTGCAACAGCGGGGCCATGAGGTCACCATCTTCGGCGGCGAGGGGGCGATCCCGGTGCCTGCCCAGTGCGCGGGCGTGGAGGTGCGCCGCTACCCTTACCGGCCGCGCGAACGGGCGCCCCGTCTCGGTGGGCGTTTTCAACGCATCGTCGAACGCTACAGCATGGCCCGTCACGCCCGGGAGGACGTGGCGGGCGGCGGCTTCGACTGGGCCGTGCTCACCAAGCCTTTCGATTTCTTCTGGCCGCGCTTGATGCCCGCCGGCGTCCGGACCCGTTTCGCCTACATGAGTGGCGGCACCAGCTTCTTTGCCGGCGACCGGTACCTGGCCCAGCGGATCGATGCCTGGCTTGCCTGCAGCCATTTCAACGCCTGGCAGGTCCATGCCCGGTACAAGCGTTTCCCCACGGTGATCTACAACGGCGTGGATGGGACGTGCTTCCGGCCGCTGCCGGAGAAACGCGAAGCGATGCGCGCGGAGCTGGGCATCACCGAGGGGGAGGTGGTGTTTGCCTTTGCCGGCCGGCTGGTGGGGTGGAAGGGGCTGGCGATAGCCGTCAAGGCCCTGGCCGATCCCCGTTTGAGCGATCAACCAGCGCGCCTGCTGGTGGTCGGCGAAGGGCCGCAGAGGGGGGTGTTGCAGCGGCTTGCGGAGCGGCACGGGGTGGCCGAACGGGTGATCTTTCAGGGGGCGGTGGCCCACGGGCGCATCCCGGCGATTTACGCCGCCGCGGATGTCGGTGTGTTTCCCAGTATCGCCGATGAGGCCTTCGGCATCACCATTGCCGAGGCGATGAGCTGTGGCCTGCCGGTGGTGGCGAGTCATGTGGGAGGCATTCCGGAGGTGGTGGGCAATGAAGCGAGCTGCGGTCTGCTGGCCCCCATCGGCGACGTTGGGGCGCTGGCGGGACAGATGGCGATGCTGGCGGCGGATCCCGTGTTGCGGTCGCAGATGGGACGACGGGCCCGGGCGCGTATCGAGGCGCATTTCACCTGGTCGGCCTCGGCCGGGCGGTTGCTGGCGGCATTGGGGTTATGAGCGGGGGAGCGCCAGCAGATCACCGTTGAGGGGACGTTGCCACTCGACCGGAAAGAGCAGTTCCGGGTCGTGGCGGGTGAGGTAGAAGACCTCGTATCCCCGGTCGTCGAAGAATCTCCGCAACCGCTGTTTTGCCTCCGATGCCGCGTCGGCCGATGTAAAATTGATGTCCTCGTGTTCGAGCAGGATGCGCGGCCGCTGGGTTGAAATCAGTTCCCCTCCCCCTTCCAGCACCTCCGCTTCGAAGCCCTGGACATCGATCTTGATGGCCGACACCGGCCGGTCGAACTGGTTGGCATAGGTGTCCAGGGTAGTGACTTCCACCGCTTTCCGATCGATCTGCGCTTCGGTGTTCGAGGGTGTGAGAAACGAGGAGAGGCCGATGTCACCGGAGGCGTCATCGAACAGATTGAGGGTGAGATGGCCGGGGCAGTCGCCGACGCCCTTGGCGACGATTTGCAGGTTGTGGAGACGGTTCAGCGACCGGTTCCTCTCCAGGCGGGCGAGCGCATGCGGGTTGGGTTCGAATGCGAACACCTGCGCCTGTGGCAGGCGGATCGCCAGGGGGATGCTGATACTGCCTACGTTGGCGCCCACGTCGAGGATCGTGGAGGTCGGCGTCGCCATGTCGAGGAGGGCGCGGAAGATCCGGTTGTGAAACAGCCCGTGGCGGATGACGCCCCGGTCGATGTGGGAGCGGGGGTTGCAGAGAAACAGGGCATGGCAATGTTCACCCCGGCTGCGGATCAGCACGTCGTTGCGGGGCGAGAACTGTTCGCGGTCTTTGTCGGAGACATAGGGCGCGGTGGCGGTGGGGTGCGTCGCCAGACGCTTGAGATACCGCAGCCGGTCTATGGCCTGGTGCGGGCGCAGTATGTGGGTCTTGTAGAGTTTGTGGCGGAGTCTGTCAAACATGGGGTGGATCCGGATGGGAGCCACCCGATGATACCAGATCCACGCCAGCCGTCCGTCTGGATACGGCGGTTGTTTCCCGTGTCGGGTGATGCGTTATCACCCTATAATGGATGCCTTGTTGGCATGGAAATGGAGTCTTGATTGTGATCGATTTGGCGGATGCCAGGATCGCTGTAGTGGGATTGGGCTACGTCGGTCTCCCCTTGGCGGTGGAGTTCAGCAAGTGGTTTCCCACGGTGGGTTTCGATATCGATGCAGCACGCATCGGCCAGCTCAGGGCAGGGGTCGATGAGACGCTGGAGGTGTCCAGGGAGGCGCTGGCGGAGGCGCCGTTGACCTATGTCGATTCGGCGGAGGGGGTCCGCGACTGCAACGTCTATATCGTCACCGTGCCGACGCCGATCGATGAATACAAGCGTCCCGATCTGGGAGCGCTCAAGGGGGCGAGCGAAACCGTGGGGTCCGTGCTCTCCCCCGGCGATGTGGTGGTCTACGAGTCCACCGTCTATCCTGGCGCCACCGAGGAGGTGTGCGTGCCGCTGATAGAGGCGCGGTCGGGGCTGCGGATGAACCAGGACTTCTTTGCCGGCTACAGCCCGGAACGGATCAATCCCGGCGACAAGGTGCACCGGGTCACCACCATCAAGAAGGTCACCTCGGGCTCCACGCCGGAGGCGGCGGATCTCATCGACCGGCTCTACGCCAGCATCGTCACCGCAGGCACCCACAAGGCGAGCAGCATCCGGGTGGCGGAGGCGGCCAAGGTGATCGAGAACACCCAGCGCGACGTGAACATCGCCTTGATCAACGAACTGGCGCTGATCTTCAACCGCCTCGGCATCGATACCGAGGAGGTGCTGGAGGCGGCGGGCACCAAATGGAACTTCCTCCCTTTCCGCCCCGGGCTCGTGGGCGGCCATTGCATCGGCGTCGATCCCTACTACCTCACCCACAAGGCACAGGCGATCGGCTACCACCCGGAGGTGATCCTGGCCGGCCGGCGCATTAACGACGGGATGGGGACTTATGTCGCCTCCCGGGTGATCAAGACCATGGTTCACAAGCGGTTGCCCATTGTCGGCGCCCGCGTCCTGGTGCTGGGCTTCACCTTCAAGGAGAACTGCCCCGATCTGCGCAATACCCGCGTCATCGATCTGGTTCGCGAACTGCAGAGCTACGAGACGGAGGTGGATGTCTATGATCCCTGGGTGGATCCCCTGGAGATGCAGGCGGAGTACGGTATCGCTCCAATCGATGCGCCGGAGGCTGGCCGGTATGACGCGGTGGTGATCGCTGTTGCCCATGACCAGTTCAGGGAGATGGGCGAAGCGCAGCTACGGCGCTTTGGCAAGGAGACTGCCGTGCTCTACGATCTCAAGTACGTTCTGGATAAGGAGGCGTCTGACGCCCGCCTCTGAACTCTGGTGAAAATTCTCGTCATTAAATTTCGCAACATAGGCGATGTGCTGCTCACTTCCCCCCTTCTGAGCCGGTTGCGGGCGACCCATGAGCGCGCTGAGATCCACATGCTGGTCAAGTCCGGTACCGAGGCGATGGTGGCCGGTCACCCGGTGTTGGCGCGGGTGTGGGTGTTGCCACGCCGGGAAGCGGGCGAATCGGCACTGGGCCACCTGCGTAGGCAGTGGGCCTTTGCCAGGGCGCT
>JALSTP010000171.1 GCA_026983675.1 Sedimenticola sp.
CCAGCGCGCTGGACAGGATGTCCAAGTGTCGCGAGTGCATGGATGCACTGGAGCGACCTTGGCAAGGGAGTGACCCTTGCCTGCGCACTGCGCCTTGTTCCGGCGCCTGCCTGAAGCCCTGAATGCGACATATATTGTTGCCGGGTTAATAAAGTGGGCAATCCGAAAGCCTGTTACCGGAGGAATCCAATGCTGGTTGTCGTGAAAGGTGAAATCAACGATGGATAGCAAGGCCCTTGAAGCGATGCTGGAGCAGGGGCGCGATAGCGCCATGTTGCGTTATACGCTGGGTACCCTGTTTCTGAAAAAGGGGAAGTCGGCCGAGGCCCTTGCGCACCTTGCGAAGGCGCTGGAGATGGATTCGGAGCACTCGGCGAGTTGGAAGCTCTATGGCAAGGCGCTGGCGGCGGAGGGGCGCGAGAAGGAGGCGGCCGAGGCCTATGAGAAGGGGATTGCGGTGGCCGAGGCGCAGGGCGACATCCAGGCGGCAAAGGAGATGCGGGTGTTCCTCAAACGCCTCTCTTCTTGAGGCGGGTGGCGCGAGAGGGTTCACGCCGCCTGTTCCGGCCGGTTGCGGTGGCGATTTCGAAGGGTGAGTAGCGTGGCGATGATCAGCGACAGCAGCAGCCCTCCCATGCCGCCGCTGAATGCCAGTATCCAGGGATTGGGCCAGATGTAGTCGCGTTCGTCCGGCGGCATGGCCGGGTCGATGACCTTGAAGGCGAACTCCTTGCGTACATTGGCCAGCATGATCTTCTGGGTCTGGATCTCGATCAGCCGGTAGATCGCGTTCTGGATCTCGACTACATCGGTTTTCGCCAATGCCTTGTTCAGGTACGCCAGGCTGCGGGTGGCCTCGTCGATTGCCTGCTCCTTGAGATATTGGTTGGCGCGCTCGACGAGGCGATTGGCCCAGCGCGCCGCCGTCTCCCGGTCCTTCAGGTCGATGGCGAGGGTGACGAGGCCGGTCCTTCCATTCTCGTGGACGTGGCGGACATCGTGGTCGAAGCGCTCGAAGATCTCGCCGTCCGAGGGCGCCCCTCGCTCCGGCTCTTCGGTCCAGGCCTCTTCGCCGGCGTTCCAACGTTCCGGGAAGAGCATCGGCAACCGCTTGTTCTGGTGTAGAAAGTGGAGGCTGAACCGCCTCGATTTGAGTACTGCCAGCGCCTCTTGCCGATTCCCCTTGGAGGGCGGGGTCAGGCCCGCCAGGGAGGCAAGTCCGCCGAACCGGTCGGCCAGTCCCTCGATGGGCAGACGGGGCTGTTCCGCCTCCACCGGCTTGAACAGGACCTCGGCGCGGTAGGTTCGCGGCAGGGCGAAAGAGGCCAGCGCGGCGGCCACGGCGAAGAGCAGCGTCGTGAGGGCGATCAGTGTCCCGTGGCGGGCGATGCCGGTGGAGAGACCGGGGGGTTGTCCGGGGCCTTGGGATGCGCCGAGCACCACATAGGTGGGGGAGGGCGGCGGTCGGCTCGCCCGCGCCGTGCCGGGATCGGTGGTTTCCTGTTTCAGTGTCGTCATGAGGTCTGCTGCGCCCTGTCAAAAGATGCCGACGGCGTTGGCCGCCGCCACGGCGATGCCGATCTGGTAGGCGATCTGGCTGACGTTGGTCCAGAATGTCAACGGCCGGATGCGGTCGATTTCCAGCGGGACGACGATGGTGTCTCCCGGCCGGATGGCCTTGTTTTCGGTCGTTTCGAACAGGTCGATGGCGGGGGCGTCGCCCAGGTCGTTGCGGGTGACCACGGCGCCGTTGGCCCGCACCACATAGATGTTGCCGGTGTCCGCCTTGCGGGTGGCGCCGCCGCTCATCTTGATATAGTCATCCACATCGAGGCCGCTGGTGTAGAGGTGCGAGGTGGGGTGAAACACCTCGCCGATCACGGTGATCTCCTGGGTGAGCTTGGGGATGACGATCTTGTCGCCCTGCTTGAGGGTAACATCGTAGTCGCTGACGCGGCCCTGCCGGCTGGTGGCCAGCAGCCGGGGCAGATCGATCACCAGGCGGCCCACCGGTTTTGTTTCCCGCAGTTGTTTGATCAGGGCGCGTCCGATCTCCAGGGTGGACTGCTGTTTGGCGTCGCCCTGCGCGTTTTCGAGGGCCGTGGAGGCGAGATCGCTCTGCAGCCGGTCGGCAAGGGTGTCCAGTTGTTTCTTTTCCTTGCGCCGGAGGCTCTCGCGCATGAAGACAGCGCCTTCCGGAAAGGCGAAATCGGTCAGGCCGCCGGCGCGCCGCAGCAGGCTGCTCAGTTGTTCCCCCCGGGTGATGGGGTAGACGCCGGGGAAACGCACTTCGCCCTTGATTTCGACCTTTGCCGTCTGTTCCCACTCCGGAATCTTTTTGATCTGCAGGTTGTCATGAGGGCGAAGGAGGATGTCCGCGGCGTGGTTTCCCGACAGGATCGCGGCCAGATCCACGGTCAGATGTTCGATCTCGCGGTGACGCTTGTCGACCACTTCGTACCGGGTCATCTCGGCGCGCAGGGTATAGGCGGATTCCGATAATCCCCCTGCGGCGCGGATGAGGTCGTCGATGCGCATGCCGTCGAGCAGGGGGTATTCGCCCGGAACGCGGACGTGGCCGCCGGCGGTGACGATGCGCGCCGGTCGGCCGGCCCCGGCCTGGGCCTTCAGTTCACGGAGCAGCTTCCCGATCAGTTTCCGGCGTTTCTTGCCCTGTTCGAATACGAAGATGCGGTCCCGCGGTTCGAGGCGCGGGTTTCGCGGCGAGTCCGGATGGGCGAGGGCCTCCTCCAGATTCGCGGCGAGTACCTTGATTCGACGGTCCGGCGGCAGCTCGCGCCGGATCAGGAGGTAGTTCAGGTCCGCCCGGGGTTTCAATACCGTGGGCGAAGGGAGCAGGTCGGTGAGGCGTATGCCCTTGCGCCAGGCCTGTTTGCCGGGTCGTTGCACATGGCCGGAGAGGTCCACGAAGTCGTCCAGCCGGTCCAGGATGGGCCGGATGCGCAACAGATCGCCGTTGCGGATCCTGAATCCGAGGCCGGTGCGGCGGGTCAGATCGAGATCGACGAGTGTCCGCTGGCCCCGCTCATCGATGCGCAGAAGCTGGGAGGCGGGGGCATAGGCAGTGGGGAGCAGTCCGCCGGCGAGCTTCAGGATCTCCCCGACCGTCTTCTCGCCCCGTATCTCGTAGATGGCTGGCCGCTTCACCTCGCCGCTGACGCCGACGGTGGCCCCCACGGGGGGCACGAAAATGGCGTCCCCAGGCCGCAGGTTGGCGTCGTGGCCCGTATCGCCCCGCAGCAACAGGTCGTACAGATCGAGACGGGCGATCCGATGGCCCCGGCGTTTCAGCTCGATCTTGCGCAGGCTGCCCACTGAGGTGACGCCGCCACTGCGGAACAGGGCGTCGACCATGGTGGTGAATGGACTGACCATGTAGGCGCCGGGGTGTCGCACCTCGCCCAGGACAAAGATCTGGATCCTGTGCAGACGCCCCATCGTGATTGCCGTCCTGGCGCCGATGATCTTTTCCCCGATCCGTTTCCGCAGCAGTTGTTTCGTCTCCCGGAAGGTGAGACCGGCCACCGCCACCGGTCCGATGTTCGGGATCAGCACGTCACCCTCCCGTGAAACGGCGAGCCGGTGGCGCCGGTCCACCTTGCCATAGAGTTGCAGCAGGAGGGTATCGCCCGGACCAATGACATAGCCGTCCGGCACCGGCACATCCTCGGCGGGTGAAAAGGCCGCAGTGCCACCGGTGAAGAGGTCATCGCCGAAGCGCCTGAGTGTCCCCTTTGGCCCGGCTTCCTGCCGCTGGCCCGCGGTCACACCGACGGGTGGGGGCTGTTGCCCGGTGCCGGCGGGCGCGCGGCGGGGCGGGACCCGCGAACGCCCCCCGAAATCCACGCCCGGCTGGCGGTCACCGCCGCTGCCTTCCTTCCGCGCCGGGTGGACGCCCTGTGGAGTGCGCCGGACCGCTCCGGGTCCGGCAGCGAAGTCATCGGCATTCTTATTGCCGCCCTCGCCCCGCAGCATCTCCATGGCTGCCCGCCGTTGTTCCGGACTGAGTTGCCGGAATTGCTCCAGTTCGGCAGGGGATATGGCATACAGTGCGGTGCTCATCGTCCACAGCATCAGGCCCAGCAGGGCGGCCCCCGTCGCCGCCATCCCCCGGCGGTGGCGCCTGCCGTGAGGGTGCTGGTGGTCTGAGTCGATTATGCGCATCTCGCTGCCGTCGTTGTCACTGGCCAAAGTCGGTCATCAGGTCCGTGCCGTAGGCGCCGAAGGGGAGGCGTTGCTCCACCTGTCTGTAGAGATCGTAGGGGCTTTCCACCATTTGACCCACGTCCCGGGTCCAGGGTGAGAGCCGGAAAGAGGCGGTGGCCTGTGTGTCTTTCGTCAGCATGATGTTCAGCGGTATCGAGAGGAAGACCCCCTTGTCGTTGTACGGGTGGTCCGGGCTGCCGGGAGACGTGATGTCATTGCCGTCGGTGATAGTGTACCAGCCTCCGAATTCGATGCCGGAGCGGAAGCGGCGTTTGATCTCGAAACGGACTCCGCTGTCGCCGGCGAGAAAGCGGCCGCCGCGCAGGGTGGCCGTGACCCCGTAACGCGGGATGCGATAGTGGAGGGCGCCGAGCGCGGTGACCGTGTCATAGTCCCGGAAACCGAACCGGCCATCGAAATCGCGTTGTTTGACCCAGTCCAGGGAGAGATCCACCGCCCAGCGACTGTGGTCCGGAAGATAGAGGATCTGCCCGCCGAGGCCGCCAAACATGTCTTCATAATAGCCGGCGGAGACACGGCCGAAGAGCTGTTTCGTGGGTTTGAACAATTGGGTCAGGGTCAGCCGCCGGAGCTTGAGTCCCTGGTGGCGCTGGTATTCCGCGACATCCGAGCGGACATGCGGCAGCAGGCTGTTGGACGGCTGTTTCACGTCACTGACGTTCTCGATCAGGCTCAGCCTCGCCGCGGCGTCGAGAAACAGGCCGCGATGGAATCGATGCCTGTAGCGGGCCACGGCAAACAGGTCGTACTTATATGCGCCACTGGGGTCATTGAAGAAACCGGCGACATTGAAGGGGATGATCTCGAAGAGATTCATGTGATTGTCTTCCCGGTGGAAGCGGATGGCCCCACCGTCGTCGCGGTCTTCCTGTTCGCGCCCACGATCGGCCTCATCCGCCAGCAGAGAGAGATCCGTAACTGCGGGATCGTCGGGGTCGAACTGCGCGGGATCCGCCGGTTCGATGTCGATGCTGGTCATGAGTTGCTGTTTTGACAGCAGCCCCTGCAGGTAGCGTTCGAGTTTGTGGGGGTCGCGGAAACGGTAGGTGATCAGTGGCAGGTCGTCCGCGGTGTAGGTGATCTCGATTTCTTCCGTTTCCCGCGGCCCAAGCCGGTGCAGAATGCGGGCGGCCCGACCGACGGCCCGGCCGATTTCCGAGATGCGCACGTTGGTGAGGGAGGCCTTCAACCGGCGGCCGTCGAACCCCAGCAGGACATTGCGGAAACCCGCCCTGGCGAGGACCCGGCCGATGCGGGCGGCGTAGTCCGTGTTGGCCTGCCACTGTGCAATCGCCACCTTGGGCGGGCTTTCCGAATAGGGTGGGGGTTCCTCGATCTTCGGAATGAATTCCTTGTCCATGAAGGGAATGGCGATGTAGCCGAGTACCCCGGTGTCGCCGTGCTGTACGCTCACCTGGCCCCCCAGCCAGCCATAACGGTAGTCGATGCCGAAGGTCCAGCCCCCGTCGCGGTTGTCGGCCCCGGAGAGGGCGGCGCGGAAATCGCGCGCGTAGTCGTTGGCATCGTACTCGGCGAGCAGGGAGAGACGGGGAGTGTCCGGGGGGCGGAAGCGGATGCCCCCAAACAGGCCGTCGATGCGGCCCTGGCCGTAACCCAGAGTGACCTCGAACGGATCCAGATGCCGGGTGAGGGCGATGTATTTCGACTCGAACAGCCGCGTTCCGGTGAAGTCCAGCAGGCCGACCGCCACATCCGGCAACAAGCCGGACTGCCGGTGCAACCGGAGTTTGATATCGAACGCCTTGTCCTTGTAGTCGCCAAACCCCTGATCGTCCTGAAAGCCCTGGAGGCCGCGGATGGTGGTATATCTTCCGGAGAACTCAAGCGCCGGCAACAGGGTCAGGTTGAACCACCAGGGCTGGTAGGGCCGATGATATCCACCGCCGAACCGGAAAGTGCCGTCGGCGTCGAGGGTGGCGTCGGGCATGTGGATGAGGCCCGTCTGTCCATCCAGGTTAGGCCCGGCGGTGGCGATCGATGCAAACAGGGCGGCGATCCCGGAGACTATCGGCACGGTCGTTCCGGGGCGCCGGGCTTTCCGTTCCTTGCGCGATCTGCCATCCGGCGATTGTCGGGAAACGCCTTTCCGGACGGGGACCATGGCTATTGACTTACCTCGTTGTTTTGCCCATTCTCTCGATACAGGTGTACCAAGGGTCTGTTCGTGGGGCGTGCTTGTTGTAGAGCAGGATTTTCCTATTATTTCAATAAAATAGCTACTGTGCTTTCCACGGGCGCATTGGTCGGGTTGAATGCAGGGGACGACATACCATGAACAGAACACGGAGTGCAGCCACAACGCTGGTCGCGGTTTCCCTGGCAGGGAGCCAGATGCTCTACGCCAAGGAACCCGTCAATCTGGAGATCGAGATCGATAGTGCGCCCGTCGAGGTGCAACTGCCGCCCTCGAAGGCCCCTCACCCGAAAGCCCCCGAGATCAAGGAACAACGTCCGCCGATCCCCCAGGAACGCCCCCGCGCGCCGGTGGAGAAGGAGCAGCGAGCCCCGGTGGTCAAAGAGGTGCCAAAACCCGAGGCCGCCCCGCCCGCCGAAAGAACGGTCGAGGAAAAAGGGCCGAAGGTCAACAAGATGTTGATCGGCGTTGGTGCCCTGGTTGCCGTGATACTTGCAGCTGCGGGCGCCGGTGGTGGAGGTGGCGGTGGAGGCGGCGGCAGCACCACGGCGCATCACCCATAATCGCCGGGCCGGCGGTCTCTGACATACGCATCCCGTCAATGTGCGTGCTACGGTAGCTACGCCTGTTCGTCTGCTCCAGGTTCGCCGTCTTCAGGTTCCTCGCGCGGGTGTTTCCGCGAAATCAACAATTTCAGGGGGCGAACGATAACCCAATAGCGTATGTTTGACTGCAACGCCCTTAAAAGCCGGCCCATCGAGCGGAGTCGGCATTGAGAGGGTGATCGCGCCAGAAGAGGGCATGCAACAAAACGCCAATCAATTTGATGTCGATCCTTTCCGGTTGACGCCGGACAACCGTTTTCGTTTCTCGCACGGAAGCTATGCGAGAACGAAAGCGATGCTCGACTATGCCTTGAAGAATGACGTGGCGACGGTGTTGGTCACTGGCGTTCCCGGAACCGGGAAAAGCCTGCTCATCAATGACTTCCTTTCCTCGCTGGATTCGCGGATCTATCTGCTGGCGGTGCTTTCGAGCACCCAGTTGCAGGCCGGTGATCTGTTGCGTTTCCTGGCGGCGGAATTTGGCATCGATGCCGACGGCGACATAGAGGATCTGAGGAAAAGGCTCGAAATCTACCTGATCGAGCAGGCCGTGAAGGGACGCAAGGCGTTGCTCGTGATCGACGAGGCCCATCTTCTCCGTCAGGATCTCCTGGAGGAAGCCGCGCCGTTCTGCAGCATGAAATTCGAGGGCCGGCCGCTGCTGCAACTCTTTTGCTTCGGGCGGGACGAACTGCGTGACCATTTTTTCGGCGAGGGAGGCAGTCCCTTCAGTCAGGAAAACATCATCGCGGCCCACCTGGAACCGATGGCCAAAGAGGAGACGCGGCAGTACATCATCCATCGCCTCACGGTGGCCGGCTGGACCACCTCCAACCCTGAGATCGATCCGGCCGTCTTCTCCCTGGTCCATTCCGTGACCGGCGGGGTTCCCCGGCTGGTCAATCATCTTATGAGCCGTCTGTTGCTGTTCGGCCGTATCGAAGGGCGTCATCAACTCGGTGAAGAAGACATCCGCACCGTGATCGAAGAGGTTCGGAACGAGGGGATGTTGTCCATGGTGTCAGAGCCCTTGGCAGCGCAAGAGATGGAGCAGGGGGACGTCTCTTTGCCGGAGGAACGCGAAGGGGCGGCAGAGCCGTTCCGCCATTCGGCCCGTGATGTCCGCAGGCCCCCAGCCCCCGGCCCAATCACGGCTCCCGTGGAACCGGGCGATGGCGGTGCACGGCCGCGCGGGTCGGTAATGCCCCCCTCCGCCACGCCCGATCGTGCCGCTCCTGCCGGAATCGAGGCGCCTGCGGAGGAGGACAAGCCTCCCGCCCCGCGCCGGGGGGGCTATCTCCTGGCCGGCGTCCTTGCGGTGTTGGCCATCGTGCTGTTCGGGTTGAGCAGGGTGCCCAGCTTTTGGGGGCAGGATCGGAAGGCAACCCCTCCGGTCGCGAAGGA
>JALSTP010000172.1 GCA_026983675.1 Sedimenticola sp.
GCGCCTCCCGGTTCGACCGGCGTCGATCTTTCGGAACCGTCGGCGTGGTAGCCTGAGGCTCTGTGTGTTTTTCTGTACTGGAGATAGGGGGTAAGATGGCCGCTCGCCGGATTTCCGTGTATTGCGGCAACCGGCGGGTTAATAACCTTGTTCGGAGGATGTCCATGAAGCGAGTCACCGTCGTTGGCAGTGGTTTTGCTGCGCTCACCGCGTTGCGCAAGTTGAGAAAGCTGGATCCGGATCTCGAGATTACGGTGGTGAGTCCGCGGGCCGAGTTTGTCTACCTCCCCGGTCTCATCTGGGTTCCCTCGGGGATCCGAAGCGGGGATGACCTGCGTCTGCCGCTGGAGCATTATTTCTCCGTGAACAAGGCGATCCACCGTCAGGCGGAGGCCACCGGCCTGAGTGAGGACGGGCGCACGCTCCAGACCACGGCAGGCGAGATCGAGAATGATGGCCTCATCATCGCCTCGGGTGGGCGGTTCCTGAAAAAGTTGCCGGGCATCGAGCACGCCATTACCCCCTGTGAGGGGATCGAGGCGGCGAAGCGGATCCGCGACCGGCTGCATGAGCTCGAAGAGGGCACCATCGCCATCGGCTTTGCCAGCAACCCCAAGGAGCCTTCCGCCATGCGCGGCGGGCCCATGTTCGAGTTCCTGTTCGGCATCGACAACCAGCTCCGCCAGGAGGGGCGGCGAGACCGCTTCACACTGATCTTTTTTACCCCGGCGCCCAAGCCCGGCGCGCGCTTGGGGGAGAAGGCGGTGGACGGCCTCCTGGCGGAGATGAGAAAACGGGATATCGAAACCCATCTCGGCCACAAGATGAAGGGGTTCACCGAGAACAAGGTGATGACAGAGGGGGGTGAGTTCGATGCCGATCTGATTCTCTTCATGCCCGGCATGACTGGCAACCAGTGGTTCGACAATACTCCCTTGCCGCGTTCCCCTGGCGGGCTTGTCCAGGCGGACGCTCTATGCCGCGTGGAGGGTATGGAGCGGGTCTATGTGGCCGGCGATTCGGGCAGTTTTCCCGGACCGGCCTGGATGCCCAAACAGGCCCACATGGCGGATCTTCAAGCCTTGGCGGCCGCGGAGAATTTGCACGCGGAACTGAATGGCCGCACGCCGGAGAAGCGTTTTCGGGTGGAATTGGTCTGTATCGTGGACAGCAACAACAGCGGTATGCTGGTGGCGCGCACCGAAAAACGCAACCTGGTGATGCCCTCCATGCGGGCGTTTCACTGGGCGAAGCGCTTCTTCGAATGGTGGTATTTGCGCAAGTTTCGTTGACTTTTCCGGGATCGCGCCGTTATGCATGCGTTGAAGGTCACCGGCCTACACAAGACCTATCGGGGGGGGCATGTGGCACTGCGCGGCATCGACCTCGAAGTGGAAGAGGGGGATTTCTTCGCCCTCCTTGGATCGAACGGGGCGGGCAAGTCCACCGCTATTGGCATCGTCAGCTCACTGGTGACCAAGAGCGGCGGCCGGGTGCTCGTATTCGGTCACGACCTCGACCGTGAACCGGAAGAGGTTCGGCGCTGTATAGGTCTGGTGCCCCAGGAGTTCAATTTCAATCAATGGGAGCCGGTGGAGGAGATTGTCATCAATCAGGCCGGCTACTATGGCATCCCCCGGCGCGAGGCCAGGGCGCGGGCCGAACGTATGCTGCGTCAGCTCGAACTCTGGGACCGGCGACGAACTCAGGCGCGGGAGCTCTCCGGCGGCCTCAAGCGGCGGCTGATGATTGCGCGGGCATTGGTGCACGAGCCACGTCTGCTGATATTGGACGAACCCACCGCAGGGGTGGATATCGAGATCCGCCGCTCCATGTGGGCCTTTCTGCAGGAACTCAATCGCAATGGCGCCACCATCATCCTCACCACCCACTATCTGGAGGAAGCAGAGAGCCTCTGCCGCAATATCGCCATCATCAACCACGGCTGTATCGTGGAGCGTTCGCGCATGAGCGAATTGTTGAACCGGCTGCATGTGGAGACCTTTGTTCTCAATCTGGCCGCCCGGTTGGCCGCCGCGCCAAACCTGCCGGGGTATGAGGCCCGCCTTCTCGACCCGGTCACCCTCGAGGTGCGGGTGAACCGGGATCAGGGCCTCAATAGGCTGTTCGAATTGCTCACCGAACAGGATGTCGAGGTGGTCAGCCTGCGCAACAAGCAGAACCGTCTCGAACAGATCTTCATTGGCATGATCGATGACGCGCGTGAGGGCGCGCGGGCCCCATGAGCCGCTGGAGACGCTACCGTATCGCCTTCGAGACCCTCTTGATCAAAGAGGTGCTGCGATTCGTGCGTATCTGGATCCAGACCGTGCTGCCGGCGGCGATCACCACGGCGCTCTATTTCATCATTTTCGGCACCCTGATCGGCGGACGCATCGGCGAGATGGATGGCTATCCCTATATCGACTTCATCGTACCGGGGCTGATTCTGATGGCGGTGATCACCAACTCCTACAGCAACGTGGTCTCTTCCTTCTTCAGCGCCAAGTACCAGCGCCACGTGGAGGAGCTGTTGATCTCGCCGGTGCCGAACTGGGTGATCTTGGCCGGCTACGTGGGTGGGGGGATGGCGCGTGGCGTGGTGGTGGGTGTAGCGGTGACGTTGGTGTCACTGCTGTTCACCGAGGTGAGGGTGCACAGCTATATGCTGACGCTGGTGGTGTTCGTGCTCACGTCGGTATTGTTCGCCCTCGGCGGTTTCATCAATGCGGTCTATGCCAACAGCTTCGATGATATCTCCATCGTGCCCACCTTCGTGCTCACCCCGCTCACCTACCTGGGCGGTGTCTTCTATTCCATCGATATGTTGCCGACGCTGTGGCAGAACGTCTCCCTCGCCAACCCTGTACTCTACATGATCAACGCCTTCCGGTTCGGCATCCTGGGGGTGTCGGATATCGACCCGCGCCTTGCCGTGCTGGTCATCCTGCTCTTCATCGCGGGCCTCACCGCCTTCGCCCTCAGTCTGCTCAGCCGGGGTGTGGGCATCAAGAACTGACGCGGCATCCCCAAGGCGGTAGAATATTATTAACCCGGCAACAATATATATCGCATTCAGGACTTCAGGCAGGCGCCGGAACAAGGCGCAGTGCGCAGGCAAGGGTTATTCCCTTGCCAAGGTCGCTCCAGTGCATCCATGCACTCGCGACACTTGGACATCCTGTCCAGCGCGCTGGAACGCAGGTCCGGCACCTGCCTGAAACCCCTAACCCTATGACATTCAATGACAGGCCGTGATGTGCCGGCCCGCAGACTGCGTTGCCCCATCTTGCTGTAGGGTGACTACAGCAGCGATGAGGCGCCTTGCTGCGAACCGGCGCATCACGGCTGAATACGATATATATTGTTGCCGGGTTGATAAAACGACTTTTTTCATCGACGGGTGTTCTGTTGAAACCGATACGCATCTTCCGTCACGTGGCCTGTGAGGGACCGGGCTACCTGGGCGAGTTTCTGGATCGCCAGGGCATACCCTGGCAGGTGGTGTGCATCGACGAAAAACATGCGGTGCCACCGCAGACCGACGACATCTCGGGTCTGGTCTTCATGGGCGGCAATATGAGCGTCAACGGGCCCTTCGAGTGGATCGATGCGGAGATCGAGCTTATCCGTCGGGCGCTGGAGGAGGCTGTGCCAGTGATGGGTATCTGTTTCGGTGGTCAGTTGGTGGCCCGCGCCTTTGGCGGCGTGGTGACCCGAGGACACGGCATGGAGATTGGCTGGCACTCCCTCCGCAGGACAGAAGGCTGCCGCTGTGACGGTTGGCTCGACGGTTTGCCGGAGCGCTTCGACAGCTTTCAATGGCACGGCGATACATTTTCGATTCCGCCCGGGTGCGAGCCCCTGTTGCAGAGCGATTGTTACTCCCGGCAGGCCTTTGTCCATGGCGATCACTTGGCGATGCAGTTCCACCTGGAGATGACGGAACGCATGGTGCGTGGATGGATCGACCATTACGCCACGGATCTCAAGGGCGATTCCCACTGCATCCAGCCCACGGAGGAAATGATCCGGGCATTGCCGGCGCGCATCGAGGCCCTGCATGCAGTGGCCGACCGGATATACGGCGCCTGGATCGCACGTGTCGCGGCGCGGGAGGGGGTGGTGGATGCGTAGCGGGCTCATCCGCTGCCATTATTGGTCGCCGCTGTTGATGGCCCTGTTGGTGTTCCGGGTGGCCGGGGCGGATACCCTGTCCAAGCTGCGACACTACCGGTCATCCTTTACCGTCAAGGAGGCCCTGGCGTTCTATGGCGCCTATGCGGGCCATCGGCTGCGGGAACGGTTTGCGGATGCGGGCGTTGCCTATCCGCCAGACAAGGTGCGGTTGGTGGCGATCAAGCATCCCGGCGTGTTGGAGATGTGGGCGCGGAAGGGCGATGACGCATGGCGCTTCATTCACGAGTACCCGGTGCTCGCGGCCAGCGGTACCCGCGGTCCCAAACTCCGGGAAGGGGACCTGCAGGTGCCGGAAGGGGTCTACCGGATCGTCGGCCTCAACCCCAACAGCGCATTCCACCTCTCCCTCAAACTGAACTATCCCAACCGTTTCGACCGGCGTCAGGCTCACCGTGAACGGCGCCTGCATCCGGGATCCAACATCTATATTCACGGCAAGCGAAAGTCGAAAGGCTGTCTCGCCATGGGTGATCGCGCCATCGAGGAATTGTTCGTGATGGCAGCGGACGTGGGGATCCGCAACGTGGAGGTGGTGATTGCGCCGTATGATTTTCGCCGCCGCGCCATCCGCCTCAGAGCAGTCGATCCGCCATGGGTGAAGGATCTCTACCAGAAGATCGCGAAGCGGCTTGCGCAATTGCCGCTGTCGAAAAAGCGGTGAATCCTGCATGACGAAACGCAGTTCCCAATCCGGCAGAAAGCGGCCACGCCGCCGGCCCACGCCGAGGCGTAACCTGTCCCGGCGGCGGCCTTCACGACAGCGTACCCACCACTGGGGTGGGTGGTTGATGCTGCTTGTAGTGGTGGCCTGCCTGGCTGGGGGCGCATACGTGTGGCATCTCGACCGTATCGTGCGGGTCAAGTTTGAAGGTAAACGCTGGGCCATTCCCGCGCGTGTGTTCGCGCGGCCTTTGGAACTCTATGTGGGAGCGCCCTTGACGGCGGCCCAGTTCAGCGCCGAACTGGGCCGTCTCGGCTACCGCCGGGAGAAGCATCCCGACAAGCCGGGCGGCTACTCCCGCTATAAAGGGCGCTTCATCCTGCGCACGCGCCCCTTTCGATTCTGGGACAGCGACGCGCCCTCCCGACATCTGGAACTCAGGTTCGACGCCAGTGGCGTCACCGCGCTGCAGGATGCCGATACCGGCAAGGGGATGCCTGTGGTGCGCATGGAACCGCCACAGATTGGCAGCATCTATCCGGCTCACCATGAGGACCGCATTCTGGTAAAGCGCCAGGATCTGCCGCCGCTATTGGTGCAGACGCTTCTCACCGTGGAGGACCGGGAGTTCTACAACCATCATGGCGTCTCTCCCAAGGCCATCCTGCGCGCGTTGTGGACCGATCTGCGGGCGGGAGAGGTGGTGCAGGGTGGCAGTACCCTGACCCAGCAACTGGTGAAGAATTTCTATCTCAGCGATGAGCGCACCTTCACTCGCAAGCTCCGTGAAGCCATCATGGCGCTGTTGCTGGAGAGCCACTACGGCAAGGACGCCATCCTCGAGGCCTATGCCAATGAGATCTATCTCGGACAGGATGGCGAGCGCGCCATTCACGGCTTTGGCCTCGCCAGTCTGTTCTACTTTTCGCGCCCGCTGCGTGAATTGGACCTCCCGCGCATCGCCCTGCTGGTGGGTATGATCCGCGGTCCGTCCTATTACGACCCCTTGCGTCACCCGGATCGCGCCCGCGAGCGGCGCAATCTGGTGTTGAAGTTGCTGGTCGAACAAGGGGTGGTCACCGCGCGGGAGGCACGCAGTGCGGCGGCCCGGCCGTTGGGCATCAGCAAGCGCCGCGGTCGCACCGCCGCCACCTACCGCGCCTTCCTGGATGTGGTGCGGCGCCAACTGCACCGTGACTATGATGAACAGGACCTCAACTCCGAAGGGCTGCGGATCTTCACCACCCTCGATCCTTGGGTGCAGGCGCAGGCCGAGAAGGCATTGGCGGAACGGCTCGATGCCTTGGAAAAAGGCCGCCGATTACCCACGGGAAAACTGGAGGGGGCGGTGGTGGTGGCGAGTGCCGACGGGGGGGAACTGCAAGCCGTGGTGGGAGGGCGTCACAGTCGCTATGCTGGATTCAACCGGGCCCTCGATACCCAGCGCTCGGTGGGGTCGTTGATCAAACCGGTGGTCTATCTCACCGCCTTGAGCCGCCCTTCGCGTTATACCCTCCTGACGCCCATCGATGACAGCCCCATCGAGATCCGTGACCGCAGGGGCAATATCTGGGCGCCGGAGAATTTCGACAAACGGTCTCATGGCATGGTGCCACTGCACCAGGCATTGGCGCACTCTTATAACCAGGCCACCGTTCGGCTGGGTATGACGTTGGGCTTCGATGCGATCATCGATGCGCTGCACCGCCTGGGTTTGAAACAGGACGTGAAGCCGTATCCCTCACTCTTGTTGGGCGCGGTGCCACTGTCGCCATTGAGCGTGGCGCAGATCTATCAGACCTTGGCCACCGGGGGCTTCCAGGCGCCGTTGCGGGCGATTCGCGAAGTGACCGACGCCTCGGGAGAGCCCCTGAGCCACTATCCACTGGAAGTAAAGGCGGCGGTCAATCCGGCGGCTACCTATCTGCTGGATACGGTGTTACAGGAGGTCGTGCGCTCGGGCACCGGGCGTTCGCTGTCACGCTGGCTGGCGCCGGAGCTGGCGCTGGCGGGCAAGACCGGCACTACCGATGATCTGCGGGACAGTTGGTTTGCCGGTTTTACCGGTGATCGCGTGGCGGTGGTCTGGGTGGGGCGTGACGACAATGAACCGGCGGGACTCACGGGCGGCGCGGGCGCACTGCAGGTATGGGGTGATATGATGCAACGCATAGGCCATTTGGCGCCGCTGGTCCTGCCTGTGCCCGAGACCATTGAAACCGTCTGGATCGACCCGCAAAACGGAATGAAGGCGGACGACCAGTGCCCGGGTGCGGTACGGGTTCCCTTTATCCGTGGCAGCGCACCCGATACCTTGTCCCCTTGTGTGCGGCGCGAGGATGGAGGATTCGACTTTTTCAGGAGTTTCGATGAATGAGACATAGAATATTGACCGTAGCTGTCCTGTCGTTGCTGGGCGGTTGTTCCATGATGTCGGCGCGGACACCCGCCCCGGTGGAAGAGGCGAACGTGGGAAAACCGCTGCCCCCAGCCAAACCCGCACCAGCCGGCGCCGAAGAGGACACTGGTGTGGAGGTCTATGCCTATGGCGCCCCCCCGGTCAGCGCCATTCCAGGGCCACCTCCCGTGGAGCAGGCGACGGCGCCCCGGCGCACGACGACCAACCGGGCCGTGGAGACCCTGATGGAAGAGGCGGAGCACTATCGTTTATCGGCAGATTACGTCGCTGCGGCGGCGAGTCTGGAACGGGCGCTGCGTATCGAGCCGCGCAACCCCGTACTTTGGAACCGGCTGGCGCGCATCCGCCTCGAACAGGGGCAGTATTCACGCGCATCCAGCCTGGCGGCCAAATCCAACGCCCTTGCCGGCAACGATCAGGAGTTGAAGCGCAACAATAGCGAGATCATCGCGCGCGCCCGCAATGCCGGCGCCGGATCCGGGCGTCTGCGGTAAAGTGTTCTGAAAACGGGTTGAGAATGAGGACCGCGTGAATCCCTATGCCGCCGACAAGCTGATCGCCCAGGCCCGTCAACTCGCCGCCGAGTACCGGCGCACCATGGGTAAGCCATTGCCGGGTATCAGCGCCGAGATCGCCGAACACGACGCGATTCGGTTGCTGGGCCTGGAACCCAAGCCGGAAGGCGAAGGGGGCTATGACGCCATCGACCCGGCGCGTGACGGCAAGCGTATCCAGATCAAGAGCCGTACCATCTTCGACGAGTCCAGGAGCGGCCAGCGTATCGGCCAGATGAAGATGGACAAGGAATGGGACAGCGTGGTGCTGGTGCTCATGGACGAGGAGTACGAACCCTATGAGATGTACGAGGCGGAACGCGAGGAGATCGAAGAGTATATCGCCGCGTCGAGCAGCAGTCGCGCCAAACGTGGCGCCATGTCAGTGGCGCGGTTCAAGATCATTGGCCGGCTGGCCTGGACCCGGGAGGACGGCATCGAGCCGGAGATCTGGGACAACCAGGCGGATTGAACCGCAGTACGGGGAGCGGCGTGGTGGAACTGGAAGAGGTGCTGGGGCCGGAAGGGCTGCTGGCCCGGCGCATCGAAGGTTTTCGCTACCGCCCTCAGCAGTTGCGGATGGCCGAGGCGGTGGCCGCCGCGCTGGACTCGGGTGAGGTGCTCATCAGCGAGGCGGGCACTGGCACCGGCAAGACCTTCGCCTACCTGCTGCCGGCGCTGCTCTCCGACCTCAAGATCATCGTCTCCACCGGCACCCGCAACCTCCAGGACCAGCTCTATCACCGGGACCTGCCGCTGATGCGCGACCTGCTCGCCAGCGGGCGCAAGGTGGCGCTGCTCAAGGGGCGCGCCAACTACCTTTGCCGCCACCGCCTCAATATGAGCGCGGAAGGGCATCATCCAAAGGAGGTGATTCACCAGCTTTCGCAGGTGCGGCGCTGGGCCTCCACTACCCGCCAGGGGGATATCGCGGGCTTTTCCGAGGTGCCGGAGGATGCCCCGGTGTGGCCGCTGGTCACCTCCACCAACGAGAACTGCCTGGGGCAGGAGTGCCCGGAGTGGAACGAGTGCCATCTGGTAGAGGCCCGCCGGCGTGCCCAGGAGGCGGATCTGGTGGTGATCAATCACCATCTCTTGTGCGCCGACTTGGCGCTGAAGGATGGGGGATTCGGCGAGATCCTGCCGGGGGCCGACGCCTTCATCGTGGACGAGGCCCACCAATTGCCGGAGACCGCAAGCAACTTCTTCGGCGCCACCGTGAGCGGCCGGCAGCTCATGGAACTGGCGCGTGACGCCACCACCGAATACCACCGTGAGGCGGGCGACATGGCCGAACTGCCTCGCCGCGCCGATGCCCTCCAGAATGCCGTGCGCGAGATGCGTCTCAGCTTCGGTCTCGATCTGCGCCGGGGAAACTGGTCGGAGATCGTCCGCGATCCGGCAATTGCCGGGGCCCTTGGTAAATTGCGCCAGGCACTGGCCGACCTGCAAGAGGCGCTCGATGCCATGGAGGGCCGGGGCAAGGGGCTCGACAGTTGCCTCGCACGCTGCAATGACCTGGAACAGGGCCTGGACCTGCTGCTCGGCGAAGAGGCCACGGGGGAGATCCGCTGGTTTGAGGTGCATCGCCAAAGCTTTCGCCTCAACCGCACGCCGCTGGACATCGCCGAGGTCTTTCAGGCCCACATGGCGCGCCATCCCGCCGCCTGGATCTTCACCTCCGCCACCCTGGCCGTCGGGGAGAGCTTCGCCCATTTCGAACGTCAGCTTGGTCTCGAAGGGACGCGAAGCCATCGCTGGGACAGCCCCTTCGACTACCCGAACCAGGCCCTCTGGTATGTACCCAAGGGGATCCACGATCCGCGCCGGGAAGGGTTCGGCCAAACCGTGGCGGATATCAGCATCGAGGTGCTCCAGGCCAGCGGTGGCCGCGCCTTCCTGCTCTACACCAGCCATCGGGCTCTGCGCTGGGCGGCGGAGTATCTGGAATCGCGTATCGACTTCCCCATGCTGGTGCAGGGCGAGGCCCCCCGCGCGGAGCTGCTCGACCGCTTCCGTGACCTGGGCAACGCCGTACTGCTCGGTACCTCCAGTTTCTGGGAAGGGGTGGACGTGCGCGGCGAGGCGCTCTCCTGCGTCATCATCGACAAGCTGCCCTTCGCCGCACCCGGCGACCCGGTGCTTCAGGCCCGCCTCGATGCGCTCCGTGCCCGCGGCGGCAATCCCTTCATGGAACATCAGGTGCCGCAGGCCGCCATCGCCCTCAAACAGGGGGCAGGCCGCCTTATTCGCGATGCCACCGATCGTGGCGTGCTGGTGCTGTGCGATATCCGCATCCTCACCAAACCCTATGGCCGCATATTCATCGACAGCATGCCGCCCATGGCCCGCACCCGCGATCTGGCCGATGTACGGCGGTTCTTTCGTACCCCCGGAACGCCGGGGGACGGCTGATCACGGTTCAGTCGATGGTGATGAGCCGCGGTGGTCGTGGCGAGGTGGAGGTGTGGTTTCGATCCGCGCCTGCTTTCCCGTCAAAGGGTGGCGCCATGGGGGCGCGCCTCGCAGCGCCGTGGCCGCCGATGCTGGTGGGGCCGTTGTCATCGACCACGTGCAGATGGCTGATGATCGTCCGGATGTCCCGCATCCATTGGCCTTGGGTATTGTTGGGCGGGGCATTCTTGTTGCCGTAGGCCTCCAATGAATGGCCATATCTCTGCCGGAAGGCCGCGTCCGCTTCATAGGTGGCGGAAAAGCTATTGCGGACCCGCTCGCCAGTACCGCTTCCATCCGCGAGATAGGCGCCGAAATCCTGCAACACGTCGAAGAACTTCTTCCCGGCTGCCGTTGTGATCCCAAGGTCGGTGTAGGTGAGGTTGGGCGGCAATGCCAGGAGGGCGCCCTCCACCAATCCCCGGACATGGGAACTGGCGTAACCTTTATGATTTACGTGCTTCGACCAATGGTTGTCGCAGTTCTTCGCGGGCCAGCGTTTTTCACATTTCTTTTTTGTACGGTCCATATACATCTGATAGGGGCGCAGGTTGATCTTGAGTGCGTGGCGGATAGGCGCGTCGTTGGCGAAGTCCGTGGCCCGCAGCGTGCCGCCGATGGAGGAGAGACCCGAACCGCCGTGGCCACCAAAGCAGGTAATGCCGTCCCCCTTGAGGGACTCCGTGCACTGGCTAAAGGCTTGGTTCAGACCGTATACGGGGCCGCCTTTCTTGCATCGCCCCAGCGCGTTCAGTTGCCGTAATGTATCACCATCCGGCGCGATCACTGCGGTCGAATGGTTCCTTCCGTAAGGCGTCACTGGCGCGAGAAAATCGTGGGGAAAATGAATCTTCATCGGCCGACCCAAGGGGACCGTTCCCCGGCAGCGGTCCGGATTTTTCCCGTAGATATACCGGTTGGAGTTACCGGGGATACCCCCAGCCAGGTAAACCGGCACAAGGGGGTCACTATCGGATGTGGCGACGATAATGTCATGATCGATGTCCACGTCATCCGGTGGCACGAGTTTCGCGTTCACATAGTGTGCATCACAACCGATGGGCATGTTCCATACGGACCGGGCGTCGAAGGGCCACTCCAGGGCATTGCGCGTCTTCGGCGTATCGGGGTAATCGCGGTGAGAACAATGGGATGCAGCATGAACGACCTTAAACGGGTTGAACGCTGACAGCATCAACAGTCCCAATAAAATGGATGTTTTGCGTATTTTTTCTTGCATGCGCCTTCTCTTTTCCAAATCGAACCTCTATTTTAGCAAGATACCCGCTAAAATATACGACCTTCATTCCAAATTCTTGAATAACCATGAAGATTCTGGCAATAGAAACCGCGACGGAGGGCTGTTCCGCAGCCCTCTACCTTGATGGTGAAGTGCGCGAGCGTTTCGCCGTGGCGCCACGTGAACACAGCAGGTTGATATTGGAGATGATGCAAGCTCTGCTGGCAGAGGCGGGGCTGCAAGTCACGGCGCTGGATGCGTTGGCGTTCGGCCGCGGCCCCGGGTCGTTCACCGGCGTGCGCATTGCCGCCGCAGTGGTGCAGGGCACGGCCTATGCGGCGGAATTGCCGGTGGCGCCGGTGTCGACGCTGGTGGCGCTGGCGCAGGGATGTGGGCACGAGACCGGCATGCATCGGGTGCTGGCGGCGATCGATGCGCGGATGCAGGAGGTCTACTGGGCGCCTTGTGAGGCGGATGAACATGGCCTGATGGCGCCGGTGGGAAAGGAAGAGGTGACACCGGCGGCAAGGGTGCAACTGCCCGACGGGGAGGGGTGGGGCGCAGCAGGAAGCGGCTGGGGCGCCTATGGTGAGGTGTTGACGTCGCGCCTGGGTGATCGGTTGACGGCGGCGCCGGAGCCCGACAGGCTGCCTCATGCCCGTGATGTGGCGGTGCTGGGTGCGGCCATGGCGGCGATTGGGGACCTGGCGCCGCCGGAGCGGGCGGTGCCGGTCTATCTGCGTGACCACGTGGCCAGAAAGATGACGCCCTTGGACACGCCGTTGTCCTGCTGAAGGCCGGCGGCGAGAGGAGAGTGCGTTGCCAGGCCCCCGGCGATGGGTGGCACGTACGGAACGAAGCCTGTTCTTGTTCTATTCGGGGTTCTCCGCCGCTTTTGTTTGGGACGCAGGGGCGGGTTCCTGGTAGTAGTAGTCGTACTTCTTGTGCAGGGTGCTGGTAAATGAGAAGGCCTCGTTGTAGGTGAGACCGCTCTTCTTGGGGATGATGACTTTCACATAAAGGTCGTTGGGGTATTGCTTCTTGAGGGCAGCAAGGCGGGCGTGCAGGGCGCTTCTGGTTACGGCCTTGTAGGCCGTTTTCCCCGGTTCTCTGATGGCGATGCGTTCTTTGCCATTGGTCTTTTCGTAACGTACCTCGACTACATATTTTCCACTGGCGCTCCGCGCCGGGCGGATCAGTTTGTTATATTTGACTTCGAGGCTGGAATACTTGCTTCGCAGGTCGGCGAGGGTGGTATCCGATTTCTGCAGACGCGCTTGGGCCTGTTCCAGTTGTTCTTCCTTTTCGCTGAAATTCTTTCGCAATGCCTCCAGTTCACCGACTGTGCTCTGGTGGCGTTTTCTCAGCTGTTCTATATCGGTGCGCATGGCCTGGGCGATACGTTGCGCGCTTGAGAGCCGGTCGCTCAGGTCCGCGTTTTTGTTCTTGAGTTGTTCGTTCTTCAGCGCAAGTTCATCACGTGCCTGAGTCAAGTGGCTGATTTGGCGCACCTGGCTGGCGATGGCAGCTTCCTGCTGCTCCCGCTGTTCTTCCATGTGCATCAGTTGCATGCGCAACTCGCTCAGTTCGCTTTCGGCATTGTGGAGGCGCAGGGCCAAGCTCTCCTTTTCCTCGCCCGTGGTGCGCGCCAGTTCGGCGGCGTGGCGCTCTGCTTCCATGGTGGCCCGCAGTTGCTTGACCAGTTCCATATTGCGGATCAGCAGCACCAGCATGGCCATCAGGAAAATCATGACGATGACCGTCATGACATCGGTGAACGACGGCCAGAAGCTCTCTTCGTTGAGGGTCTCCTGCCGGTTCAGGCGCAGGTCTATGAATCCTTGATTGCTGTCCATTCTGTCTCATCATCGGCCTGCTGCGTAGGGCTTTCGGCCGAAGGTGCCGCGCTGGCCTCTTCGGGCAGCCGGAATCCGCGCAGCAGCGTTGTCCGGATATCGGTCATCTGGCTGGAGACCTCGTCGATGCGGCTCTGATTGCTCTGCACGGTCTCCAACAGCCGCCGCTCGATGTTTTCAAAGGTATGCTGCGAGGTCTCCATCTGCCCCACCAGTCCTTGCAGCGAGCGGATGAGGCCAGAGAACTCGTAGAGTACATTGTCGGGCTGCACCTGGAAACGGGGCATCAGATAGCGGGTGGTGACTTGCTCGATCCCGCTGATCAGGTTGGTCTGAACATCGTTCAGTTTGAGAAAGAAATAGCCAAAATAAAGGTAGCAGAGAATGGCGGTGATGGTGGTGGAAAGGGCAGTGGACATGCCATGGATCACCATCCCCATGCCGCTCACGTCGACCGACGATTCGAGCATGTTGGAGGCCCCCACCAAGGCGATGGAGAGGGAGACAATGGTGCCGAAGACGCCGGTCAGGATCAGGATGTTGTTGATGAACTTGGCAAGGCTGGTGCGGGTGCTCTCGGTGGCGACGAGCGTCGAGGCGAGGGCGCTGTGATTGATGGGGGAGTTGGCCTTCCAGAGCCGTTCCATGGTGCGATGGCGCTGGGCAATGAGGGTGTTGGCCGGTACCCGTTGGAGGGGATCCCCTGTGTGACTCTCCACGTTGGCGATGTAGCGGTCCAGGGCCCATTCTTCCCGCACATAACGGACCAGGAGCACTATGACCTTCACGATGCCAAGGGCGAACAACGCAACGATGGCGCCGTTGATCAACAGGCCGGTGGAGGTCAGTTGGTTGTGGAAATAGAGGCCGTCGATGAACTTCCATTTCCACACGAACAGGGCCGCGGCGAGGAGGGCGAGGATGACCATCCGGATGAGGATGTCAACGGCAAAACGGCGATGGAGTTGAATGCTTTCCAAAGGCGGCCTCCTGATCCGTGCGCAAAATCCCCAGGATCACAATATTGACCCGGCAACAAAATATATATCGTACTCAGCCATGGCGTTCCGGCGCCTGCCAGCGGCATATATCACTATCGGGTTGATAGTCACAAGATTCCCAATTGGAAAAAGCTTACCACAAAATATCCGGTGACTTGGTATTCTCTATCCATGCGTTTAGAGGACGACATCACAATGCGGCTGCAATCCCGGCCTCGCAGCGATCTTCTGCGCATGCTGCATGCCTCACTGGCGGCTGTGGACGGGCGCACTGCGGTGCGCAACCGGTTGGAGCGGCAGCCGCGTTCCAGCGAGTACGCAGTGGTGGCCATTGGCAAGGCGGCGCAAGCCATGGCGTTGGGGGCGGCCGATGCCGTGCCGGGGGGCATACGCCGGGCGCTGCTGGTGACCAAAGCGGGACATCTGGATGCGGCATCGTTGCAAGGCCGGGATTGGCAGACCGTGGTAGGTGGACATCCCGTGCCGGACGCGGGGAGTCTGGCGGCGGGCAGGGCGCTGCTGCAATTCATCGACGAGACGGAAGAGCCGTTGTTGTTTTTGATTTCCGGCGGGGCGTCAGCGCTGGTGGCGGCGCCGGTCGATGGAGTAGATCTGGTCGCGCTGCAACACGTCAATCGCTGGTTGCTGGGGAGCGGTCTGGACATCGCGGCCATGAATGCAGTGCGTGTGGCCCTGTCACGGATCAAGGGAGGCGGGCTGCTGCGTTGGCTGCGGCGGGGGAGGTGGGTGCGGGTGCTGGCCATCTCTGACGTGCCACACAATGATCCTGGCGTCATAGGTTCCGGTTTACTTGTACCGCTGCCGGATCTCCGGGAGCGGATCGGTGAGTTGGATCTCCCTGACTGGATTGCCGGGGCGGTTGCTTCGGGCATGGCGCAGCGGGGGAGGTTGCCCACAACAGGCCCGGAGGTGGAGATTGTGGCCGACAACGAGCAGGCGAAGCGGGCCGCGGCCCATGAGGCAGAGGCGCTCGGGTATGCTGTGGCCCTTCATTCGGGGTTCGTCGAGGGGCCGGCGGAAGGGGCAGGGCGACGCCTGGCAAGGGCACTCGTCGAGGGACCGGGTGGTGTCCACGTCTGGGGGGGCGAGACGGTGGTGGCTCTGCCCTCAGCCCCGGGGCGTGGCGGACGGAACCAGCATCTGGCGTTGGCCGCTGCGCGCGAACTGGCCGGCCGACGCGGTGGCTGGCTGCTCAGCGTGGGAACGGATGGCACGGATGGTCCCACGGAGGATGCCGGTGCCTTGGTGGACGGCGGGACGTTGGCGCGGGCCGAGGCATTGGGGTTGAATGTCGACACTGCCCTGCGCCGGGCGGACGCGGGGTCCGTCCTCGCCGCCACCGGCGATTTGATCCACACCGGTCCCACCGATACCAACGTGATGGACCTGATGATAGGTGTAAGGTTCGATGATGCCCCTGTTTGAGGCGGCGGCCCGTTGCATCGAAACGGGGGAGCCGGAGGAGAAGTGCCGTTTGACCCTGGACACAGCGGCCCGGTGGCGGAAAGGGGCGCTGTCTCTCGAACCTGGCGAGGCTCCTCGCCCTATTGGCGAACCGGGACGCCCGGCACGGCCGGCGTTGGTGCATCCCCGGGAGCTGCCGCGGCGTCGGCTGGGGTCGGCGGAGGGGCGGGCGGCGCTGTTGCATGCGGTGGTGCATATCGAGTTCAACGCCATCAACCTCGCCTGGGACGCGGTCTACCGTTTCCGTGGGATGCCGGCGGCCTTCTATGCAGACTGGTTGGGTGTGGCCGACGATGAGGCGCGCCATTTCCGGTTGCTGGAACGCCGTCTCCACGCGTTGGGGTACGTCTACGGCGATTTTCCCGCCCACAATGGTCTGTGGGACATGGCCGTGCGTACCGCCCATGATCCCTTGGCGCGCATGGCAATGGTGCCACGGGTGATGGAGGCGCGGGGATTGGACGTGACGCCGGGGATGCGCGAGCGTTTTCTCCGTATGGGGGATCGGGCCACGGCCGATGCGCTGGAGGTGATCCTGCGCGAAGAGGTAGGCCATGTGGCGACCGGCAGCCGCTGGTTCCGTTATCTCTGTGCGGTTCGGGGGCTGGAAGCGGAGGCCACCTATTTCGAGTTGCTCGACCACTATCTGCGGGGTGAGATCCGCTGTCCGTTGCAACGCGAGACCCGCCGTCAGGCCGGGTTCAGCGAGACCGAACTGAATCGATTGGAGGCTTTATGTCGCAAGTCCGGAAATTCTGTGTCGTGATCTGCTGCCTGCTTTGGGCGGGGCCGGGTGTCGCGAACGCCTCTGGGGAGAAGGTGGCCGTCGATCTGTTGATCTACCGGGTCACCGAGGCTGGGTCTGGGCCCTATATCAGCCGTATCCTGGTGAGTGACCGGTTTATGCGTCTCGATCAAGGGATGGAGTCCTCCGGTTTCATTCTTTTCGATCGGGAGATGGGCGCGATCTACAACATCTCCGACGATGATCGCACGGTGCTGGTGATCCATCCGGCAAAAAGAGCGGTGCGGAAACCTCCTTATCGCTGGCATGTCAGGCGGGTCCCGGCGGCGGATGCGCCGAAGGTTGGAGGTGTACAGCCTGAGCACTACCGCTTTCTCGCGGGTGACGAGGTCTGTCGGGATGCCATTGTCTTGCCCGGTGTGATGGGGGCTGCGGTGGGCGCGCTGAGGGCCTATCGGCAAGTGCTGGCTGATCAGGAGGCCGTGACCTTGCCGGGCATTCCAGATGACATGCGCAGTCCTTGTGGCGATGCCCTCAACCTGTATTCTCCAGAGGCGGAACTGGGAAGGGGGCTGCCGTTGAGGACGTGGGACGCGGCGCGCAGGGAAGAACTGCTCGACTACCGTACCGGTTTTGAGGTCGCCTCTACCCTGTTCATCTTGCCGACGGGGTATGAACGCCTGAGGATGGGCAACGGGTTGTGAGGTCAGAAGATCTGCAGGGAAAGCCCGTCTTTGTCCGCCCGGACAAAACCGTACTGGGATGCATTCCATTCGGGCAGCACCCATCTATCCGCTGGTTCACCCTCGATCACCATCGGGTGATGGTTGGGGCGGTGGGTGTGACCATGGATCATGCGCCGTACCCCATGGCGGCATAGATATGCCTGAACGGTGCCCTCGTTGACATCCATGATCGCCTCCGGCTTGGTGGAAGTGGCTTCTCCGCTCATGCGCCGATATTCAGCGGCGAGGGCGAGCCGCTCGGGGATGGGTTTGGCCAGGAAGTCGGCGATGAAGGCGGGGTCACGCACCTGATCCCGGAATCGTTGGTAGGCGGTGTCGCCAGTGCACAGGAGGTCACCGTGCATCAACAGGGTGGGAATACCGTAGAGATTGGTCACGGTCGGGTCGTCGAGCAGCGCGCAGCCGGCTTGATGGCAGAAATCCTCACCGATGAGGAAGTCGCGGTTGCCATGCATCAAGCCGATCCAGGTGCCACTGTCCGACAGCCGCTTGAGGTCGGCCACCACCCCGCTGATGGGCGGGGTGATGGCATCGTCGCCGATCCAGGCGTCGAACAGATCCCCGAGGATGAAGAGCCGCTCTGCCCCTTTCGCCGGTCCTGCGAGAAAACGCCGCAGCTGGTCCAGAATCGTGGGCTGCTGTGGCGACAGGTGCAGGTCTGAGATGAAGAGAGAGAAGGCCACGGCGCTATTCTGCGATCTCGGCCTTTTCGATCACCACCGGTTCGACGGGGACATCCTGGTGGCCAAGGCGGCTGGAGGTGGCCACGCCCTTGATCTTCTCCACCACATCCATTCCCTCCGTCACCCGGCCGAATACACAATAGCCCCAGCCGTCCTGCCCGGGGTGGTCGAGGAACTTGTTGTCGGCCACGTTGATAAAGAACTGGGCAGTGGCGGAATGGGGATCCATGGTGCGCGCCATGGCGATGGTGCCCTTCTCGTTGCTCAGGCCGTTCGCGGCCTCGTTCTCGATGGGGTCCCGCGTGGCTTTCTGCGTCATATCGGGCAGAAAACCCCCGCCCTGGATCATGAAGTTGTCGATCACCCGGTGGAAGATCGTGCCGTCGTAAAAGCCGTCTTTGACATACTGAATGAAGTTCTCACAGGTCTTAGGGGCCTTCTCCGGATCCAGTTCGAGGGTGATGTCGCCATGGGAGGTCTTGAGAGTGATCATTCCGTCTTTCCTCTTCCGGGTTGCTGATTGATGAGGGTGACTTTCTCGATGATGATGGCCTTGCGAGGCACATCGGCCATGCCGTTGGGCAGGCGTCCGGTGGGTTGGGCAGCGATATTGTCCACCACATCCATGCCCTTGGTCACCTTGCCGAAGACGGCGTAGCCCCAGCCCCTGGCGTCCTTGCTGCGAAAGTTGAGGAAATCATTGTCCTTGAGGTTGATGAAAAATTGGGCGGTGGCGGAGTGTGGATCACCGGTGCGCGCCATGGCGATGCTGCCCCGATCGTTCTTCAGCCCGTTGTCTGCCTCATTCGGGATGGGTGCGTGGGTCTCCTTGCGTTTCATATCAGGGGTATAGCCGCCCCCCTGGATCATGAAATCCGGGATCACCCGGTGGAAAATGGTGCCATCGTAATACCCTTCCTTTACATAGGTCACAAAGTTCTTCACCGTCTTGGGCGCCTTGTCGGGATCGAGTTCGAGGGTGATGGGGCCCATGCTCGTCTTCATCTCGACCTCGATGCGTCCGGCCAGGGCGGTGCCGGCCTGACCCAGTGTCAGTAAAAGAACGGTGATGAGGGCGGAAATCGGTTTTCGCATCGTTTTGCCTCCGAATGCTGTTGCGGAGAGGCGCATCATAAAGGGTCGCTGGGCGATGAGAAAGCCCAAATTGGCATGATGCCGGCAGACTGTCCGCATTGCTTTCCCCTCTATGCCGCGATGGCCTCCCATGTCACGTCCCCTTGCCATGAGGCCTGTGAATCGGGCTTTGACGAAACTTTGTCGCTCACGGGCCTTTACGCTACCATGCGCGCTACCTCCAGGATTGATCCCGTTCAAAATGCTCAAGATCTACAACACCCTTACGCGCCGTAAAGAGGAATTCAAGCCCATGGAACCGGGCAAGGTGCGCATGTATGTGTGCGGAATGACCGTATACGATTATTGCCACCTCGGGCACGCTCGCGTGTTGGTGGTGTTCGATGTGGTCTACCGGTATCTGCGGGAGTTGGGGTATGAGGTGACCTACGTGCGTAATGTGACGGACGTGGACGACAAGATCATCGCCCGCGCCGCAGAGCGTGGCGAAGGTATCGACCAACTGACGGAGCGGTTCATCGAGGCCATGCATCAAGACGCGGCTGCGTTGAATGTGCTGCCCCCCACCAAGGAGCCGCGCGCCACCCACCACATCGGTGAAATCGTCGATATGATCCAACGCCTTATCGATTCCGGTCATGCCTATGTGGCGGAGAATGGGGACGTCTATTATTCGGTCAGCAGCTTTCCCCGCTATGGTCGCCTCTCCGGTAAGGATCCCGAGGATCTGCGTGCAGGCGCGCGCGTGGAAGTGGAGGAGCAAAAGCGCGACCCGCTCGATTTTGCCCTCTGGAAGGCGGCCAAGCCCGGTGAACCGGCCTGGGATTCGCCCTGGGGAGAGGGCCGCCCGGGGTGGCATATCGAGTGCTCCGCCATGTCCACCAGTTGTCTTGGCGCCCACTTCGACATCCACGGTGGGGGCATGGACCTCCAATTTCCTCACCATGAAAACGAGATCGCTCAATCCGAGGGGGCAACGGGTGAAAAGTTCGTCAACTACTGGATGCACAACGGTTTTGTGCGCATCAACGAAGAGAAGATGTCCAAATCCCTGGGCAACTTCTTCACCGTGCGGGAAATCCTTGAACGATACCGGCCGGAAGAGGTCCGATACTTCATCCTGACCAGTCACTACCGTAGCCCCTTGAACTACGATGAAGAACACCTGGAAAATGCCCGGGCGGCCCTGACACGAATGTATACGGCCTTACGCAGCCTGCCAGATGCCGGACCCAGCGGCGGAGAAGAGTACGTCAAGCGATTCCATGAGGCCATGGATGATGATTTCAATACCCCGGAAGCACTGGCCGTGTTGTTCGATATGGTTCGGGAAATCAATAAGATAAGGGAGGAAGACAAGGTCAGGGCGGCAGGCCTCGCCGCCGTGCTCCGGCATTTGGGCAGTGTGTTGGGTATTCTGCAGGACAATCCAGACGCCTACCTCCGCAGTGGGACAGTGACCACCGGCCTCAGTGATCAGGCGATCGAGGACTTGATCAATCAGCGCAATGCGGCACGCAAGGCAAAGGATTTCGAAACCTCCGACAGGATACGCGACCAGTTGAAGGAGGCAGGTGTCGTACTGGAAGACACAGCCGCTGGTACCCAGTGGCGCCGCATCTAGCCCGGATTATTCATGAATCGCCGCGATGATTGCGCAGAGAATTGTCCGCACATGGGATTTTCCGACCGAGCGGAATACGGGCTGTATTGCCGAGGAAGGAAAATTCCCTGTGTGGACAAGGATCAAGCAAGGGCGCGAGCGATTTCATGAATAATCCGGGCTAGGAGTCTGTCGGATTTAGGATTAATCTACTGCGCGGGTGGGAAAGCGGTCCATTTTTCCTCGATTTTTCGTTGCGTAGATCCACTATGCGCCTCAAAATCGAGAAAAACTGACCTCGCTTTCCCACCATGCTCGCGACGATCACCTAAACCCGACAGACTCCTAATGTATTTGTTTTCTCAGCTGAAGGCTTCACCTCAAGTCACCATGCGTATTGGTCGATACGGGTGTATGGCGTCATTGCTTTATGACGCAGAAAGTAGAGTATATACAAGAGTGTTAGATAGGTCTTCCTGAGAGGGAAGAATAAGGATGTATAGTGCCGTATTCAGATAGCCAACAAATCCCTGGTTCCCCTCGTGATGCTTGTATCGCAACGGTTGATACCGATAAAGAGATGGTTATGGAGTGTGAAAAATCGCAGACAAGGAATGCCGGCGTGCTCAAAGGCGAGTGCCTGATCTATTTTGGCCCGGAGCCATGGGAGGGCCTGTGGCGAAATCGTCACCAACTGATGTCGCGCTTCGCAAAAACGAATACGGTCTTTTATGTTGAACCACGCACTTCCTTCAAACAATTATGGCGCGGAATATCCAAAGGGAAGATCGGTTTTAGGGAGATCTTTGGACGCATGTTTTCCGTAACCAAAGAGGGGGTGTATATCTACCATTCCCCTAAATGGCTGCCTGCCAACGAAAAGCCATTGTTCCGGCAAACCGCGAATTTCTTCTGGAAATGGTTGCTTCTCAAGAAAACTAGAAAGCTTGGGGCAGCTAGACCGATTGTATGGCTGTCTCGTCCTGACATGGTAAAGCTTGTCGGTGAATTCAACGAGAAATTGCTTGTCTACCATGTTGTGGATGAGTACTTGGGATACTATGGACAGACAGCCGAAAGAAAAGAGGAAATAAAAAAACGCGAGCAATTGTTGTTGAAAAAAGCGGATGTCGTTATTGTTGTATCAAACAACCTAAAAGAAAAGAAATCCAAATTTAATGAGAATACCTTTCTTGTGCCAAATGCAGTAGATTATGACTCATACGCAAAACCTTCCAATATTGTCAGCAAATTGCCGGATATAAAAGGCAATATAATTGGTTATTCAGGATTGATCAGTAATCGTCTTGATGTTGAGATGTTAAACTTCCTTGCTGAAAAACACAAAGAGTGGTCTTTTGTACTCGTAGGAGAAGTCGTGCGCGATTATTGTGAAGATCAGATGGCCAGATTTGAAAAGAATGATAATGTGCATTTTATTGGGCGTGTGGATGTTGATGAGTTGCCGTCGGTCATCCAATCTTTCGAAGTTGGTATAATTCCATACAAGGTGGACCTCCAAGCAAATAACGTGAGTCCATTGAAGATCTATGAATATATGGCTGCAGGCTTGCCTGTGGTTACAACAGATTTTAGCGTTGCAAGGGAATTCGATCGAATGGTCTATGTTTGCGGAAATGCTGATGAGTTTGAATCAGCTTTGATGGACTGTATAAAAAGGGGGATGGACGTGCAATCCCATATAATGGAAGGTAAGGTGCTTGCAAAAAATAATACTTGGGATCATAGGGTGTTGCAGATATCGTGTATAATCAGAAACGCAATCAGGGATTGATAAATATTCTGTATGGCTGTTCCTGGTGAGTATCAACCTATGATATTGACAATTAGAAAGCGTGCCAAGAATCGCCTATTGACTAAATTGGCCATATCTAAAAAATGCATCATCCAGTCATTTCGGCATTCCGGAACAAAAAGAACGCTTTTTATTTTCGGGTGTCAGAGGTCTGGAACGACACATATGACTGAAATATTCATGTTGGACCCTGATGCTGAGGTGTTTTCTGAAAAATCAGTGTTGAACATTCCTCCGAGGAATATTGGCGATACCCGACCTGATGTAGACTTCGGATTGAGAGGATGTGGCGAGGTACAACGGATCATGGACCGCTATCCCGCCGACCTGAGGATAGCCAAGCCCATTGTGGATAGTCAGCATGCGGGTCGGTTGCTGGAATCTTCCCCATCGTCAAAAGTGGTATGGATTTACCGTAGATATTCGGATGTGGTGGCTTCAAATCTCAAAAAATTTGGGCTGTACAATGACATTAATGACCTTTGCCCCATCGTGGAAGGTCGTCGTGATGACTGGAGATATGAGCGGGTTGGGGGGGGGAAGACAGAGAGCTTATACGGTCGTTTTTTTCCAAAGATATGAACCCATACGACGCAGCCGCTTTGTTCTGGTACTCTCGGAATAAGCATTATTTTTGGCCTGAAATACAGGATAATGAAAGAGTGTTGCCCGTCAAATATGAAGACCTGGTGACAAAACCGTCATCCGTGATGAGAAGGATATATCAACATATAGGCGCGCCATATCCTGGAGATTACCTGGTCGCACAAGTCAAGACCACTTCGGTTGGCGAGGGTGCCTCGGTAACGCATAAAATATCAAAGCCTGTTTCGCGTCTCTGCGATACTCTGCTGGATCAACTTGATAGCGCCTATAAAGGGCTTCGGGCCTTGTAAAGGTGACTTTATTTAATAACATGATGAGAATATGACACACGATCGCCATCATGTTTATTGTTTCGTGGTTGGGCTAAGGTATAAGGACGATAATGCTCCACCAAGCCCTTCTGGCACATTGACTGTTGTTTCAGAAATAATTAAAAACTGGGGTCGGGAAGAGACAATATTTGTGCTTTGTAATAACAACTATACCAAGCGTTCCTTCCTGGAGATAAATGGGCAGCGGGAAAATGTTACAGTAGAAGTGTATCAGCAAGAAACCGTCCAGGACAAGTTGGCCAGGTTGTATGGTTCTGGAAAACGAGGGATGGCATTGATAAAGGCTGGCTACATTATACTCACAGCGCCCGTAATCACTCTCCAGGCGATGCTGGGACTTAGAAGGTATTTTATAGATAGAGCTGTTTCAGTAGTATATTCTCATAACGGGGGTTATCCTGATCGAAGTCTCAATCTTCTCTCTATTCTAGCCGCAAGAACAGCGCGCATTGGGAAAGCCCATTTGATATTACACAACATGCCCACCCCGATTGGCTTCAGGAACTATCCTTACGCATATTTTCTGGATCATGTCGTTGGTTTGGCGGCAACAAATATTGTCTCGGTCTCAAAGGCCTGCGCCTCTGTGCATGAAAAAACAAGGCATTTCGGTGTACAGATTAAACATATCTATAATGGATTGAGTATTAGGCAAAATATTGAGCGTGCAAGCGATTCGGAAAGACCAGAATGGTGGGGTGATAGGCCCGTAATAATGTTTCTCGGCTCCCTTCAGCCGCGAAAGGGTCTGCATATTCTTATTCGCGCAATGGCGCAAATGAAGATTGATGCAACCTTGGTTGTCTATGGTTCGGGGGATGAGGAATATACACGTTTTCTGAAAGAGCAAGCGGCTGATCTAAGTATAGGGGACCGGGTCAGGTTTCAGGGATATGATGAAAATGCAGCGTTCAAGCTGCATTATGCAGATGTTCTCGTGCTGCCTTCAATCCAGTATGAAAGTTTCGGGATGGTTATCCTGGAGGCGATGCTGCGGCGAAAGCCAGTGGTATGCAGTGATTACGGCGGCATGAAAGAGGTGGTGCAGGATGGTGTTACGGGAATTGTTACGCCTGCAGGTCATCCGAAGTCCATTGCCGACGCCCTGGACAAAATTCTTGGAAATAAGGAACAAGCTCATAAGATGGGAGAGGCAGGCTATCATAGGCTTTTGGAAAAATTCGATATCGCGCAGACGGTGCGAGCCTATAAAGCATTATAAGCTATGAACAGGTCGGCCTGCTTGAAAAGAAAAAAGGTGTGCTGGAATGGATAAAGACGTACTGTTTTTGCTTGGTGTGGCGGCAGTAGTAATTATTGGCCTAATAAATATCAGGCAATTATATGTAACGCTTTTTGTTGTAACGATGATTCTTGTCCCGTTTGGTAATGCCCGTTTTTTGCCGCGATCGGTGCTGGGCATTCAAGGGTTGAATGTAATAAACATCGTGTGGGTGTTGTTGTTCATCGTTACATTGGGCCTGTTGATTCTAAAGAGGGAAAAACTATATTTGCGAGAGTATTTCTCTGGCCCAATATTGATAATATTATTAATATATTTTGTTGCCGCGTTACGAACGATAGTGGACCTGGATTCTTTGAAAGGGGCAACGTCCATAATGCCTGCGGGAAGGAATATGCCGCTCGGATTGGCGACACGCATATTAAACGATTTTATAAAACCTGTGCAGATTGTGCTCGTTGGCTGGATGGTTTTGGTTTCGTGCCATTTTAAGGGGCGGGAGCTCGTCGGGAAGGCGCTAATAGCCACGACGATTGTGTTAGGCGTTGTTGTGTTGTTTGTTTTCTTTAAAGGCGCTGTAGAGCTGGGCGATTTTGATGAAGCGCGCATGGAAATAAACCGCAAGCTTGGCATGCATGCCAATTTGTTGGGGAGGATAGCGCTAGCGCTTTTTTTAAGCATTCTCTTTTTTAAAGGTAAAATCCCCTCGCTATGGCGTATAGTGTCGGTCTTTATGGCGTTGATGATAGTTGGTGTGTCGATGTCGAGAGCATGCTATGGGGTGATTTTGCTTTCATTGTTCCTCTACTATAAGGATATCCCAAAAAACGAGCGGCGATTATTGTTGGGTATGATAGGGCTTGTTGTAGTAATGCTTTCGGGGGTAATTGTTGGGAGAATAACATATGGGGTAGATGAGACGCATGGGAAGATAGATATCAATGCGGTTTCGGCGTCAAGAGTGGACAGGATATGGGCCCCACTCGTTCCAACGATTGAGAAAAATATACTTGTTGGATTAGGATTGCATGGAATCAGGAAGTCGGAAGCTGCAAAGAAAGGAACGGTTTTTAGTCTAAGTCCGCATTCGGCGTATTTTGAATTGATACTCGATTCGGGTGCTCTTGGTGTTATTTTGTTTCTAGCTGCGATGTATTTCATTTATAGGAGGTCAAAAAGATATAAGGATGAGGTATATTATTTGGTTATTCCAATAGTGATTCTCGGATTAACAGATCCGACCTTTTATCCAAAATTTACGTTTTATTATTTCTTTGTCATGTACGCGCTGTATAGATATGACGTTGCAATGGATGCACGTGGAGAGGAAAGTGCAGAATAATTGTATCGGCACTAGGAGTCTGTCGGGTTTAGGTGATCGTCGCGAGCATGGTGGGAAAGCGAGGCCGGTTTTTCTCGATTTTGAGGCGCATAGTGGGCCTACGCAACGAAAAATCGAGGAAAAATGGACCGCTTTCCCACCAGCGCAGTAGATTAATCCTAAATCCGACAGACTCCTAGCCCGGATTATTCATGAATCGCCGCGATGATTGCGCAGAGAATTGTCCGCACAGGGGATTTTCCGACCAAGTGGAATACGGGCTGTATTGCCGAGGAAGGAAAATTCCCTGTGTGGACAAGGATCAAGCAAGGGCGCGAGCGACTTCATGAATAATCCGGGCTAGATATAGCGGAGAGAATACATTGGCTGGCGTTACGGGGTAGGAAATGAAAATATGCTTTGTTGGCCGGGACAACTATCCGGTCCTCAACCCTTTAAGGGGAGAAGAGTACTTTGGTGGTGAGTCCGTCCAGCAAACGCTGCTGGCCAAGGCGTTCCGGGATAAGGGGTTTGAAGTCAGCATGATTACCAAGGACCATGGTCAGCCAGATGGGGAGGTGATTGATGGGATCAGGGTCTGGAAGATGATGCGAGACGGCGCCGGGTGGCCAGTGGTGCGTTTTATACACCCGCGTATGACCTCGCTGTTCAGGGCATTTAAAAATGCCGATGCTGATGTCTATTTTCAGTCGTGTGCTGGCGTATTCACGGGAGCGACGGCGAGGTATTGCGGCAGGCATTCAAGAAAATTCATATTCCGCATAGCGCACGATACGGATTGTATCCCAGGGGAATACTTAATCGGCAGGCCGTACTGGCGGGACAGCAGAATTTATGAATATGGCTTGAAGAGAGCTGGCTTGATTTCTGCTCAGAGCACCATTCAGCAGGATCTGTTGAAAAAAAACTTCGGTCTGCCTAGTAGGCTAATCAATATGGCAGTGGAGGTGCCGAAGGAAGGGAGCAAGGCCGACCGCGATATCGATGTGTTGTGGGTCAACAATATCCGGCCTTTCAAAAGACCGGAACTTGCGGTGGAGCTTGCCCGAAGGATACCAGGTCGCCGTGTGGTCATGATCGGGGGGCCGATCGAGGGGCATCGGGATCTCTACCATTCCATCAAGCAGGCATCGGCGAAGGTGGAAAACCTTGAGTATATCGGTCAGGTGCCTTATTCGGAGGTCAATGGTTATTTCCAGCGAGCAAAAGTGTTTGTGAATACGTCGGATTCCGAGGGTTTTCCCAATTCTTTTCTGCAAGCTTGGATTCGTGGGGTGCCCGTGTTTTCTTTTTTTGACCCGGATGGGCTCATTGCGCGCAATGGGTTGGGTGAGGTCCCCGAGGATGTTGAAGATATGGCGGCCCGGTTGGAGTCCGTTCTGTCAGACTCCCAGAGGTTGAAGCAGCTTTCCTATGACGTCGAGCAGCACGCGTTGGCGCACTACTCTCCAGGTAGTGTCGCTGATCAATACATCGACTGGATCGAATCCGTCTGATATTTTCAGCGCTGATTGACTACTTGATCGATAGGGGTGAGGAAGAATGCCCCTCGAAATCCATTGACATTTCCTCTTTAACATTCATACTGGTCGGTATGTATGGAAAGCGCAATCCCGATGAGACCCGTCGCCATTTATTGGAGGCGGCTTATGAGGAGATCCACCGGGTGGGTTTTCAGGCCGCCAGTCTGGGCCGTATTCTGGAGCGTACCGGGGTTACGAAAGGCGCGCTTTATCATCATTTCCCGAACAAGAAGGCACTTGGCTACGCTGTCGTGGATGAAGTGATCCGTGCGCAGCTCCACGCAGGGTGGGTGGTTCCCCTCAGGAGTGCGGACGATCCGGTGGACGGGATCATCCGGGTTCTGTCGGAGCGCGCGGCGGAGATGGGGGATCATCTGGTGCAATTGGGATGCCCCCTCAATAATCTTGCTCAGGAGATGGCGCCCGTGGATGAGGGATTCCGGCGCCGGATCGAGGCGCTTTTTCATCTTTGGCGGGGTGGCATAGCGGAGGCGTTACGTCGGGGGCAGAGGGAGGGCCGGGTGCGCGAGGATCGCGTAGCGGAGGACTGTGCCTTGTATATCGTTTCGTCCATCGAGGGCTGTGTCGGTGCGGCGAAAAGCGCGCAGGACCGTAGGGTGCTTATTGCGTGTTCAGGGGGTCTGCTGGACTATCTTGAGGGCTTGAGAAGAGGGGAGGGGCATGGTTGAGTCTTATGCGCGCTGGGTGGTGCGCTGGCGCTGGCCGTTGATTGGGTTGTTGATCGCTCTTGTCTTGCTGGCAGGCAGCGGTGTGCGATTCCTGAAGTTTCACACCGATTACCGGATGTTTTTCAGCAAGGAGAACCCGCAACTTCAGGCATTCGAGAATCTGCAAGACACCTACACGAAGAATGACAATGTGTTGATCGTGCTCGCGCCCAGGGACGGGAATGTCTTCACGCGCGGGACGTTGGCTGTGGTGGAACAGGTAACGAAGGAGGCCTGGCAGACGCCGTACTCGATTCGCGTCGATTCGCTCTCAAACTTCCAGTACACCCATGCGGAAGGGGATGATCTCGTGGTCGAAGATCTGGTGCGGGATGCGAAGGGTCTGAGCGATGATGACTTGATGCGTATTCGCCGCGCGGCGCTTGCCGAACCCTTGTTGGCGAAACGGCTGGTTTCTCCGGAAGGAGATGTCACCGGCATCAATATAACCCTTCAACTGCCTGGAATCGACCAAACCAAAGAGGTTCCTGAGGTTGCGGCCTTTGCGCGGAAGATGGCGGACGAGATCCGGGTGGCGCATCCGGATATCGATGTCTATCTCACCGGCATGGTGATCATGAACAATGCCTTTCCCACCGCCTCGAAGCACGATATGAAGACGCTGGTGCCGCTGATGTTTCTGGTGGTGATTATAACGTTGGGCCTGTTGCTGCGTACCGTGACGGGGACCTTCGTCACCGTGTTGACCATTTTCCTGTCGATCATCGGCGCCATGGGGCTTGCGGGTTGGCTGCGCATTCCGTTGTCGCCACCCACCGCTTCCGCTCCCACCATTATTCTTACTCTGGCGGTGGCGGATTGCGTTCACTTGTTGAGCACCTTCTATCACGGCATGCGCCACGGCATGACAAAGCAGGATGCCATGGTGGAGAGTCTGCGTATCAACTTCCATCCGGTGTTTCTCACCAGCCTTACGACGGCCGTGGGCTTTCTCACCATGAATTTCAGCGATGCGCCGCCGTTTCGTTACCTGGGCAATATAACAGCCATGGGGGTGGTGTGGGCATTCGTGCTCTCGGTGACCCTGTTTCCGGCCTTGATGCTGGTACTGCCCGTGCGCGTTCGACCACGCAAAGAGGATGGGTCGCACCCGATGGACCGTTTTGCGGAGTTTGTTATCCGCTGGCGCAGGGCCTTGTTGTGGGGTGTCGGCGCCTTGATCGTGGCACTGGTGGCCTTTATTCCGCGCAATGAGCTGAACGATGAGTTTGTGAAATATTTCGACAAGTCCGTTCCTTTTCGTGCTGCCACGGATTTCACGGCGGCGAACCTCACCGGCATCTATTACGTGGATTTTTCCCTGGAATCGGGCGAGTCGGGTGGCGTGAGTGCTCCCCGATTCCTGGCGCGGGTGGAGTCATTCGCCAACTGGCTGCGCACACAGCCGGATGTGATGCACGTCTACAGTATCACCGATATCATGAAACGTCTGAACAAAAACCTGCATGGCGACGATCCGAAGTGGTACAGGTTGCCCGAAAAGCGTGACATGGCCGCGCAGTACCTGCTGCTCTATGAGATGTCGCTGCCGTACGGGCTCGACCTCAACGATCGCATCAATGTGGACAAGTCGGCGACCCGCCTTACGGCGACGTTGGACAACGTCTCCAGCCAACAGGTACTGGCCCTGGAAGCGCGGGCGCGGGACTGGCTCAGGGCCAATACGCCCCCTTCTATGCACACCCTGGGCACCAGTCCGACAATTATGTTCGCCCATATCGGCAAGCGCAATATCGAGAGCATGCTGGGCGGCACCTTCGTGGCGCTGGTTGTGATCTCGCTGATTCTCATCTTTGCGCTGAGATCGTGGAAGATCGGCTTCGTCAGTCTGCTGCCCAACCTGGCGCCGGCGGCCATGGCCTTTGGTGTCTGGGGGTTGCTGGTGGGCCAGGTGGGTCTGGCGCTCTCCGTGGTGGCCGCCATGACGCTCGGCATCGTGGTGGACGATACCATCCATTTTCTGAGTAAGTACCTGCGTGCACGACGGGAGATGGCGTTGGCGCCCACCGACGCAGTACGCTACGCGTTTTCCACTGTTGGCACCGCCTTGTGGGTGACGACACTGGTGCTGGTGGCGGGGTTTTCGGTGTTGATGTTCTCCACCTTCAAGCTCAATTCGGGGATGGGGCTGCTCACCGCCTTGGCCATTGCGCTGGCGTTGTTTGCGGATTTCCTGTTCCTGCCGCCGTTGCTGATGAAAATCGAGGAGAAAGAGGATGAAAAAGATCATTCTGATCGGCCTGATCGCGCCGCTGGCCCTGCCGGCGCTTGAGACCGCCGCAGGAACCGCGGAGGAGAAGGGGCTGGCGATCGCAAAGGAGTTCGATCGCCGGGATACCGGCTTTGGTGACTACCGCGCCGATATGGTAATGACATTACGCAACAAGAAGGGTGACGAGAGTATGCGTCACCTGCGCATTCGCATCAAAGAGGTAAAGGGCGATGGCGACAAGAGCATGAGCGTCTTCGATCGGCCTCGTGATATCAAAGGCACCGCGATGCTGACGTGGTCCCATGCTCTGAAGCCGGACGACCAGTGGCTTTACCTGCCATCCCTGAAACGGGTGAAGCGTATCGCCTCGCGTAACAAATCCGGTCCCTTCATGGGCAGCGAATTTGCCTACGAAGACCTGGCCTCGCAGGAGGTGGAGAAATACACCTACAAGTATCTGCGCGACGGGACATTGGACGGGCAGGATTGCTTTGTGATCGAACGCGTCCCGGCCTACGAATACTCCGGGTACAAGCGCGAGGAGGTGTGGTTTGACAAAAAGGAGTATCGGCCCCTCAAGATCGTCTACTATGACCGCAAGGGCGCCCTGCTCAAAACCGAGACCTTCAGCGGCTACCATCAGTACCTCGGTCGTTACTGGCGCGCCGATCGCATTGAGATGGTCAACCACCAAACAGGCAAGAGCACGACGCTGGACTGGAAGGACTACCGATTCCGCAACGGACTGACCGACCGTGACTTCGATAAGAATACGCTCAAGCGCGCCCATTAGGGCGCGTTTTTCATCGGCATTCTCAACGGGACGGAGAAAGGACATGGCGAAGGACCGTTACAGTAGAAGAGTGGAGACAAATGTGGGCTAGGGCGCTATGGAATCCATCCGGGGGGTGCGCCGCCATCGTGGTTGCGTTGTTGACCGGCTGTATGTCCGCGCAGGGGAGCGAATGGTCGGGTTACGCGGCCGTCGAAGGACGACACTTCTTCGAGGATGCGGCCGACCCACGTCAGCACGGTGACAACCTTTCGTTTTCCTTCGAGCCGGAGTATGTCCACGAGTGGCAAGATGGTCGGCAGGTATTGACCTTTGTGCCGTTTGCGCGTCTTGATGGCCATGACAGCGCGCGCACCCACTTCGATATCCGCGAACTGACCTGGGAGAAGGCGGCGCAGACCTGGGAATTGAGGCTGGGTATCCGCAAGCTGTTCTGGGGGGTCACCGAATCCCGGCATCTGGTGGACATTATCAACCAGACCGATCTGGTGGAGGACCCGGATGGCGAGGACAAACTGGGGCAGCCCATGATCAACCTCGCCTTGATCCGGGAGTGGGGCACAATGGATCTCTACCTCATGCCATGGTTTCGAGAACGCACCTTTCCAGGCGTGGAAGGGCGGCTGCGGCCGGCGCTTCCCGTGGCGGTGGACGAGGCACGGTATGAGTCAGGCGCGCGGGACCATCATCTCGACTGGGCCGTGCGTTGGTCACGTAGCGCGGGGGTATGGGACATGGGCCTCAGTTACTTCGACGGCACTGCACGCGCCCCGCGCCTCCTGCCCGAGCAGGTGGGGGGAGAGGTCAGGTTGGTGCCGTACTATGATCAGCTACAGCAGGTGGGCCTCGATATTCAGGCGACCCTCGATGCCTGGCTGTGGAAGCTGGAGGCGGTCTCGCGGCACGATAGCGCAGGCCGCTCCAGCGCCTTCACAGGCGGATTCGAGTATACCTTCTACGGTGTCGTTGGCGACGGTGATCTCGGCGTGTTGATGGAGTATTCCTTTGATGACCGGGGCGACGCGTTCGCGGTGATGGACAATGACGTTTTCGTTGGGGCGCGGTTCACCCTCAATGACGCGCAGAGCAGCGAGTTGCTGGCAGGCGTGATCATGGATATGGGCGGGGATGGCAGGTTGGTCAACATTGAGGCCAGCCGCCGCCTGGGCGATGCCTGGAAACTGAGTTTGGAGGCCCGTTTCTTCGTTGCCATTCCCGATGCGAAACCGCTGACCGGATTGCGGCATGACGACTATCTTCAGATCGAACTGGCGCGATATTTCTAATGACGCATTGAAAAACAGCGTTGTTGGATGGGCCGTAACACGATTGGAGAGTGCCGGCCCACCGCGACGACGTTATTCAATCCCGTGAATTTTCGCTTCAAACGGTTAAACCCGACGGGCGCTCAGGCTTGATTGCTATGCAATTCAGCCGCTTGCAGGGTGTTCTCCAATAGGCTGGCAATGGTCATGGGGCCAACCCCGCCGGGGACCGGGGTGATCCAACCTGCCTTGTCTTTCACGGTGTCGAAGTCCACGTCGCCCACGAGTTTTCCGTCCTCGTCGCGATTGATGCCGACGTCGATCACAATGGCCCCTTTCTTGATCCATTCCGCCTGGACGAAACGCGGGCGTCCCACGGCGGCGACCAGGATGTCGGCGTTCCTGACCTTTTCCGGCAGGTATTGGGTTCGGCTGTGGCAAACGGTGATGGTGCAGCGCGCGGCCAGAAGCTCCAGCGCCATGGGGCGGCCGACGATGTTGGACTGACCGATGATGACCGCGTCCATGCCCTCGATCTGTTCGCCGGTGCGCTCGATCAGGGTCATCACCCCTTTCGGGGTGCAGGGGCGGAGCAATGGCATGCGCAGCACCAGCCGGCCCACGTTGTAGGGATGAAAACCGTCCACGTCCTTGGTGGGGAGGATGCGTTCGATCACCGCTTCTTCGTCGATCTGCCTGGGCAGTGGCAGTTGCACCAGGATGCCGTCGATGTTCTCCTGAGCATTCAGGTGGTCGATCAGATCCAGCAACTCCTGCTGCGGGGTGTCGCCGGACAGCTGGTGAAGTTCTGAGTGAAAGCCCACCTCTTCGCAGGCGCGGCGCTTGTTGCGCACGTAGACCTGTGAAGCGGGATTGTCACCGACGAGGATCACGGCGAGCCCCGGTGGGCGTTTGCCGTTCTGGCCGCGCTTTTCCACCTGGTGCTTGATTTGTTGGCGAATGTCGAAAGCGATGGCCTTGCCATCCAGGATTTGTGCACTCATTTCGTCGACTCATGAAATATCGTTGCTTGTCGTAACATTATTAACCCGGCAGCCGGCGGCAGCGCATCCAGAGGGGTGCGTTTGTGCACCAGACGGACGCGGTACCAAGGGGCATCGAGTGTGTCGAGGATCACTTTCTCGCCACGGTAACGGATCTCCATTTCGGCATTGAGGCGTTTGTAGGGGCCCACCGGGTAAAGCGACGCCTCCCAACTGTATGTGCCGGGCATCAGGGTCCAGAGCCGAACCTCCGCATGATCCTCCTCGAGTTCTACCCGGTCCTGGCCATAGGGGCGTGCGAGTGGTTCGCCGATGAACAGCCCCTCGCCAGGTTGCGCTACGCTCTTCCAGTAGGCTTCGATGAGGGTGCTGCCATTGAGATAGTTCTCCATCAGCACCAGCGGGTTGGGGAATTTCTGCAGAAAGTTGCAAGGCTCCTTGACCGTGCCATAGCTGCCGGTGGCGCCCGCTTGGAGCCACCGCAGGGCGCTCATCTGGCCCAGCGGTTTGTCATCGAGAGGAATCAGACCGCCCGCCGAGGTCAGGTGATCGGCCACGGCGCCGGGCAGAAAGTGCAGGGTGTCCAATCCTTCGATACGGGTAGCGCCGGTGAAATAGAACATGATGTCATCGCGGTCCCGCAGGGCGTCGGTCTTGATGATCTCGACCGGGATGCGACGGCCCAGTTGCCGCTTGACGGCCGGGTAGAATACGCGCCGCACCGAACGGTTGCGGTCATGGGTCTCCACCAAGTACGCAGTACCCTTGGGATGGCTGTTGTCTGCCTGGACGCCGCGGTCGATCAGTGCCTTCGCCTCTTCGAAGTTGTTGGCGGGCAGCAACATCGTTGGCCGTAAATGCAGATCTTCGAACGGGCGGATTGAATCGGTGGCATAGTAGGGGCTGGTCTTGGTGGGGCGGCAAGGTTCCTCATTGGTGGAAGCGGCGCAATACTGGGGGTCGAAGCCCGTGGCGAAGGCGGTGGTGATGGACTGGCATTCCACCCGGTAGGGCCAGGACCAGGTGAGAAGATAGGCCTCCACCGAAGGTGAGGTGCGGTCGATGATGGTATTGAACACCTTGCGGAAGCGTTCGCGGGTGAGAGTGCGGCTGGCCGTGGGCAGCTTGACGTGAATGATGTTGCGGTTCGGGATCTTGCGTTGCTTCTGGTAGTAGGCCCCGATCTGCTTGCTCAACTCGTCCCGGTCGTTGACGATCACTGCAATGTCGGCGGGCCTCAATGCCTGCCGTGGAAGCAACAGCGTGTGGTGGGCGGCCGACGCCGGGGCGGCCGCGCCGAAACACGCGATGGCCAGGAACCAGTAAAGGCTACGCCGTCGCATCGTCATGCAGCATTCAGGAAGGGATTGCTGCGCCGTTCCTGGCCGAAGGTGGAGGTGGGACCGTGACCAGGGATAAAGACCACGTCGTCGCCCAAGGGAAGCAGCTTGTTGCGGATGGAGTGAATGAGGACGTCGTAGTCACCACGCGGGAAGTCAGTCCGGCCGATGGCACCTTTGAAAAGCACGTCGCCTACCTGCGCAAGCTGTGTTTCGGCCGAGAAGAAGACCACATGGCCCGGGGTGTGGCCAGGACAGTGGATGACATCGATCTGCTGGTTGCCAACGTCAATCCTGTCGCCTTCATTCAGCCAGCGATCCGGCGTGAAGCTGCGGGCGGGCGGCAGACCGAACATGCGACTCTGTTGCGGCAGGGCCTCGAGCAGAAACCGGTCATTCTCCTGAGGGCCCGCGATTGGAATGCCCAACCGCCCGGCAAGGTCAGGCGCACCGGCGGCATGGTCGATGTGCCCATGGGTCAGGAGGATCTGGGTGACTTCAAGCCCGGCCTCGCCGATGGCGTTCTCGATTTGATCGAGGTCACCGCCAGGGTCCACCACCACCGCCGCGCGGGTCTCTCTACACCACAACAGTGTACAGTTTTGTTCAAAAGCGGTAACGGGAACAATCTGGTATTCCATGGCCGGTCAGTCTATGAATCCGAGTGGGCGAAGGCGCCGGGGACGGACAGCTACTCCTCAATGGCATCTATAGCGGCCCGTATGATGGCGCTATCCTTGCGGATCGGCAAGTCAGCTTCTTCAATAATGGTATCCAGCAGTTGTATGAAGGCACCCGCGGGGGTGGTATCGGGCAGGATCTCGAAACAATCGAAATATTAACCCGGCAACAATATATATCGTATTCAGCCGTGGCGTGCCGGTTCGCAGCAAGGCGGCCCATCGCCGCTGTAGTCACTCTACAGCAAGATGGGGCAACGCAGGCTGCGGGCCGGCCCGCCGCGGCCTGTCTTTGAATATCATAGGGTTAGGGGCTTCAGGCAGGCGCCGAACCTGCGTTCCAGCGCGCTGGACAGGATGTCCAAGTGTCGCGAGTGCATGGATGCACTGGAGCGACCTTGGCAAGGGACTGACCCTTGCCTGCGCACTGCGCCTTGTTCCGGCGCCTGCCTGAAGCCCTGAATGCGATATATATTGTTGCCGGGTTAATAATGCAACTAAAGGGGTGGGCGAACTATTTGAAGAGATCTTCCGCAGACCGGAGGGCATCCTGGGTGGATGTGGCTTTTTCACGAGCGGGGGTCTGCGTGGGTTGGAAATAATCGCAGAAGTTAGTCCGACGTTTGTCGGCGACATATTCCGCAACAGGTTCCATGCAATCGTTCGAGCGGCCGGGCGAGTAGAAAACACAATTCAGGCAAACATGTGTATAGGCGCCACACCGGGGGCACAGCGACTCGCGGCCAAAATCTGCCGCCCATAGCGAAGCGCTACATTTCCAACATTTTCCGCTGCTATCAGAGGGCATAATGCTCCATTGGAAGGGGGCCGGAGGCATCCTTTAGCCCGGATTATTCATGAAGTCGCTCGCGCCCTTGCTTGATCCTTGTCCGCACAGGGAATTTTCCTTCCTCGGCAATACAGCCCGTATTCCACTCGGTCGGAAAATCCCCTGTGCGGACAATTCTC
>JALSTP010000173.1 GCA_026983675.1 Sedimenticola sp.
TGGGCGAGGCTGCGGTACTGGTGGCCCAGGGCCTGCCGCTGGAGGCGGTGGCCGCGGCCATTCATCCTCACCCGACACTCACCGAGTCCTTCGGCGTGGCTGCACGGGCGGCCCTGGCCACCGACCTCGGGCGCTGAGATGCCGTGCGGTGGCGGGCTTTGCAACGCAGAGCGCACACCTCTCGGCGCCCGCCCCGCGACGACCTGAAGGAGAATTTCATGATCGACTTCCGTATCCGTGCCCTCCGGGCCCGAGAGATCCTCGACTCGCGCGGCAATCCGACCGTCGAGGTCGAATGTACCCTGGAATCTGGAATCCATGCCCGGGCGGCGGTCCCGTCCGGGGCGTCCACGGGCAGCCGCGAGGCGGTGGAACTTCGCGACGGAGACACTGGGCGCTTTGCCGGTAGGGGTGTGCGCCGGGCCGTGAACCACGTCAACGGCGAGATTGCCGCGCGGCTGTGCGGCTTTGACGCCCGCGAGCAGGTTCGCATCGACCAGGCCATGGTCGAACTCGACGGCACACCGAACAAGGCGCGCCTGGGAGCCAACGCCTTGCTGGGCGTCTCGCTGGCCGTGGCACGCGCCGCGGCTCATGCCAGCGGCCTGCGCCTATACCGGTATCTGGGCGGGCCGGGCGCCGTGCGCCTGCCGGTGCCTCATATGAACATTCTCAATGGCGGCGTGCACGCCCACTGGCAGGGACCAGACTTTCAGGAATTCATGATCGCCCCCTACGGAGCCGGGTGCTTCGCGGAGGCGCTTGAGTGGGGTGCCGAGATCTATCACGCCCTGCTCGCCCTGCTGGAATCGGAGGGACTCAGCGTGGGCGTGGGTGATGAAGACGGCTTCGCGCCGCATGTGGCCTCCAACGAGGCCCCCTTCGAGTTGATCACCTCGGCCATCGAGCAGACCGGTCTCCAGCCGGGTCGCGACGTGGGCATCGCCTGCGATCCGGCCTCCAGCGAGTTCTTCGATGGGGGACGATACCATCTGCGCACCGAAGGCCGCTATTTGGATTCCTCCGAGATGATCGACTACTACGCGCGCCTGGCGGACGCCTTCCCGCTGGTCTTGTTGGAGGATGGACTGGCCCAGGACGATCACGCCGGCTGGCAGGCGCTCAACGAGCGGCTGGGAGGGCGCCTCGAGCTGGTGGGGGACGATCTGTTCTGCACCAACCCCCGGCTCATCGCCCAGGGCATCGAACAAGGATGGGCCAACGCGGCGCTGATCAAGCTCAACCAGATCGGTACCCTCACCGAGACCATCGAGGCCGCGCAGCTGGCCCGCAGCCACGGCTGGGGGGCGTTCGTCTCGCACCGCTCTGGCGAAACCGTGGACAGCTTCATCGCCGACCTGACCGTCGCCCTGGACACCGGGCATCTCAAGAGCGGCGCGCCGGCGCGGGGCGAACGGGTGGAAAAGTACAATCAGCTCCTGCGTATCGAAGAGCATCTGGGCAGCGCGGGCCGCTACGCGGGGCGCGAGGCTTATGTGCACCCGCCGCGGTCCTGACCTCACACCGCGAGCGCACAACCCCGAAACGGATTATCGACCAAAACCGTCCACCCATACGCCGCCGCGCTACGACCTGGACGCTCACGTGCGGTTGCTCTGCAGCCGGGTGCTCGAACCGGAGGCGCTGGCGTGGGTGCTCGGATTTCCAACCCAGCGATGGAGATCGTCCCATGGGCCGAATGCAAGACAAGCTGAAAGAGGTTGCCGAGCTGACCCAGCGGCTGGAACGCGA
>JALSTP010000174.1 GCA_026983675.1 Sedimenticola sp.
AATATATAGTTAACCAACTCTTTGAACCCGCCCTCTTCCTCCATGCGCTGGCGTATACGCCTTATGGAAGAACCGGCGCTGGCATAGCTGGCGAGACCGAACATATCCGCAATCCCCGCCAGTGTCACTTGACCCGCCTCCTGGCAACGATCGTATCGAATCGAGGGGGAAGCCCACGCGGTCTTGAGGTCTGGTATATCGAGGTCGTCCGCCCTTCCTGCCAAGGCCGCGGTTCATCACCTGATATCAGGCAACAGGGTATTCGATGCGGAGTGGGCGTGCATTTGGTTATGGTTATCAGGGATTATTATATATTGCTAGATTTGACCCCTTTCCAGCCACTTTCTCTCACTCGCGCTCTGGCTATCAACCCGTTGGAGCGGAAATCGGCACCGGTTCCGATCAACAGCTGAGCTGTTATGCCCTATTGACAGGCGCGTACGATGTAAATATATTGTATGTATGATTAAGTTTGAATGGGACCCAAGGAAGGATAGTGCTAATCAAAGGAGGCATGGAGTTTCCTTTGAGGAGGCCCAGTCAGTGTTTTTCGATGAAAATGCGATTCAGTTTTACGACGAAGACCATTCTGAGCAGGAAGATCGCTTTATCATGCTTGGCTTGAGTATCCGTTCAAGAATCCTTGTTGTCTGTCACTGCGAGCGTGAATCAGGGAATGTAATCCGAATCATTTCTGCCCGGAAGGCGACCAGGTCAGAGCGTAAATATTATAGTGGGTGAAGTTATGAAAGCAGAATATGATTTTTCAAAAATGAAGCGTCGCAAGAACCCCTATGTGTCAAAACTAAAGAAGCAGGTGACAATACGTATGGGCGAAGACGTTATTGAGTATTTCAAGGCAATGGCTGAGGAAACCGGAATCCCATATCAAAGCCTGATTAACCTTTATCTTAGGGATTGTGTGGCCAAGAACAGGAAGGTCAATATAAGTTGGTTAAAAAGGGCATAACAAGTCATTCCAGCGGACGCGCTACCACGCCACCGCGCTATCGGCTCAGCTGTTGAGGAAGGTTGTGGGGTCAAATCTAGCAATATATAGTTAACCAACTCTTTGAACCCACCCTCTTCCTCCATGCGCTGGCGTATACGCCTTATGGAAGAACCGGCGCTGGCATAACTGGCGAGACCAAAGATATCTGCAATCTCCGCCAGTGTCATTTGACCCGCCTCCTGGCAAAGATACATCGTGATCCCCCGTGCCGGGCTTCGGCTGCCGCGTCCCCGGGTTTTGTGCCAGATCTCTTCCTCGTCCACGTCCAAATGGCTGCAAACGGTGGCAACGATCGTATCGAGTCGAGGGGGGACCCGAGCGGCCTTGAGGCCCGGTAAATCGATGGCATCTGTTCTGCCTGCCACTGCCTTTTCCCGGAACCCTTCGTCGCCCAGGATCACGCCGCGGCGGGGTCGGCGGTAAAACTGATCAATTTCTTCTTCGATGCCCTCGGCGACGTATTTCGCATAGCGCTGCTTGGGGTTTCGCCGCCCGAGGCTGCCCAGTATGTAACCAGTCGTCAGCCACTCGGGCGGCTTGGCCTTGCCGGTGTAGGCGGGATAGCTGGACCAGCGGTAGGCCGACAGCCGCGCTGCCACGCCCGCTTCAATCGGGTTTCGGTGGATATAGCGGGATAGAGACATCCAGTAGGACTCGGCGTCGACCAGGATGGCTTTATAACGCCCCCGAAACAAGGGTCCATCCCGCCGTTCGCTGCGGTTGAAATATTGGGTATACAGGCCGTTGATATGGCGCATGATGCGTTGCAGGTTTCCTTCGGGAGTGTGCAGCATCAGGTGGTAGTGGTTGCTCATCAAGCAATAGGCATGCCAGTCCGCGTTATATCGATTCGCAGTGTCGGCCAGCAGCGACAGGAAATAATTCCGCTGGTCGTCTGTTTTGAAGATCCAGCGCCTGCCAAGGCCGCGGTTCATGACGTGATACCAGGCGCCAGGGTATTCGATGCGGAGTGGGCGTGCCATTTGGCCAGGTTATCAAGAATTACTATATATTACTAGATTTGACCCCTTTGACTTTGCTTTGACTTTGATTAATGCCTGGTCTCCGGCGGTGTCCGAAGGTATAATACAGGCCATGCAAGCTGCGGATTGCAAAGTAGAAAATACCGCTTCCGGCGTTTCGGATCCTGATGCTGTCATCCGTGCGCTCAAAGCCGAAATCGCCGCCCTCAGGCAGCAGCTCGACGGGTTCAAACGCCAGCTGTTCGGTCGCAAATTCGAGAAGCGGATTATCGAGCACCCGGAGCAGCTCGATCTGGGCAGCCCTGCTGGGCGAAGCCCTGGCTCCCACCGAGCCCGCATCGATCGAACTGACGCCGCGCCTCCGGAAGGAGTGCTTCGCCGATACCCCATTACGATCGGATCTTGAGCATGCCCATTGACATTGACGGCCTGAGCTTCGAGGAATTGCTGGAACTGAACCAGCGAGTGGTGGCGCGGCTGAAGATGCTCGAGTCGATGCAGGCCCACATTGAGATGATGCGCTTCAGCCCCGGTCAACGGGTCAGCTTCGAGCACCAGGGCGGCCGCATCCTGGCGACCCTGGTCAAATACAATCGTAAGACCGTCACCGTGGTGACCGATAACGGCCAGCGCTGGAATATCACTCCGCACCTGCTGTCGGCAGTGAAGGATGCCGCGTCTGCCGAACCACAACAGCCGGCCGGCAAGAAGAAAAAACGCCTCAGTTGATCACGTGTGGGGCAATAGCGGTGCGGAATGGACGCTTACATTGCGGAGATTGTTTGATCGACCCCGTATTCTGCAATGAAACTGAATGATCCTGATGCGTACATTACGGCCACCGAGGCGGAGGTTCTGGAGCGCCTGCTGCCGTTGGAAGGAGCGCGGGTGCTGGAGCTGGGTTGTGGCAGGGCGTGGATGACCCGCATGCTGGTGGAGCGGTTCGGGGCCGCCGAGGTTGTGGCCACGGAGGTGGACCGTGTTCAGCTTGAGAAAAACTTGCAGATGACGGACCTGCCCAATGTCACCTTCGTCTATGGCGGCGCGGAGTCGATCGATGCGGAAGACGGTTCTTTCGATGTCGTGGTGATGTTCAAGTCGTTGCACCACGTTCCGGTGGCGCTGATGGACGCGGCGCTGGCCGAGATCGGACGGGTGTTGCGGCCTGGGGGAATGGCATGGTTCTCGGAGCCGGTCTATTGGGGGCCGTTCAACGATATCCTGCGTTTGTTCCACGACGAGAAGCGGGTGCGCCAAGCGGCCTTCGAAGCGTTGCAAAGGGTGGTGGAGAGTGGGCGAATGGATTTGGTGGAAGAGGTTTTTTTCCAGGTGCCCGGGCACTATCCGGATTGGGAGGATTTCGAGCGGCGTTTCATCCATGTCACCCATACTCAACATGCGTTGGACGATGCCCTCTATCAGCGGGTGAAGCAGGCCTTCGAACGGCATATGACCAACGATGGCGTGCATCTGCTAAAGCCGCATCGTGGCGATCTGCTACGGCGGCCAGCGTGAGCGGGGCTATTCGTCTCCGGCCGGGGGCGTGAGCCGTTGCAGTTTGCGGAACAAGGTGCGTTCCGAGACGCCCAGTTTACGGGCCAGCGAACGGCGGTCGCCGCGGTGTTGCCGGAGCGCCCAGCGCAGGTAGCGTTGTTCGGCCTCCGCCAGGGTGACGATCGCGCCCCGGTCCGGACGCAGGGGATCGTCGTCATCATCGGGGGCGATGGTCAGGTGCTCCGGTTGGATCGTCTCGTCCACTGCCATCAGGCTGGCGCGTTCAAGAATGTTGCGCAGTTCGCGGACGTTTCCGGGGAAGTCGTATTGTTGCAGGCGTTCCAGAGTCTCCGGGGCCAGGGTGAGGTGCTCACCTGTCGGCAGGCGGGCCAGCAGGGTTTCCGCGAGGAGCGGAATGTCCTCGATGCGTTCGCGTAGCGGCGGCAGGGGGATGGGAAAGGCGCTGATGCGGTAATAGAGGTCGCGGCGGAACGCGCCTGTCGCCACCATTTGCTCCAGGTCCTGGTGCGTGGCGCAGACGAGGCGGAAATCGGCCTGTCGCGTCTGCGTGCTGCCGACCCGCCGATAGGTGCCGCTCTCCAGCAGTCGCAACAGCTTGACCTGCAAGGGCAGGGGGATGTCGCCCACCTCGTCGAGGAACAAGGTGCCGCCCCGAGCCGCTTCCACCAGACCGGTTTTATCGAACTGAGCGCCGGTGAAGGCCCCTTTTTCATGACCGAAGAGTTCACTCTCAAACAGCGATTCGGTGAGGCCGGAACACTCCACGGGGACGAAATTGCCCGTGGCGCGGGGGCTCTGGTCGTGAATGGCCCGGGCGACCAGTTCCTTGCCGCTGCCGGACTCCCCCAGAAGGAGCGCCGTGACATCGCTCGGGGCGACCCGTTGCACCAGGTTGAGCATGGCCATGAAGGCCGGTGAGCGTCCCACCATGGCGCGTGCGCCCGGCCGGGTACTGGCCAGTTTTGAGCGGCGTATGACCTCCATGAAGAAATATGGCGCGTCTGTTCCATTCCGGATCGGGCGCGCTTCCACGTCCACATGTTCATCACCGTGGGGGGAATGGTGGACATGCAGCGCGCGCTGGATTTTGCCGCTCCGCCACGCCTCCATCACCGGGCATTCCTCCCCCGCTTTGTCACAGCGCACCTCGTTACCGTGCGAGACTTGGTAGCAGTGGCGGTGGCGCAGGTTCTCCAGCGCGCCATAACGGTCCTGGTAGGCCTGGTTGGCGGAGACGATGCGGAAGTCGCTGTCGATGAGGATGGCCGGTTCTTCCAATGCATCGGTGATCGAGGAGAGCGGCGGGGAATTTTTCATAGTTAGAAACTGCTTAACTGCTAATATTGTCATCTATTATAGCTTTAACTGCCGAAATTGACATGGCGCTGTCTGGGGAGGCTCCGAGGAATGCCTTCTCCACAGCGGGAAAGGGACGATCAGGGTGGCTGTTGTTGATGGTGATGTCCTTGAAAAACAATTGAAATCTAGGTGTTTGATCCGTTTCCTCACCCGTTATTTTTGTTATGGCATGGGTATTGCTTAATCATTGGCAAGGTATTGTCGAATACGCTGTAGATTCGGATTCCATCTGGACGGGCCCTTTCGGAAGCGGGGGATCCGAGTATGCCATTTGGGTCCGCAACAGGTGATTTTAAGCAGCAATCACCTGCAGCAGCGTGGCAGACAATGGCCTTGTTTTGATCATATCTCCTCCTTCTGATCCGCCGCCCATCCCCTGGGCGGCGTTTTTTTTGTTCATCCGATGATGAAGAGTTGACTCTGTAGTGGCCTTCCATTATTCTTAATGAGAATCGTTCTTAAGAAGTAGCGGCCCTCGGGGCCAGAGGGGCATCCATAATGAATAAAAGTCGTTTCAGTTCGTTGGATGCGTTGCCCGTCGGTAAACCGGCGCGTATTTCGCGTATCCGCGGCGGGCGTCAACTGTCGCGCCGCTTGATGGGGCTGGGTCTGCGGGTCGGGTCGCAGATTGCGGTGGTACAGCATCGCCCCCATGGTGTGGTGGTGGCCAACGGGGCCAACCGCGTCGCGCTGGGGGGCGGTATTGTCGATAAGCTGGAGATGGAGCCGCTCGACTGAGATTCCACTCCCAATAGAGATTCCCACGATATGGGTTGTTGCAGAAATGAAAAGGGCGTTACGCCCACCCCTCCGCAGACCGGTGCGTTGACCATTGCCCTCGGGGGCAATCCCAATTGCGGCAAGTCGGCGCTTTTCAATGCGTTTACCGGCATCCGTCAGCGCACCGGCAACTGGCCCGGGGTTACGGTGGAGCGCAAGGAAGGCCATTTCAATATCGATGGCTGGGAGGTGCGGGTGGTGGATCTGCCCGGCATCTATTCCCTCGACGCCTCTTCCCTGGATGAGCAGGTGACCCGTGATTATCTTTTGTCGCGGGAAGCGAGCCTCATTGTCAATGTTGTGGACGCCTCCAACCTGGAGCGCAACCTCTATCTTACTGTCCAGCTTCTGGAGATGGACGTCCCTCTGGTGATTGCGCTCAATATGGTGGATGTGGCGCGCAAGCGTGGCATCACCATCGATGCCGACAGGTTGAGCGAGGAACTGGGCTGTCCTGTGGTGCCCGTGGTGGCGGTCACCGGGGAAGGGCTCGACCGGCTCAAAAAGGAGATCCTGGCAGTGGCGGATCGGCAGTGCCGAAGCGGCTTTTCGCTGGCCCATGACGAGGTAGTGGAGCAGGCGATCTCGGCGCTGGAACCGCATCTCGAAGGCAAGGCGGGACACGCCAATGTGCGTTGGCTGGTGCTCAAGCTCCTCGAGGGAGACGCCGCAGCAGAGGCCCTGGCCGATGCCGCATTGATGGCGGAGGTGGCGCAGTGGCGCGAGATCATCGAGGAGCGAGCGGGTGAGGAGGCGGATATCCTTATCGCCGATACCCGCTATGCCCATGCCCATGCCCTGGCGCAGGGAGTGATGCGGCAACAAGGGCGCATCGACCGCACCTTCTCGGATCGCCTGGACAACGTGGTCCTGAGCCGGGTGCTCGGTATCCCGGTATTCCTGTTCATCATGTACCTGATGTTCATGTTCACCATCAACATCGGCGGCGCCTTCGTGGATTTCTTCGACGGCGTGGCGGGGGCGATTTTCGTCGACGGTCTCGGCCACTGGCTGGAGGGGCTCGGCGCACCGGACTGGCTGCGGGTGGTGCTGGCCAATGGCATTGGCGGCGGCCTTCAGATCGTCGCCACCTTCATTCCCATCATCGCGGGGCTCTATCTGTTTCTCTCGGTGCTGGAGGACAGCGGCTACATGGCCCGCGCCGCCTTCGTCATGGACCGGTTCATGCGCACCATTGGCCTGCCAGGCAAGGCCTTCGTTCCGCTCATCGTGGGGTTTGGCTGCAATGTCCCCGCAGTGATGGCCACGCGCACGTTGGAGAACGAACGCGAGCGTAAGCTCACTATCCTGATGAACCCTTTCATGTCCTGCGGCGCGCGCCTGCCGGTGTATGCGCTGTTCGTGGCGGCCTTCTTCCCCAGCAATGGCCAGAATCTGGTGTTCCTGCTCTACCTCACCGGCATTGCCGTGGCGGTTCTCACCGGGCTATTGATGAAGCGCACGCTGCTCTCCGGTGAGAGCACCGGGTTCATGATGGAGCTTCCGCCCTACCATTTGCCTACGCTCAAAGGGGTGCTGTTGCGCACCTGGGACCGGGTGAAGCTCTTCATTCGCGAGGCGGGGAGGGTGATCGTCCTCATGGTGCTGGCGCTGAACCTGCTCAACTCGCTGGGCACCGACGGCACCTTCGGCAATGAGGATTCCCAGAAATCGGTGCTCAGCGCCATTGGCAAGGGTATCACGCCGGTGTTTGCACCGATGGGGCTGGAAGAGGAGAACTGGCCGGCCACTGTCGGCATTTTTTCCGGCGTGCTGGCCAAGGAGGTGGTGGTGGGAACGCTGGATTCCATCTACGGCCGCCTCGCCATCGAGGACCAGGGCGCGGACTATGTGGAACCCGCCTTCGATTTCTGGGGCGAACTGCGTGATGCGGCCGCAACCATACCGGCGAATCTCGCCGCCGTTGCCGATCGTATCGTCGACCCCCTGGGGCTGGACGTGGGCGATGTCAGCAGCACCGAGGCCGCGGCCGCCGAGCAGGGGGTGAGTCGTGGCATCTTCGGCGCCATGGCCGCCCGTTTCGACGGTAAGGCGGGGGCCTTTGCCTATCTCCTGTTCATCCTGCTCTATTTTCCCTGCGTCGCCACCATCGGCGCCATCGTGCGCGAGGCGGGCGCATCCTGGGCGGCCTTCGTGGCGCTCTGGACCACGGGCGTCGCCTACACCACCTCCACCTTGTTCTACCAGACCGCCACCTATGCCCGTCACCCCATCACGTCGGCTCTCTGGGTGGGCGGGTTGCTTGCGCTGTTGGGACTGGTCGTGCTGCTGTTGCGGCTGTGGGCTGGCCGGGGGCGTGAACAGATTCCCAAACCCCTGGGGGTGGAGGCATGATCCTGTCCGACATCAAACGCTATCTCCAGGCGCGCGGCAGCGCCAACCTTTCCGATATTGCGCTCCATTTCGACAGCGATCCGGACGCGGTGCGCGGCATGCTCGAACAGTGGATTCGCAAGGGCAAGGTGCGGCGACGCGCGGCCACCGCCTCCTGCGGCAGCGGGGGTTGCACCCAGTG
>JALSTP010000175.1 GCA_026983675.1 Sedimenticola sp.
TTCACCGCTCTTCTCCGACGCTCGTTCAGTGCCTCCAGTGGAAGCTTGCGTGCATCACTCTTTTCCATCAATGCCTCCTCGCTCAAGGAGACAATATTATATCAATATTTGGTTGCCGGGTTAATAATAGTGTTGCCGGGTAAATAGTCAGCGGTAATCTGCTCGCCATGGCGCTGTTTTCCTGTCCTCTGAGTCGATACAATCCCGGGATATTTCCAACTTGCTACATCGGCACACGGTGGCGATTATGGAGTCCCTGATGCCCTCGGGAGGTGTTATCGATGACAGCGGTTCATGACGAAGAGCGTCTGCCGCCGTACCGGCTGCGCCTCAGTTCCCGGGCCAAGTATGTGCGGCTTCGCATCCTGCCCGGCGGCGAGCTGGAGCTCGTGCTGCCGCGCCATGTGGATCTGGCCGAGGGCGAGGCGTTTCTGCGCAGCCGCGTGGACTGGGTCGAGCGGACGCGCCAGCGCATGGGCGGCCCTGACGGGGACCGGCGTCTGGCCTGCCGGGAGGCGCCGCGCCGCCTCTGCCTCGCGGCGACCGCGGAGACGTGGCGGGTGCGCTATGTCCGGTGCGCGGGTTCCCGCGCCCGGCTGGAAGAGATGGGTACGGGGCAGTTGCAGATCGCGGGCGGCGAAGACGATCTCGCGGCCACTCGCGGGTTGCTGCGGGAATGGCTGAAGCGGCATGCCCGCCGGGTGCTGCCGGAATGGCTGGAGGCGGTGAGCCGGCGCACCGGCCTGGGCTACCAGCGGGTGACGGTGCGTCTGCAGAAGACCCGCTGGGGAAGCTGCTCTTCACGGCGCAACATCAACCTCAACGCCAAGCTGCTGTTTCTGCCCCGGGAGCAGGTGGAGTACGTCTTGCTGCACGAGCTGTGTCATACCCGGGAACTCAATCATTCGCCCGCCTTCTGGTCTCTGGTGCAAGGGCACATGCCGCGGGCCCGCGAACTGGACCGCAAGCTGCGCCATGCCGGCCGCCACGTGCCGCCCTGGATCCACTGTGACTGAGCTTCGCTTCTCAGCGGCGGACATGGCCTTCCTGCGTGAGCTAGTGGAGGCGACGGCGCAGCGTGAATTGATGAGCCGGTTCTGTCGTATCGAGGGCCAGATCAAGGCCGATGGCAGCGTGGTCACCGAAGCCGATCTGGTGATGCAGATCCAGATCGAAGAGGGACTGCGCCAACGTTGGCCGGATGTCCCCCTGCTGGGCGAGGAGATGAGCGCCGATGCGCAGCAGCGGAGGCTGCGCGAGGCGGAGGGCTACTGGTGTCTCGATCCCCTCGACGGGACCACCAACTACGCATCGGGACTGCCTTTCTTCGCCGTATCGCTGGCCTACATCCAAGCGGGGCAGGTGCGGATGGGCATGGTCTACGATCCAGTCCGGTGCGAATGTTTCATGGCCTTGCGGGGGACGGGAGCCTGGCTCAATGACGAACCTCTGCGGCCGGGTGGGGCCGCGCCGCCGCTGGAGCGCTGCATCGGCGTGGTCGATTTCAAACGCCTCGACCGTTCCCTGCGGCATGCCCTGGTGGATGCCCCGCCATTCCGCTCGTTGCGCAGCCTTGGCGCGGTGGCATTGGAGTGGTGCTGGCTGGCGGCGGGACGCTTCCAGCTCTATCTGCACGGAGGGCAGAAATTATGGGACTATGCGGCGGGCAGTCTCATCCTCGATGAGGCGGGCGGCCGGGGGTGTCTGCTCGATGGCCTGGGAGGCGAATGCGGCGGAACCCGGGGGTTGACTCCACGCATGGCCATTGCCGCGGTGGAGACATCCCTGTTCAATCAGTGGAGGCGCTGGTTGCGGGCGCAGTGAGCCGCTCCAGTAACCGGATCCAGTGGATCACCGGCAGGGGGGAAGCGGAACGCAGATCGTTCAGGCAACCGATGTTGGCGGTGGCGATCAGGGCGGGCTTTCCGCTTTCGAGTGCAGCCAGTTTGTTTGTGCGCAACCGGCGGGCGATGTCCGGTTGAAAGAGGGAGTAGGTACCGGAGGCGCCACAGCAGAGATGGGCATCGGGCACTGGCGTGAGACGGTAGCCCAGCCGGGTCAGCAATGCCTCCACGCGCCCTTGAAGGCGCTCGCCGTGCTGAAGGGTGCAGGGGGCATGGAAGGCGATGGGGGGATGGTCCGCCTCGGCCCGGCCCAGCGGTGTCAGCGCTTCGCCTTCAAGAATCTCCACCAGGTCCTTCGTCATTTCCGAAACCCGCGCGGCGCGCTCGCGGTATGCCGGATCGTCGCGCAACAGGCGGCCATACGCCTTCACCGTTACGGCGCAGGCGCTGGCGGTGATCACAATCGCCTCGGTGCCTGCCTCGATCGCCGGCCACCAGGCATCGATGTTGCGGCGCATCATGTCCAGGGCCTGATGTTCGGCAGACAGGTGCTGGGGCATGGCGCCGCAGCAGCCCGCCTCCGGTACGGCATCGAGCGCGATGCCCAGCCGGGCCAGCACGTTTCTGGCGGCGGCGTTGATGGTGGGGTCGAGGGCCGGCTGCACGCAGCCTTCCAGCAACAGCATGCGGCGGCCACACGTTGGACTGGAAGCAAGGGGGGGAGGGGAGGCAACTGCTGCCGGGAGCTTGTCCGCCAGCCGTTTCGGCAGGAGGGGCCGGGCGAGGCGGCCGATACGCACGAGGGTGGCGAAACGCCGGGGATAGGGGAGCAGGGTGAGCGCCAGCCAGCGCTCGATGCGTTCCTTCAGGGGCCGTTGGACCCTGTTCTCCACCTGTTGCCGTCCCACCTCCAGCAATTGGGCATAACGGACACCCGACGGGCAAGTGGTCTCGCAGGCGCGGCAGGTGAGGCAGCGGTCCAGGTGAATCTGGGTGCGGCGTGTTGGGCGCTCCCCCTCCAACACCTGCTTTATCTGGTAGATGCGCCCGCGCGGGCTGTCCAGTTCATCGCCCAGCAGTTGATAGGTCGGGCAGGTGGCGCTGCAGAAACCGCAATGCACACAGGTGCGGAGGATGTGCTCCGCCGCCTCCCCGGCGGGGGTGTTGCGAAAAGCGGGTGCTAGTGTCGTTTGCATAGAGGTGGTTATCCTGTCGCTGAGGCAAACGATAACAATGCCGTCCGCGAGACGCGACCCCCACGTTGTTGTCGTGTACTATTAACCCGGCAACACTATATATCGCATTCAGGGCTTCAGGCAGGCGCCGGAACAAGGCGCAGTGCGCAGGCAAGGGTCATTCCCTTGCCAAGGTCGCTCCAGTGCATCCATGCACTTGGACATCCTGTCCAGCGCGCTGGAACGCAGGTCCGGCGCCTGCCTGAAGCCCCTAACCCTATGATATTCAAAGACAGGCCGCGGCTGAATACGATCTATATTGTTGCCGGGTTAATATGAAACTCTATTTTCCTGCCGGTTGGCGGAGAAGCCAACCAGAAGATCGAACAACCCCCTGAATTCCATGGACAACGCGGTTTGCCGAGAAAAAGGAGTGCATTATGCTGTTGAACAGTTGGCTGCGCTATGCCCGTCTGTTGCCGCCGCGCAAGCGGCTCGAATGGTATCCGCCGTTTCGCAGCATGGGCGTGAAGCTGCTGGAGTTGAGTGACGACGGGCTTGAGGCGCGCATCCGGCTGCCGCTGATCCGGCGCAACCGGAATCCGGGCGGCAGCATGTTTGGCGGCTGCATGGCGTCGCTGGCGGACCCCATTCCCGCGCTGGCTTGCGCGCGGCTGTTTCCGGGGTATGCAGTCTGGACGCGCAGCCTGGCCATCGATTTTCTGTGCGAGGGGCGCACCGATCTGGAGTTGAAGTTTGCCTTCGATCATGCCCTTCGCGACAGGATCGCAGGAGAACTGGCGGAGCAGGGACGCAGTTCGCCGATATTCGAATATGACTACTTCCTGGCCGATGGACGGCGCTGTGCCCGGGTGAGAAACCGGGTGGCGATACGGCGCTTGGGATATCGGACGGGCGGTGGCGCGTTGGGACGGCAGGGCCACGCTATCGTCGAGTTGGATCGGCGTAGAAGAGGCTGATTAGCGGAGATGTGGATATGAACGACAGTGATATGCAGATGGAGTTGAGCAGTGGGATCGCGGCATTTGAGGGCAAGCATTTTGCGCGCGCCGCGGGGCTGCTTTCACCACTCGCGGATGCCGGGGAGCCGGAGGCCCAGTACCGGATGGCGATCATGGCGCAGAACGGGCTGGGCATGACCGAGAATCCCCTGCTCGCCTACAAATACATGAAGGCCGCGGCCGAGGCCGGTCTGGCGCTGGCACAACATGGGCTGGCGTTCATGTACATGGAGGGGGAATGCACGGAGAAGAATCCGGCCAAAGCGGTGGAGTGGTTCAAGAAAGCGGCGGAGCAGGGGCTTGCCGGGTCGCAGACCACGCTGGCGATGATGTATGAAGAAGGGCGCGGCGTGGAGAAGGACCCTGAAGAGGCGAAGCGCTGGTACAAAATGGCCGGTTTTGATATGTGAACCGCGTGGTCTTCTACTCGGAGGCCCCTTGCGTGCCGGGTTCGGAGATGTCCCGATCCGGCCCTTGTTCCTGCAAGACGTGGCGTCGCGCCCGCACGGCCTCGGCGAGCCGGTGCAGCAGGGGCACGCTGTCGTCCCAACCGATGCAGGCGTCGGTGATGCTCTGGCCATAGACCAGTTCCCGGTCCGGCGTATTGTCCTGCCGCCCCGCCACCAGGTGGCTCTCGATCATGCAGCCGATGATGCGGGCGTCGCCGCGGGCGATCTGGCCCGCCACGTCCCGGCCCACTTCCAACTGTTTTTCGTATTGTTTGCGGCTGTTGGCGTGGCTGAAGTCGATCATCAGCCGGGGCTCCAGGCCCGCCTTCTCCATCTCCTGCGCCGCCATATCGACGCTCTCGGCGTCGTAGTTGGGACGCTGACCGCCGCGCAGGATCACATGGCAGTCGGCGTTGCCTGTCGTGGAGAAGATGGCGGAACGGCCATCCTTGGTCAGGGATAGAAAGTGATGGGGGCGGGCCGCGGCGCGGATGGCGTCGACTGCAATCTTGAGGGTCCCGTCGGTGCCGTTCTTGAAACCCACCGGGCAGGAGAGGCCGGAGGCGAGTTCACGATGGCCCTGACTTTCGGTGGTGCGCGCCCCGATGGCACCCCAGGAGATCAAGTCGGCCAGGTATTGCGGTGTGATGAGGTCGAGGAATTCGGTGCCGGCGGGGATCCCCATGCCGTTGATCTGCATGAGCAAGTCGCGGGCAAGGCGCAGTCCCTTGTTGATCTCGAAAGTGCCGTCCAGGTCGGGGTCGTTGATGAGCCCCTTCCAACCCACCGTGGTACGCGGTTTCTCGAAATAGACCCGCATCACGATCAGCAGATCGCCTTTCAGGTCATCCCGCACCTTGCGCAGGCGTTCTGCGTAGTCGAGCGCCGCCCGCGGGTCGTGTACCGAGCAGGGTCCGACCACCACCAGCAGGCGATCGTCCTTACCGTGCAGGATGTCGTGGATCGCTTGGCGGGTCTCATAGACCATTGCCGCTACCTGTTCGGTGATGGGGAAGGCCTCGCGCACCTCGGTCGGGGGGATGACCTCTTTGATCTCTTTGATCCGCAGATCGTCTGTCTTGTGTTTCATCTCGAAAGTACCGGAGCCGTGAGGGCGTGCGGAAAAGCGATAAATTATATACTATTAGTACAGGCGTCTGTCGGATTTTCGCTTCGATCGGTCAAATCCAACTGGCTCCTGGACGGCAAACAGCTTCATTGTTTGCCGGCCAATATCCCAAGACTGCCTTGTGACTGTGGAGACGCGATGTCGATGTGTTTGCTGTTGACTGCCATCCGTGGGATCAGGCCCTGATCATTTCATTCGGAGACATAAATGCAAGTTGGCAAAGATAAAGTCACGACCATCGACTACACCCTCAAGGATGACGAGGGGACGACCATAGACCAGTCCAGCAATGGCGAGTTCGCCTATCTTCACGGTGCGAGCAACATCATCCCGGGACTCGAACAGGCCCTGGAAGGCAAGCAGGCGGGCGATGAGCTGAGTGTCTCCATAGCGCCCGATCAAGCCTATGGCGAGAAGGATCTGGCCCAGATCCAGCGGGTGCCACGCAGCCAGTTTCCGCCGGACGTGGAGATTCAGCCAGGCATGCAGTTCCAGGCCCAGTCCCCCGATGGCCAGATGCTGGTGGTGACCGTGTCCGATGTGGACGACGACGTGGTGGTGGTCGACGGCAACCATCCGCTCGCCGGCAAGACCCTGCACTTCGACGTCAAGGTGGTGGACGTGCGCGACGCCACCGCCGAAGAAATGGAACATGGCCACGTGCATGGTGAAGGGGGTCATCAGCACTGATCGGTGGTGACGGCCTCCCGCGCGTCAGCGGGGGAGGCCGGTCCGACAGGATGTCGAAAAAGTCCCTCCATGGACTTCTTCAACCCCGGAACCGGAAAATGCGGTGTCCCGGTTCCTTCATTTTCAATGAGTTACGACCATCGAAAATGGCGGTACATCCTTGTGCCGCACACAGCCTGCTAACCCTCCTGCAAAGCGTACAGCGCCTCGATCTCTTGTGCCCAGCGGGTGTCGTCGGGGGTCTCCAGGATCAGCGGGATCTCCTCGAAGCGCGCGTCGTTCATGATGTAGCGGAACACCGCCCAACCCAGCTTCCCCTTGCCCAGGCTCGCGTGGCGGTCCACCCGTGACCCGAGGTCGGGCTTGCTGTCGTTGAGGTGCATGCCGCGCAGGTACCGGAAGCCCACCACGCGGTCGAATTCGGCGAAGGTCTGGTCACAGGCCGCCGGCGTTCGAAGATCGTAGCCGGCGGTGAAGGTGTGGCAGGTGTCGAGGCAGACGCCGACCCGCTTCTTGTCCTCCACCTGCTCGATGATCGCCGCGATCTGCTCGAAGCGATAGCCCAGGTTGGTGCCCTGGCCGGCGGTATTTTCGATCACCGCCGTGACCCCATTGGTCTGTTGCAGCGCCAGATTGATGGATTCCGCGATGCGTGCCAGGCAGTCCGCCTCGGCAATCTTCTTTAGATGACTGCCGGGGTGGAAGTTGAGCAGTTCCAGGCCCAACTGTTCGCACCGGTGCATCTCGTCTGAAAAGGCGTGGCGTGATTTTTCCAGTCCCTCCGCCTCAGGGTGACCGAGGTTGATCAGGTAGCTGTCGTGTGGCAGCACATGATGTGGCGCGATGCCGACTTTGGCGAGATTGGCTTTGAAGGCGCCAATGCTTTCGTCGGTGAGCGGTTTGGCGCGCCATTGCCGCTGGTTCTTGGTGAACAGGGCAAAGGCTTTGGCCCCGATCGCCTGGGCATTCAGCGGCGCGTTCTCGACGCCGCCGCTGGCGCTTACATGGGCGCCGACCCGTTTCATCTGTGTGTTCCTTTTTTCGGGACGAACAAAAACCCACCGGCGCGGGCCGGCGGGTTTTCTATGTTATGCCGGGAGAGGGCTCAGGCAAATATGGATTTTTTGCCGAACTTCTCCGCAAGCAGGTAGTAGAAGGTTACCCGTGATTTGTTGGGGTTGCTCTTGCCCATCTTTTCGCAGACTTCCTGGATGGCGGCGTCCAGTGTTGCGTCGTCCTCTTTGAGGCCGAGTTTCTTTTTCAGGAATCCATCTCTCACGCGATCGAGCTCTTTCTTCTGCGAGCAGGAGACGAGAGAGGCGTCCCTGCTGCGCAGCGCGATCCCCAGATGTTTTACGATGGCATTGACCACGGCCTCGTCCGCGTCGCTGGCATATTTTTTTACATCGTCAATGTAGTCGCTCATCCCAAGTCCTCTTGCGGTTGTGGATTATGGCCCGCTTCCGGCCAAGATTCTGGTGGGCGTATGCGCCGTCCCACCTGCCGGGCCGCGGATTGTTTTTCAACGCCTTATATTATCAGAGAAAATGAGGAAAAACCCAAAAGCCCTCTCTATATTATTAACCCGGCAACAATCTATATCGTATTCAGCCGTGGCGTGCCGGTTCGCAGCAAGGCGCCCCATCGCCTCTGTAGCCACCCTACAGCAAGATGGGGCAACGCAGCCTGCGGGCCGGCACGCCACGGCCTGTCTTTGAATATCATAGGGTTAGGGGCTTCAGGCAGGCGCCGGACCTGCGTTCCAGCGCGCTGGACAGGATGTCCAAGTGTCGCGAGTGCATGGATGCACTGG
>JALSTP010000176.1 GCA_026983675.1 Sedimenticola sp.
GACCGGCACGTCGTCCAGAAAACCCTCGTTGACGGCGAACAGGGACACCGCCTGCTCGGCCACCGACATCGGGTGATACTGGGGCTGCTTGAGCAGTTCGGTCACCCGTTGCCCGCGCTCGATCTGCTTGCGGGTGGCCTCGTCCAGGTCGGAGGCGAACTGGGCGAACGCCGCCAGTTCCCGGTACTGGGCCAGGTCGAGACGGATACCGCCACCCAGCTTTTTGATGATCTTGGTCTGGGCCGCCCCGCCGACCCGGGACACGGAGATACCGGGATTCACCGCCGGGCGGATACCGGCGTTGAACAGGTCGGTCTCCAGATAGATCTGGCCGTCGGTGATGGAGATCACGTTGGTGGGCACGAAGGCGGAGACATCGCCGGCCTGGGTCTCGATGATGGGAAGCGCGGTCAGCGATCCCGTCTTACCCTTCACTTCACCGTTGGTCCGCTTTTCCACCTCGGCGGCGTTGATCCGGGCGGCCCGCTCAAGCAGGCGGGAATGGAGATAGAAAATGTCCCCGGGATAGGCCTCACGTCCCGGCGGGCGGCGCAGCAACAGCGAGACCTGGCGGTAGGCCCATGCTTGTTTGGTCAGATCGTCGTAGACGATCAGGGCATCCTCACCCCGGTCACGGTAATACTCGCCCATGGAGCAGCCAGCATAGGGGGCGATGAACTGCAGCGCCGCCGATTCGGCCGCGGTGGCCGCCACCACCGTGGTGTATTCCATGGCCCCGTGTTCTTCCAGCTTGCGGACGATGTTGGCGACGGTGGACTGCTTCTGTCCCACCGCCACGTAGATGCACTTAACCCCGGTGCCCTTCTGATTGATGATGGTATCGACAGCGATGGCGGTCTTGCCGGTCTGGCGGTCGCCGATGATCAGCTCACGCTGACCACGGCCGATGGGGATCATGGCGTCGATGGCCTTGAGGCCCGTCTGCAGGGGTTGGTCCACCGACTGGCGGGCGATCACCCCCGGCGCGATCTTCTCGATGGGCGAATAGTGCTCGGTCTCGATGGGACCCTTGCCGTCGATGGGACGGCCCAGAGCGTCCACCACTCGACCCAGCATCGCCTCGCCCACCGGTACCTGGAAGATCTTTCCGGTGCAGCGCACCCAGTCTCCCTCGCTCAGGTGTTCGTAGGAACCGACCACCACCGCACCGACCGAGTCGCGCTCCAGGTTCAGGGCCATGCCGAACGTGTCTCCGGGAAACTCCAGCATTTCCCCGTGCATGACGTCTTCCAACCCGTGAATGCGCACGATGCCGTCCGTCAGACTGACGATCGTGCCTTCGGTGCGCGCCTCCACACCGCCTTCGAATTCCTTGATCTTTTCTTTGATCAGGTCGCTAATTTCTGCAGGATTCAGTTGCATGATTCTAATCTCACTCTAGCTGTAGAGTCGTTTTGCCAAACGTTCCAGCCGACCGCGTACCGAGCCGTCGATGACCTTGTCCCCGGCCCGAATGCGAACGCCGCCGATCAATTGCCGATCCTCGTGGAGCACAAGCTGAACCCGCTTTCCCAGATTGCGTTCCAGCGCCTGAATCAGTTCGGCCCGATCCTCCTCGGATAACGGATAGGCGGTGGTCACTTCCACCTCGGCGACGCCCTGATGCTCCGCCAGATAACGCTCGAACAACTCATGGATCCGTGGCAGTAAGGTGACACGGCCGTTGTATACCAGGATCTTGACGAAGTTTTCTCCTTCCTCGT
>JALSTP010000177.1 GCA_026983675.1 Sedimenticola sp.
GTCAATCTGCTGCGCCGGATGATCCCGCTAGGCGTGTGGCTGCACGACGCCCAGGACGGCAATGGCGACGCTCATCTCAAGGCCGGACTGGTGGGCCCCTCCGAGACGATTCCCCTGATCGAGGGCCGTCTGGGGGTCTCCCGCTGGCAGAACATCTTTTTCTGTGAGTTCGACGGGCCGCGCAGCGAGCGGCGCGTGGTCTGCACCGTGATCGCCGATGGAGGGGCTGACCCATGAGTTACATGGACAGGATCCGCGCCTGCAACGGATGGACCCCGGAGGACTACCTGCCACTGCGTTGTGAGAATGAGACCGTGGGCCGTGTGCGGCACGTCTTTGCCCGCCATCTGGCGGCATGGCCGGAGGTGTTTGTCTTTACGGGGCAGGCGGTGGAGCTGAATTCCGCGTTGGCCGGCGCGGATGCGCGCACCCGGGCGGTGGACGAAGTGATTGTCGCACTGGAACAGGCCGGCCACATCGCCTATCTGCTGGGCGAGCCTTACCCCGTGACCGGTGGCGCGCGGGACCGGGCCCGGTTCGTGATCGACCGGGGCGCGGCGCCCTACTTTGGCGTGCGCGCCTTTGGCCAGCACATCAACGGCTATGTCAGGGATGATGGGGGAATACGCATGTGGATCGGCCGGCGGGCGGCGTCGCGCGTCAACTATCCGTCACGGCTCGACAACCTGGCGGCCGGCGGCCTGCCCCATGGCATGGGCCTGCGGGAGAACCTGGCCAAGGAGTGTCATGAAGAGGCGGGCATTCCATCCGCGCTGGCGGCGCGGGCGCGCGAAGTCGGGGCGGTCACCTACTGCCGGGAGACGGACAGGGGCCTCAGGCCGGATGTGCTCTACTGCTACGATCTGGCGCTGCCCCCGGATTTCGTCCCGCATGCTACGGATGGGGAGATGGCCGGCTTCGAACTCCTGCCATTGGACGAAGTGGCCGACATCGTGCGGGAGAGCGACGCCTTCAAGCCCAATTGCAGTCTGGTGGTGATCGACTTCCTCATTCGCCACGGCTTCCTCACCCCGGACGAACCCGACTATCTGGACCTGCTGTGGGGGTTGCATGGCCCCTTGCCCTGAAAGCGGGGGCCTTCATGAGGCGTGTTTGGCACGAAACTTGGTTGTCAATTGCATGTCTAACGGTTGACTTACTGTACAGTTACTGGTCAGTATTGGAATATCCGGGCGCCTGTCGGGTTCAACCCATTGAAGCGAAATCGCTGGATTAGCAGGCTGCTGAAAAACACCGTTTTTCAGCAGTCTGCGCGCGGTGAAGGAGGTACCGCCATTTTCGATGACTGCACGTCATGAAAATGAAAGAAACGGGAAATCGTATTTTCCGGTTCCGGTGTTGAAAACGTCCATGGAACGACTTTCCAACATCCTGTTAGGGAACAGTGTTAAATCCGCCGGGCGCCTGAGAACGTCTTGAACGTTCCCACAAGCGAGAAAGGGCGAAAGGCGAGGTCTATCGTCGATGGAAAACAGATTATGCGAACTTTAACCAAACGTGCTCTATTGTTTATTCTGGCGGTCTTCATTTCAGGCAATGCCATGGCCCGGGTGATGGAGGTCAAGCTCAATCAACTGGAGCCCACGCGCAAGCACCGCCAGGCGGCCCTGATCATCACCAAAGTGATCGACCGTTATCATTACAAGAAGACGCCGCTCGACAACAAACTCTCCGAGCAGATCCTGAAGCGCTATCTGGACACGCTGGATCCCAATCATTTCTTCTTTTTGAAACGTGACATCGACGCCTTCTCCCGCTATCGGCACAAGCTCGACGACTATCTGCGCAGCGCCCGCCTGGAGCCGGCCTTCGAAATCTTCCGTATCTACCGCAAACGGGTGAGCGACCGGGTCGCCAAGGCATTGAAACTGCTGGACGCCCATCTCGATTTCAATGTGGATGAAGAGTACGAATTCGATCGTGAGAACGCCCCCTGGCCCGCTACCCGCAAGGAACTCGACGACATCTGGCGCAAGCGGGTGAAGAACGACATCCTCAATCTGCGGCTTGCCGGCAAGGACAACAAGGAGATCAGGAAGACGCTGCGCGAGCGGTACGAAGGCCTGAACCGTCGCGTCCACCAGTTCGATGCCGACGATGTGTTCCAGAGTTTCATCAACGCCTACACCCTGGCGCTGGAGCCACACACCAGCTACATGTCGCCGAGCACCTCGGAAAACTTCGATATCAGCATGCGGCTGTCGCTGGAGGGTATCGGCGCAGTGTTGCGCCAGGATGGGGAGTATACCGTCGTGCAGGAAGTGGTCAGCGGTGGACCCGCCAAGATAAGCGGGCAACTGCATGCCGGTGACCGCATCGTGGGCGTGGCCCAGGGCCTGACGGGGCCGATGGAGGACGTGGTCGGCTGGCGGTTGCAGGACGTGGTGGAAAAGATCCGCGGCCCCAAGGGGTCGGTGGTTCGCCTTCAGGTGCTGCCAGAGGACGCGGGCGCCAATGGCAAGGGGCAGATGGTCACTCTGGTCCGAAACAAGATCAAGCTCGAGAACCAGGCGGCCAAGGCTTCCGTGATCGAGGGTCTGAAAGGGCTCGGCGGCCTGCGTATCGGTGTGATCGATATTCCCACTTTCTATCGTGACTTCCGGGCCGAATCACGGGGTGACAAGGATTTCCGCAGCACCACGCGCGATGTGCGCAAATTATTGAAGGATCTCAAGGCAAAGCATGTGGACGGCATCATCATCGATCTGCGCGAAAATGGCGGCGGATCGCTTTCAGAAGCGACGGAACTGACTGGCCTGTTCATCGACACCGGTCCCGTGGTGCAGGTGAAGGACGCCTTCGGCGAGGTCGAGGTGGAGCGCGATATCGACCCAGGGGTCGTCTATGACGGGCCGCTGGCAGTGCTGGTGGACCGCAACAGCGCCTCGGCGTCGGAGATCTTTGCCGGCGCCATCCAGGACTACCAGCGCGGCATCATCATTGGCGAACCCACCTTCGGCAAGGGTACGGTGCAGACGCTCATCGACCTCGACCGTTTCGTGGCGGGCGACGATTCGGATCTGGGGCGCCTCAGGCTCACCATGGCGCAGTTCTTCCGCGTCAATGGCAGCAGTACCCAGCACAAGGGTGTCGTGCCGGATATCACCTTCCCAACCGCCGCAACCGCCGGCAAGCATGGCGAGCGGGCATTGGAGAACGCCTTGCCCTGGGCGCGCATCAAAGCGGCGCACTATGTCCCCGGGCATCTCGGCGCGGTGGCGCAGGTACGCCGCCAGGCAATGGCGCGGATCCAGCACGATTCCGGCTTTCAGCTGCTTGAAGAAGAGCAACACATGCTGGACGATCTGGACAAGCAAAAGAAGGTGACCTTGCTTGAAAGCAAGCGTGAGCAGGAATGGAAGAAGAAGGAGGCATTACGGCAGGAATACAAAAACCGTTTCCGCGCCTCGGTGGGCCTGCCGCCCGTGAAGGACGATAAAGACGATAAAAAGGAGGCGCCGGCGAAGGATCGTGAAAAGGAGGCCAAGGCGACGGACCGGATTCTGCTCAACGAAGCGGCAAGGATTTTGGCGGACTATGTCAAGCTCCGGCGAGAAGAGGAGAGTCCCCGCGCCGCCATGCGCTGACACCAGCCGGCGAGACTGAAGTCCTGTCGACCACGCCATCCATCCGGTACCCGGGAAAGCGTCTCCATTCGTGAAGCTCTCCCGGGTTCTCAACCTGATGCGCCATCCTGCTCTTATTCCCTTCCCCCGCGGGGGTATGGGGGCTCCCCCTTCGGGTATAATCATTCGTCGCCGGCAAGGCTGGCCTGGATTTCTCACCATCGTTCATCGCAGTAGCAGGGGGATAGAGTGCCCGTGCGGACAAAAGACAAGTTTTGGCTGGCGGGCCGGTCGTTACTGTTGTTATTAACCCGACATCTTCTTTCCAACCGGTTGGATTCATTGCAACAGCGTGAAACCCGGAAACATAGAACTTGTACCGAAAAATAGAACATCGTCTGGCCCGACTGCATGCGCCGGCCCACAGGGGACTGTTGTATGGGGGATTGATCGGCCTCGAAAAGGAGAGTCTGCGCGTCGCCGCCGGCGGCGGGATTGCGCAGACCCCCCATCCGGCGGCGCTCGGCGCGCCGCTCACGCATCCGTATATCACCACCGATTATTCAGAGGCGCTGCTGGAGTTCATCACCCCGCCGCTGACGCCCCCCGAATCCGCGCTCAGGTTCCTCCAGGACATCCATGAATTCGTCTACAGCAAGCTGAAAGACGAGCTGTTGTGGACCACCAGTATGCCGTGCATCGTCAAGGGTGCGGACGCCATTCCCATTGCCCGCTATGGCCGATCCAACCCGGGGGTCATGAAAACGGTCTATCGCCGGGGACTTGGGCACCGCTATGGCCGGGTGATGCAGGTGATCGCCGGGGTGCACTTCAACTACTCGCTGCCGGACAGGTTCTGGCCGGCCTATCAGGCGCTGGAACAGGATACGCGGCCGTTACGGGCCTTCACCGACGATGCTTACATGGCCATGATCCGCAATCTGCAACGGTTTGGCTGGCTCATGCCCTACCTGTTCGGCGCCTCGCCGGCGGTGTGCAAGTCCTTTCTCTGCGGCCGGCCCACCACCCTGGACGAGTTCGATGAGACCACCTATTACCTCCCCTACGCCACTTCCTTGCGCATGGGCGACATCGGCTACCAGAACAGCCGCGAACAGACCACCGGCATGAAGGCCAACTATGACAGCCTGGAGGCTTATGTACGCAGCCTGACATGGGCGATCGAGACGCCCTGTCCCGAATACGAGGCCATCGGGGTGGTGGTGGACGGCCGTTACGAGCAGCTCAACGCCAACGTCCTGCAGATCGAAAACGAGTACTACAGTACCGTGCGGCCCAAGCAGGTGCTGGATGACAATGAAAAGCCGAGCCTGGCGCTCAAGCGCCGTGGCGTGCGCTATGTGGAACTGCGTTCCCTGGATGTAAACATCTTTCATCCCCTGGGCGTGGATGCCCCCCAGATTCGTTTCCTCGAGGCCTTCATGATCTTCTGTCTGCTCGCGGACAGCCCGCCGATCAACCTCCACGAGCGGCGCGAGATCGACCGCAACCAGGGCGGCGTGGCGCACCGTGGCCGGGACCCGCGGCTCCACCTTTTCTGGAACGGCCGTGAACGGCGTCTCGCCCAATGGGGCATGGAGATCCTCGATATCATGGAGGGTATCTGCGAACTGCTGGACGCCACGGCAGGGGGACATGCCTATGGCGATGCCCTGCGTGAACAGAAGGCGAAGATAGAGGATCCCGGCCGCACCCCGTCCGCCCGCATGCTCGCCGAAATGCGGGCCGAGGGCGAGGGGTTCTATGACTATGCCAAGCGCATGTCGCTGCGGCACAGGGACTATTTCAAAGGACATGCACCGGACGTGGCGCGCCGCCGCCTGTTCGAAGAAGAAACGCGGCGCTCACTGCAACGTCAGGCCGAGCTGGAGGCGGCGGACACCCAGCCCTTCGATCAGTATCTCGCCGACTATTTCGCCCAGCGCTGAGCAGGCGCAGCGGCCCGGCCGGGAGGCCGGGCCGCTGCGGTTCAAAAGATCCGGTTGAGCCCGTTCAACGCCGCCACCCGGTAGGCCTCCGCCATGGTAGGGTAGTTGAAGGTGGTCTCGGCAAAATAACGCAAGGTGTTGGCCCCGCCCTCCTGGGCCATGATCGCCTGGCCGATGTGGATGATCTCGGCGGCGCGCTCGCCGAAGCAATGGATGCCGAGAAGTTCCAGCGTCTCGCGGTGGAAGAGGAGCTTGAGCATCCCCACGGTATGGCCGCTGATCTGGGCGCGGGCGATGCTGTTGAAGGCGGCATGACCCACCTCGTAGGGGACCTTCTGCTCCGTCAACTCGCGCTCGGTGCGGCCCACGGAACTGATCTCCGGGCTGGTGTAGATACCGGTGGGGATGTCCTCGATCAGGCGCCAGTCCGCCTCGCCCTCGGCAATCAGGGCGCCGGCGAAGCGGCCCTGATCGTAGCTGGCGCTCGCCAGCCCCGGATAGCCCACCACGTCGCCTACGGCGTAGATGTGCGGCTGGGCGCTCTGGTAACGCTTGTTCACCACGATCTGTCCCCGGGTGTTGATCTCGATGCCGATCCCCTCCAGCCCCATGTCCTGGGTGTTGCCGCTGCGGCCGTTGGCCCACAGCAGCAGTTCGGTCTTGAATTTCTTGCCCGACTTGCAGTGCAGGATCACACCGTCATCGGTGGCTTCCACGCGCGCATACGCCTCGTCGTGGCGGATCACGGTACCCTGGTTGCGCAGGTGATAGCTCAGGGCGTCGGTGATCTCGTCGTCCATGAAAGAGAGCAGCCGGTCGCGGGTGTTGACCAGATTCACCTTCACGTCCAGGTTGCAGAAGATGGAGGCGTATTCACACCCGATCACCCCGGCCCCGTAAATGGTGAGGGAGCGGGGCGTATGCTCCAGTTTCAGCACGGTGTCGCTGTCCAGGATGCGGGGGTGACTGAAGTCCACGTCGGCAGGGTGGTAGGGCCGCGATCCGCTGGCGACGACAAAACTGTCAGCGGTGACACGCTTGCAGACGCCGCTCTCTTCCCTCACCTCCACCGTCCAGGGGTCGACAAAGGCGGCCCGGCCGTGGATCACGTCCACCCCGTTGCGGCTGTAGTAGCGGTTGGTGGTGCGCACCTGCTGCTGGATGACGCCATTTGCCGCCTCCAGCAGTTGGGGATAGTCGATCTCGATCTGGCGTACGGTCTGGCGGAAGAGGGCATTGCGGCGATAGTCGGCCAACATCTGGATATTGTGCCGCAGCGCCTTGCTGGGGATGGTGCCCCAATGCAGGCAACCTCCGCCCACTTCGGTATAGGCCTCCACCACCGCCACCCGGCGACCCGACTTGGCCAGCTTCATCGCCACCCCCTCGCCGCCGGGGCCACTGCCGATGATCAGGGTATCGTAATCGTGCGTGCTCACAGCCTCTCCCCGTTGCCAAAGCGCGGATTCTAGCGCGTATCGCCTCCCGGCGCTTCCCGGATGCGGGGCCGGCGCCTGCCTGAAGCCCCTAACCCTATGATATTCAAAGACAGGCCGCGGCGTGCCGGCCCGCAGAGTGCGTTGCCCCATCTTGCTGTAGGGTGGCTACAGCGGCGATGGGCCGCCTTGCTGCGAACCGGCACGCCACGGCTGAATACGATATATATTGTTGCCGGGTTAATAATAATCGGACTTGGGTTCGGTCAATCCGGTTTTCAGGCGGTAGAGCATTCATGTTCTGATGGAGGAAACAGCCCTGCGGTGGCGCATTGACCGCAAGGCCGGTTGCCTGAACAGGAATCGGTTCAGTGGTCGTGATCGATGTGCTCACTGACGATGTTGATGAATTCCTCCATCATACGGTCAATGGTGGTGAGAAACTGATCGACAGAGTTTTCGATGCGCGCCTTTTCCCGTTGCCGAATGGATTCATGCTGGTAGCTGTCCAGCCGCTCGAAGCGTTGATCCGCTTCGGCGAGAAATGTATCGGCCAAGATTTGCATGCGGTGTTCGAGCTGCCGAAGGCTTTGGGCATAGTATTCGATGCGTTGCTGGCGTAATTGCGTTTTTGCAACCACCAAGACGTGGTTGCAGCCCTCACGAATGGAGTGCAGGCGGCTTTCGAGCGCCATCCCGATGGCTTTCCTACGATGCTCGAAGCCTTGTTCCAGTTCGGCGATCAATGCCTTTTGCACCACTTTGCGCTCCTGACGATTGAAGATGGCGGGCAAAACCGGGTTGGCGTGGTCGCGCAATGCAGCGGCGATCCGATGCTCGCTTTCATTGCCGGGTTGTACCGCCTGGGCCGTCATCTTCTCGTAGGGATTTTGTTGCGCGTCGTTTGTCTTGTTTCCGGTCGTCATGTCGTCTTGTCTCCCGTAGTCTTTTCGATGTGAGTAATCGTAGTGTGTTTCCAGTTATGCACAGTGTCTGCAAACTTGCCGGGTTATTAACCCGGCAACAATATATATCGCATTCAGGGCTTCAGGCAGGCGCCGGAACAAGGCGCAGTGCGCAGGCAAGGGTCATTCCCTTGCCAAGCGCTGGAACGCAG
>JALSTP010000178.1 GCA_026983675.1 Sedimenticola sp.
CATCCATGCACTCGCGACACTTGGACATCCTGTCCAGCGCGCTGGAACGCAGGTCCGGCGCCTGCCTGAAGTCCCTAACCCTATGATATTCAAAGACGGGCCGTGGCGTGCCGGCCCGCAGACTGCGTTGCCCCATCTTGCTGTAGGGTGGCTACAGCGGCGATGAGGCGCCTTGCTGCGAACCAGCACGCCACGGCTGAATGCGATATATATTGTTGCCGGGTTAATAATGCACCGCTGCCGAGAGCTTGAAGATGGGCAGGATCAGCGAGCTGACGATGACGCCCACCACCGCGCCCATGACCAGCAACAGGACGGGTTCGGCCATGCGGGAGAAGGTCTGGAGGTGGCGGGTCATCTCGGTCTCGTAGTGGTCGGCGAGGCGGGCGGTGACCTTGGGCAGGTGGCCGCTCTCTTCACCGGTGTGGATCATCTGGGCGGCGATGGGGGGAATGAAAGGGGATTCGGTGAAGGCATGGGCGAGGCCGCCGCCCTCGCGCACGCGCTGTTCCACGCGGTCGATGAATCGGCGGAAGCGGCGGTTGCGCACCACTTCGCGGGCGGCGTGGAGGGCGTCGAGGATGGGCACGCCGTTGCCGAGCGACAGGCTCATGACGCGCAGGAATTGCACCAGATAGAGCCGGGCGAAGGCGGTGCGCAGGCCGGGAACGGCGAGCTTGAGCCCGTCCAGTCGTTCGCACCCCGGCGCGCTGCGGGCCCAGGCGTGGAGCCCGGCGAGGGCCGCGCCGAGCCCCAGCAGCAACCAGGGCCAGTGGGCCAACAAGAATCCGCTGGCGCGCATGAGGATGAGGGTGGTCGCGGGCAACTGGTCCTGGATGGAGGCGAAGAGGTCGCCGAATTTGGGGAACACCACCACCAGCACGAAGATCACCACGGCGGTGGCGAACAGGGTGAGGAAGGCGGGATAGGTGAGCGCCGAGACCAGGGTACGGTGCATGGCCTCGCGCTTTGCGTCCATCTCCAGCAGTTGTTCCAGCACCTGGTGCATGTAGCCGCCCTCTTCGCTGGCGGCGATCAGGTTGACGTAGGTGCGGGAGAAGACGTCCGGGCGGCGCGAGAGGGCGTGGGAGAAAGTGCGGCCTTCGGCCACGTCCGCGGCCAGCCCGCCCACCAGCGCGGTCATGGCCGGGTTTTTGCTCTGCGCCTTGAGGGCGTTGAGCGCGGCATGAAGGCTGGAGCCGGTCTCCAACAGCAGGGCGAGTTGTTCAGTGAAGAACATGCGGTCGCGCGGACGGATCCGGCCGCGGGGCCGCCATGCCGCGAGGCGCCTGCCCAGGCTCCGGGCCGGGGCCTTCGGTTCGATCCGCTCGTTCAGTTCGATGGCCATGCCGTCCCCTACAGGCTGACCGCGCGGGTCACTTCTTCGAGGGTGGTCTGTTGCGCCAGCACGCGGTCGAGGCCGTCGTCGAACAGCAGCTTCATGCCCTTTTGGGCCAGGTAGTCGCTGAGCTGGTCACGGCTGGGGTTGCCGATGATGAGGCGCTGCATGTCGCTGTCGGTCTCCAGCATCTCGTGGACGGCCATGCGCCCCTTGTAGCCGGAGTCGTAGCATTCGGGGCAGCCGCGCCCCTTGGCCAGCCGCACGTTGCCCCTGTCCTGCCAGTGGTAGCGTTCGATCATCTCCGGCGGCGCGAGGTAGGTGGTCTTGCAGGCGGGACAGAGGGTGCGCACCAGCCGCTGGCCGACCACGCCGATGAGGGCGGAGGAGAGCAGGTAGGGCTCCACTCCCATCTCCAGCATGCGGGTAATGGCGCCGACGCTGTCGTTGGTGTGCAGGGTGGAGAGAACGAGGTGGCCGGTGAGGGCCGCCTGCACGGCGATCTCGGCGGTCTCGCGCTCGCGGATCTCGCCCACCATGATGATGTCGGGGTCCTGCCGCAACACGTGCTTGAGGATGCGGGCGAAGGTGAGGCCGATGCCCGCCTTGACCTCGTTCTGGTTGATGATCTCCACCTGGTATTCCACCGGGTCTTCGATGGTGACGATGTTCTTTTCGATGCTGTTGAGGTGGTTGAGGGCCGCATAGAGGCTGGTGGTCTTGCCGCTGCCGGTGGGGCCGGTGACCAGGATCAGGCCGTTGGGACGGCTCAGCAGCCGCTTGAAGGTGGCGAGGTTGCTCTCCGCCATGCCCAGCTTGTCCACGTCCAGGATCGCCTGGTTCTTGTCCAGCACCCGCAGCACCACCTTTTCGCCGAACAGCCCCGGGAGGGAGCTGAAGCGGAGGTCCACGGCGCGCCCGTGGGTGTGCACCTGGATGCGTCCGTCCTGGGGCAGGCGGCGCTCGGCAATGTCGAGGTTGGCCATCACCTTGAGCCGCGAGACCAGCGGCGCGTGCAGTTCCAGCTTGGGTGTCATGACCTCGTACAGCAGGCCGTCGATGCGGAAGCGGATGCGGCAGCGGGTGCGCGAGGGCTCGATGTGGATGTCGCTGGCGCCGTCGTGGACCGCCCGCTGGATGACGGAGTTGACCAGGTTGATGATGGGGCTGCCGGCGGCCATCTCGTCGATGGTGGCGTAGTCGTCGTGGCGGGTTTCTTCCACGATCTGGAAATCGTCGTCCAGATCGTTGAGCAGGTCAGGGGACAGCTCGGTGCCGTCGAAGGCGCTGTTGATGGCCTTGAGGATCTCTTCGCGGGTGGCGAGGACGGGCCGCACGCGGGCCTTGGTGTACTCCTCCACCTCGTCGAAGGTGGGGATCGCCTGGGGGTCGCTGGTGGCGAGGGTGAGGATGCCCTTGACCTTGAACAGCGGCATCACCTTCAGGCGGACGGCCACCTCCTTGTCGAGTTCCCTGACCGTGTCGGGGTCATAGAGGCCCGGCCGCAGGCGCACGAGAGGGATGGAGAGCTGTTCGCCCAGGGCCTGCAGAAACTGCTTTTCCGTGACCCAGCCCTTGTCGATGAGGATATGGCCCATGCGCCGGCCGAGATGATTCTGCAGTTGGATGGCCTCCTCCACTTGGGCCGGCTTGAGCAGCCCTTTTTCCACCAGGATGTCGCCCAGCCGTTTCGGCTTGGCGCCGGGCTCCGGGGGAGACGCTGTTTCGGCCGCCGGATCGAGCACCGGAATGTGCCGGTCGACACCGGTGACTTCGAACACCTCGCGCAGGGTGCTGTTGGGATGCGCCACCTTGAGGCTGCCGCCCACACGCAGGAGCCGTTCCTGCATGTCGACGAACAGCTCGAGCGCGGCGCTGTTGAGCGTGGCCACCGCCGCCAGGTCGATGACGATCCGGGTCTCCCAGGCATCGAGACCGGCCTGGATAGTGGTACGCAGATCGGCCAGCGTCTCCTCTTCGGTGAGGGCTTCGCGGGGCGCCAGGTAGGTGGTGGCGCCGGCCCGCGTGCGGAGGATGCGCCCCGCTTCCGGACGGCGTTTGTCTTCAGCCGCATTCATAGGCGGTTTCGTCGTTCCCCGGCATGATCATCCGCTGAAAAAAGGCCTGCAGGGGCTCCGGCTTGCCGAGGCCGTACCCCTGCCCGTAGTCCACGTTGAGCGACACCAGTTTGGCCCGGATGGCCTCGTTCTCCACGAATTCGGCCACGGTCTCGAGGCCCATGACGTGACCCACGTGGTTGATCGCCGAGACCATCGCCTCGGACACGGGGTCTTCCCCCAGGGGCTTGACGAAGGTGCCGTCTATCTTGAGGTAGTCCACGTTGAACTGGCGCAGGTAGGCAAAGGAGCTGAGGCCGGTGCCGAAGTCGTCCAGGGAGAAGGCGCACCCCATGCCCCGCAGGGTGTCGATCAGCCGTTTGGCCTTGTCGAGGTTGCCGACGGCGGCGGATTCGGTGATCTCGAAACCGATCCATTCGTTGGGCACGGCGCTGCCCTGGACGGCATCGACCACGAAGCGCAGGAATTCACTGCTGCCGAGCGATTGGCCGGAAAGGTTGATGGCGATATACCCCTTGGCGGACACGTCCAGTTGCGGCAACAGGCCCTCCACCTCCTGCAATGTATGGGTGATCACCCAGCGGTCGATGGCCGGCATGAGATAGTAGTATTCCGCCGCTGGCATGAACACGCCGGGGGGCAACACATCGCCCTTGTCGTCCTGCATGCGGATCAACACCTCCAGATGAAAGGCCTCATCGCGTGCCCGCAAGGGCAGGATGGGCTGGACGTACAGTTGCATCCTGTCCTCCTGCAACGCCTTCTGGATACGGCCGACCCAGCGCATCCCCTCGCGCCGGACCGCAAGGCGCTTGTCACTCGGGTGGAACACCTCGATGCTATTGGCGCCCTGCTCACGCGCCGCGTTGCGCGCCAGTTCCGCCGCGCTCAGCACGCACGCCACCGATTCGCTGTCGGCGGAGATCGCCACCACCCCGATTGTGACGCTGGTCTGGTGCGCCTCGCCCTGCCATTCGAAACCCATCGAGCGGACCTCCGCCGCGATGGTCCTGGCGATTTCGCGGGCCTTCTCCAACGGACAGTCCCGCAGCAGTACGCCACACTGGTCGCCGCCCAGGCGCGCCACCGGGTCGTCGTCCCGGACGATGGCCTGGATCAGGGTCGCGACCCGGCGTATCAGCTCGTCCCCCGCTTTGCGGCCACTTATATCGTTTACGATGCGCAAGCGGTCGATGCCGATGTCCAGCAGGCAGTGGTTCGCACCCGTGGCCCAGGTGCTCTGGAGCGCTTGCTCCACATGCCACTCGAAACCGTGCAGATTGATCAGGCCGGTGAGGCTGTCGTAACTCGCCTGAATGATCTTGGCGGTCTTTTGGGCCATCACCTCCACCAGGTTCCGGTGGCTGTTGCTGAAATCCGGCATTCTGAGGTGATTGAAGATCGCCAGCACGCCGATAACCTCTCCCTCCCCTTCGCCGAAGACGACGGGCGCGGCGGCCATCTTGTAGGGGATGTTGGGGCACAGGGTGGCGCGCAGGGGATCGATGCCGCCATTGATCACCACTCCCTGTTTGTCGCCCGCCATCCAGGGAAAGATGTTGTCCCTCATGGTCTCGATGATGAGGTGCTGGGCGGCGACCGCGTTCCCCGTTTCGGTGGCAAACAGCGTGATGTTCTTTTCCGGCAGAATGAGGACGGTGATCGACACGCCGATGTAGCTGGTGCAATTCTCCACCAGCGTTTCCAGCGCCGCCTTGCCCTTGGAGATGTCTTCCACCTGGTCGTCGGTGACATAGACCAGATTCAGCTCTTCGTAGCGATCCACCAGCTCCGCGGCGATGGTGTTGAGTTCCTGATTCAGGCGCAGCTCGGTGGTGATCTGCGCCACCACCAGATCCAGTCCTTCGGCGATCGCCGTACCGCGCGTGCCGTGATGGGGGGCCTTGCCCAACGCTGGCGTCACCACTGCAAACCACCCGAACAGCGCACCGGCGGCATCCTTCAGCGGGGCCAGGCTCACCAGACCGACCCCTCGCAACAGGATCTGGGTAATACCTTCACCCTGGAGTCCGTCCTTGCTGTCGATTACGATGTCGTCGAGCGCCGGTGGACACTCTTCGTGCCAGCGCCAGATGCACTCCCCCAGGGCATCGAAGACGAGGTAATTGGACATCTCCGGTAACAGACGCGACAGCAGTTCTTGGTAGCGCTCATACTCCAGTGAAGTCAATACGGATGATTCCATTTGTCTATTTCTCCTGGCCGGTGCGTTTGATGCCTTCCGCGGCGTCTCGATGCGCCTCGATGCTGGCGACGAGTTGGCGGGTGCTGAGGGGTTTTTCGAGGAAATGGATATTGCGCATGTTGTCGTACCAGTCCCGGTAGTCCTGTTCTGCGCGAGAGGTCATGATATAGATGGCGAAGGCGCGGTCCGGCATCTCTTCGTCGATCTTCCGGCAAAGCTCGATGCCCGATATACCGCCCATCTCGATGTCGGTGAGCAAGACGTCCGGCCGCTGCGCCCGGATCTTTTCCAGCGCCTCCCGCCCGTCCCTTGCGGTGATCACGCCGTAACCCGCGCGCTTGAGGCTCATGTTCAGGAGTCTGACCACATGGGGTTCGTCATCGACGACCATAATATTCGTCATTACACTGCCTTTTTGAGTATCCCCGTATCTTTACGGAGGGTGATGATGAATTCGCTTCCCGCGTCTCTCTCGCTCCTGACCTCGAGTTCGCCGTGGTGCAGATAGACGACCTGCTGTACCAGGGGCAGACCCAGTCCATGTCCGGGCTTGTCCCGCACCTGCGCATTCTCGGCGCGATAGAACTTGTCGAAGATCTTGTCCTGTTCGTCCGGCGTCATCCCGATTCCGGTGTCCTTGACGCTGATCCGGATCGCGTCGTCATGCTCTTCCGCCGTCAGCTCCACCCGGCCGCCAGGACGGTTGTACTTGATGGCGTTGGTCAGGAGATTGTTGACGGCAATGCGCAGCAGTTCTTTATCGATGAACACGGGGCTCATCTCGCGCGGCACGTCGATGTGAAAGTGGAGGCCCTTGTCTCGCCCACTCTGGGCGATGTTCTCGAATGCGTCCGCCAGCAGTTCGTGCAGCCGGACACGCTGCCGCTTCATCTCCAGCCCACCCAGTTCAAACCGGGTCAGGCTGAGCAGATTGCTGATCAGCAGGGCGAGGCGGTCAGTCTCATCATGGATGACATTCAACCCCTCCACGCGGAACCCCTCGGATGCGCCCTCCGGCCCCATCAAGGCCTCGCTGTACATCTTCAGCGTGTTCAGGGGCGTCTTGAGTTCATGCGCCACCTGGGCAATGAACTCCGCGTGGGCATGTTTTCCGGCGTTCTCTTCGGTGATGTCCCGGAACAACACCAGGGTGCCGATCGAGGAGGCGCGGCTTTCGCCTGCGAACAGGGGATGGGCGCTTACCGAAAGGGTTTTGTCGCCGGCGTGAGGTGGCGTGAACTCCACGGTGTCCGTTGCCACCCCCCCCGCTCCCGCGGCTTCATAACGGGAAAGGAAGGCCACCACCTTTGGGATGACGCACCATTCCCGGGGCGTGTGCCCGAGAATCTCGCTCTGCGGCTTGCCCAGCAACGCGGGCAGCCTGGCGTTTACGAAACTGACCGTGCCGGATTCATCCAGTACCGCAAGCGCATCCGGCATGGCGTGCAGCACCGCTTCGATCCGTGCGCGCCGGAAAGAGAGCACCTTGGTCGAGGTGAGCAGCCCGCTGTGACGGGATTCGAGTTCCTCGACGCGCGCCTGCATCATCCTGACGAAACGGGTGAAGCTGCCCATGAAGTCGCCGATTTCCCCCGACGCCGCCATGTCGGGGAGGGCGAAAGTGCCCTGTTGTAAAAATCGCTCCATCTCCCTGTTGGCCAGATGGAGGGGTCTGATTTCGCGGCGGACGAGGAAATAGAACAGGGGCGCCAACAGAAATACGGGCAACGCAAGGCTGGCAAAGAAGGGCAGCCGTTGCACCAGCATCCGGTAGCCCGGCGCATAGTAGCCGAGCCGGATGAATCCGCCCAGTCGGCCATTCATGAGCAAGGGGGCGTGGAACTCGGTGAGGGTGCGGCCGCTTCCTGCCACGGTCAGATGGCGCTCCCCGAGCCATGCCGAGGGATTCCGCGGAGGGGGTGCCGGTGGAACGATGGTGCCCTCGCGGGTGATTTCGTTCAGCGGCCTGCCATCCCGGTCAACGATGACGGCGTAGGCAAAATCCGGATCATTCTGACTCTGTTGCAAGACGCCCAACACACCCTTGGCTTCCCCCTTGGCCTCGAGAAGGGGGACGCTCATCCCCGACAACAGGCGCACGAGCCGGACGCCCTGGGCGCGGATCTGCTGCTCGCGGGCGTCTTTTTCATAGAGAAACAAAAGGGTGATCACGACGCTGATCACGGCCAATGAGGCCGCGATCATCATCAGACCCATGCGTTCCTGTTTCCAGCCGCTGTTTTTTCTATGCGCCATACACCGCCATCACGAGGTAAAAAGACATTTCCACCTCATGTTTTAGCGGCGTCGGGGGGTGTACCTTTAACCTGTTGGGCGAAAAGAAAATTACGCCGCTCGCAATACCAATGGCAGGCAGCCTGTCCGGCGCAAGACGGGAAGTGTTGACCTGAATCCGCAGGTTCAGGCTGAAAGGTCAGGGGA
>JALSTP010000179.1 GCA_026983675.1 Sedimenticola sp.
TGGACCTGGAAGCCGCCGGCATCGGCGTGATCCAGATCGACGAGGCGGCGCTGCGCGAAGGGCTGCCGCTGCGCCGCGGCGAATGGCAGGACTACCTGGACTGGGCCATCCGCGCCTTCCGCATCAGCGCCAACGCGGTGCGCGACGAAACCCAGATCCACACCCACATGTGCTATTCGGAGTTCAACGACATCATCGAGGCCATCGCCGACATGGACGCCGATGTCATCACCATCGAGACCTCGCGCTCCAACATGGAATTGCTGAACGTGTTCGAGGCCTTCGAATACCCCAATGCCATCGGCCCCGGGGTGTACGACATCCATTCGCCGAACATCCCCTCGGTGGAGTCGATGGTGGCGCTGATGGAGCAGGCCGCGCAACGCATACCCGCCGAACGGCTGTGGGTCAATCCCGACTGCGGGCTGAAGACTCGTTCCTGGAGCGAGGTGCTGCCGGCGCTGGCCAACATGGTCGAGGCGGCACGGCAACTGCGCCGGCAACATGGCAGCCGGGTGGCCTGACGCGACATCGGTCAGGGCCCGCGCCCGGATCCACCGGACGAGACCCACCAACGCCCGGCCCCTGCTCGACAATGCCTGCAAATGGGCCGAAAACAAGGGTTCTGTGTACCATTGCGCGCAACGCGGACAACGATCTCCTTCTGGTCAAGGAGTTATAACCGAATCTGGTGTTCGAGCAGTTGAAAGAAAGCGGCGTATCGGGTTGATTTGTAGTTGGGGCTTCCTGAAAAAATCCTAACCGATTGATCTGAATAGAGAACCCACGAATTTTCCGCTAAAATGCGCCAGGAAAACCGCCGAATCCCGCCAAAACCCTTGAACCTGGAAGGCGCGCCATGTACCGCAAGCCCCCTGCCAATCAGCTCGCGTTCGAAAACTTTGACCTGCCGTTTGGCGGCAAGCTGAACGGAGAAAACCGGTGGGTCCGCCTGGCGGAGCTGGTGCCGTGGGAAGAGGTCGAGGCCGTTTACGCGAAACAGTTTTTGGAAAAGGCGGGCGCACCGGCCAAGCCGGCCCGCGTGGCCTTCGGGGCCTTGCTGGTCAAAGAGCGACTGGGACTTGGAGACGAAGAGACGGTGGAGCAGATCCGGGAGAACCCGTACCTGCAATACTTTCTGGGTTTTCACGGTTTCAGCGACGAGCCGCCGTTCGACCCATCCATGTTCGTGTACTTTCGCAAACGCTTTTCTCTGGAGGACTTGAAGCGGCTCAACGAAATCATCGCGAGCGGCGGCCTGAGCCTGGAGGAAACCACTGCGGATGATGAGGGTGGAGACGACGACACAGGCAGTTCGTCAGGTGAAGAGAGTTCGCAGGGCGGATCCCCGTCAACCCACCCGGGCAACCGCGGCAAGCTGCTGCTGGATGCCACCTGCGCCCCGGCGGACATTCGTTATCCGACGGACATTGACCTGCTCAACGAAGCGCGGAAGGAGACCGAAGCGATTATCGACATACTGTTTGCGCCTTTGAAGGGCAGTCGACGCAAGCCGCGCCCCTACCGGCGCAAGGCACGCCGTGCGTATGTGGCCTTCATCAAATCCGGCCGTCGCACTGGACGCGCGCGGCGCAAGGCATTGAGGCGGCAACTGGGCTATTTGAAGCGGAATCTGTCGATTATTGACGCGCTGAGCGAAGAGGTATCGCTGACGCTGCTGAGCCACCATCAGTATCGAAACC
>JALSTP010000180.1 GCA_026983675.1 Sedimenticola sp.
CCTCGTAGATCGCACGGCCGGTAATGGCGCCCATGATGTTGTCGCTGGGCGCCTCGCACAACGCCCGGATGTCGTCGATGCCGGTGATGCCACCGGAGGCGATCACGGGGATCTCGATGGCGTTGGCCAGCGCCGCGGTGGCCACCACGTTGGGGCCGGTGAGCATGCCGTCGCGGCCGATGTCCGTGTAGACGATGGCGGAGACGCCGTCACCCTCGAGGCGGCGCGCCAGCTCCGTCACCTCCTGGTCGGTCACCTCCGCCCAGCCGTTGATCGCCACCCGCCCCTCCTTGGCATCCAGACCCACGATGATATGGCCGGGAAAGGCGCGGCAGGCACGCGCCACGAAGGCGGGATCCTTCACCGCCTGAGTGCCGATGATGCAATACTCCACCCCCGCATCGAGGTAGGACTCGATGGTGGCCTCGTCGCGGATGCCGCCACCCACCTGGATCGGCAGGTCCGGGTATTCGATGGCAATAGCATGGATGGCGTCGCCGTTCACCGGCTTGCCGGCAAAGGCGCCGTTAAGGTCCACCAGATGCAGGCGCCGCGCGCCCTCGTCCATCCAGCGGGCGGCCATCTCCACGGGGTTGTCGGAGAAGACAGTGTCGTCCTCCATCCGCCCCTGACGCAGGCGGACACACTGGCCGTCTTTGAGATCGATGGCGGGGATGATGAGCATTATGGATTCCAGTCGATGAAATTCTTCAAGAGCCGCAGGCCGTCATCGGCGCTCTTCTCGGGGTGGAACTGGGTGGCGAAGAGGTTGTCCCGGGCGACCACGCTGGCGAAGGTGATACCGTAGTCTGTGGTGCCCGCCACCCGTCCCGCGTCTTCCGGGTCCACGAAGTAGCTGTGTACGAAGTAGAAGCGGCTGCCCTCGGCGACGCCCTCCCACAAGGGGTGGGGGCGGGCCTGGTGGACCCGGTTCCATCCCATGTGGGGGATCTTCAACAGATGGCCCTCGGCGTCACGCATCTCGGGAAAACGGCGCACCCGCCCGGGGATCAGTCCGAGCAGACCGGTGCCGGCGTTCTCCTCGCTGAAGGTCATCAACACCTGCAGACCCATGCAAATGCCGAAGAAGGGCTTGCTGCGCGCCGCCTCCAGCACTGCTTGATTGAGGTGGTGGCCGGAGATGGCCGCCATGCAGTCCCGCGCCGCCCCCTGGCCAGGGAACACCACCCGGTCGGCGGCATGGATCAGCTCCGGGTCGTCGGTGACATGAACCCGGTCGCCGGCGCCGGCCACATGCTCGATCGCCTTGGAGACCGAACGCAGGTTGCCCATGCCATAGTCGATGACGACGATGTCCTGCGCCATCGGCCTACAGCGCCCCCTTGGTGGAGGGCAGCATCCCCTGCATGCGCGGGTCCGCCTCCAGCGCCATCCGCAGCGCCCGGCCGAACGCCTTGAACAGGGTCTCGGCCATGTGGTGGGCGTTGCGGCCGCGCAGGCTGTCGAGATGCAGGGTGACGCCGGCATGGTTGACGAAGCCCTGGAAGAACTCGTAGAAGAGTTCGGTATCGAACTCGCCGATGCGCGCGCGGGGAAAGTCGGCGTGGAACTCCAATCCCGGCCGCCCGGAGAAGTCGATCACCGCGCGCCCCAGCGCCTCGTCCAGCGGCACGTAGGCATGGCCGTAACGGCGGATGCCCTTTTTGTCCCCCACCGCCTGCGCCATCGCCTGGCCCAGGGTGATGCCGATGTCTTCGGCGGTATGGTGGCCGTCGATGTGGAGATCCCCACGGGCCTCGATCTCCAGGTCGACCAGACCATGACGCGCCACCTGGTCCAGCATGTGGTCGAGAAACGGCATCCCGGTGGCGAGGCGCGACGCGCCCTCGCCATCGAGGTTCAGCGCCACCTTGACCTGGGTCTCGAGCGTCTTGCGCTCGACCTCTGCTGTTCGCGCCATGCCGCGCTCCCGCCTTCGATCACAACCAAAGCCGCTATTCTAGGCCAAAGCCACACATCCAGCCAGCACATTGACCGCGCCCGCCGCCGAGCCATCACTCACCGTTGATTTTTCCTTCCCCGCCCCCATTGACAGTGTAGACGTAAAACATCCTTATCAACCGGGAGGACGACATGGCATCGAGGAAACTGGACAAGTCCGAGTGGGAGGCCTATTTCAACAAGGTCTCAAGCGACCACCAAGCGAAACTGGTGGAGGTCGAGGTGCTCTCGAAGAGCATCGGCTCACAGGTGGAGGAAGAGTGGGTGCCCATCCTGGGCCTGAGCTACGACCCCAAGGACGACGACTTCAGCATTGCCACGGAGGCGGTGGATCACATCATTCACCGTCCGGTGGAGATCTGGGTGGATGACGAGGCCGGCATGTTGAACAAACTGGAGGTGGTTCAGGCCGACGGCACCAAACATATCGTCGAACTGCGAAACCCGGAGAAGCTGCCCCCGGCCTGAGGCGTCAGATCCTCTTTTCAAACCTCCAGCCAGAAGGTCACGGGTCCGTCATTGACGAGATGGACCTGCATATCGGCGCCGAACACGCCAGCCTCGACATGCGCATGCTGGCGGTGGGCTTGTGTCAGCAGGTCATGGAAGAGGCGCTCCCCCAAGTCGGGGGGCGCCGCTGCCGAGAACCCGGGGCGGGTACCCTTGCGGGTGTCGGCGGCAAGGGTGAACTGGGGGACCAGCAACAGGCCGCCGTCGATATCGCGCAGGCTCCGGTTCATCCGTCCCGCCTCGTCTGGAAACACCCGATAACCCAGCAGACGCTCGAGCAACCGCGCAGCGGACGGCACACCGTCACCCTTCTGCACCGCCACCAGCACCAGCAAGCCGCGCCCAATGGCGCCGGTCACTTCACCCGCCACCTCCACACGCGCCTCGCGCACCCGCTGCAACAGACCGATCACCCCAGCATCTCCGCAAAGCGGTCGGTGGCCGCCACCAGGGCCCGGGCGATTCCCGGCTCCGAGGCGGCATGACCGGCCTCGGGGACGACCTGAAGTTCGCTGCGCGGCCAGACCTGGTGCAGCGCCCAGGCGTTTTCCAGGGGACAGATCATATCGTAACGCCCGTGCACGATAATACCCGGGATCTCGGACAGCCTCCCCGCATTCCGCAACAACTGATCCGGCTCAAGGAAGGCATGGTTGACGAAGTAGTGGCATTCGATACGCGCGATGGCCAGGGCGGTGGCGGGATCGGCAAAAAAATCCACGATATCCGCATTCGGCAGCAGGCTGGCGGTGCGCCCTTCCCAGAGCGACCAGGCCTTGGCCGCCGCCATGCGCGCCAGTTCGTCGGCACCCGTCAAACGTCGGTGGTAGGCGTGCAGCAGGTCATCACGCTCGTCGACGGGGATCGGCTGCAGATAGGATTGCCAGTAGTCCGGGAAGATCCGGTCGGCCCCCTGCTGATAGAACCACGCAATCTCCCGCTCACGACAGAGGAAGATGCCACGCAGGATCATGCCCGCCACCCGCGCGGGGTGCTCTTCCGCATAAGCCAGCGCCAGGGTGGAACCCCAGGAGCCGCCGAACAGCAGCCACCGGTCGATATTCAGGTGCTCGCGGATCTGCTCCATATCTGCCACCAGGTGCCAGGTGGTGTTGTCGCGCAGCTCGGCGTGAGGCAAGGAACGACCGCTGCCCCGCTGGTCGAAGAGAATGATGCGGTAACGCTCGGGATCGAAGAAACGCCGATGCCAGGATTCGCAGCCGGCCCCCGGCCCACCGTGCAGAAAAACCACCGGAACACCGTCCGGATTGCCGGCCTCCTCGAGGTGCAGGCGATGCCCACCGCCCACGGGGATCACCTCCTTCCGATAGGTTTGAATCGCAGGATACAGGGGGTCTTCCATCACTCAACTCCGGCAGCGCCCGAAAGGTTTTCAGATTTTTCCTACAAGCATTGGGGATATTTCATACATACAGCATTCCGCCACTATGGCAAAGTTAACCCGTCGCCAGTCAAGGATAAACAGGGATGAAGACGCCGCGCATGGAGGCACGCGGGATGGGAAAATCCCAAGCCAACCAAACCCGGCGACACTCACCCCGGCGGTATGGACCACCGCCGGGGTTCTTTTTTGCCCGCCAGACCGGCGGACTCCGTCGCCCAGGAGCCTGTCGGGTTTAGGTGATCGTCGCGAGCATGGTGGGAATGCGAGGCCAGTTTTTCTCGATTTTAAGGCGCATAGCGGGCCTACGCAACGAAAAATCGAGGAAAAATGGACCGCTTGCCCACCCGCGCACGACTGCATGGATGCAGGAGGTAGAGCAACGCATGGAGCAGTTGCCGGGTTATTAACCCGGCAACAATATATATCGTATTCAGCCGTGGCGTGCCGGTTCGCAGCAAGGCGCCTCATCGCCGCTGTAGCCACCCTACAGCAAGATGGGGCAACGCAGTCTGCGGGCCGGCACGCCACGGCCTGTCTTTGAATATCATAGGGTTAGGGGCTTCAGGCAGGCGCCGGACCTGCGTTCCAGCGCTTGGCAAGGGAGTGACCCTTGCCTGCGCACTGCGCCTTGTTCCGGCGCCTGCCTGAAGCCCTGAATGCGATATATATTGTTGCCGGGTTAATAATAATAAGATTGAGCGGAGAGGCGGGTGACGATGACGCGCCGTCAGACAGGCGAGATGTCATTCAGGTGACGGCTGACCGACAGCCAGGCGCCGGCCAGACCCAACAATGTGCCAATCAGGAGGAGGGTGAGCGTGGTCCCCGGGCCCAGCCAGCTCAGGCTGAAATCGCTTTCGTAGAGCCCTGCCAGCCGCTCCACGGGACCGGAGAGCAGAAACAAGGCGCCGCCCACCAACAGCCAGGCGAGGAGGCCGCCGAACAGGCCGTACCAGAGGCCGGTGTAGAGGAAGGGGCGGCGGATGAAGGCGTCGGTGGCGCCCACGAGTTTGGCGATCTCGATCTCCTGGCGGCGGTTCTGGATCTCCAGGCGAATGGTGTTGCCTATGGTGAGCAGAACCGCAAGTCCCAGGATGCCGCCGATCAGCAGCACCCCGCGCCGGGCGATGCGGGTGATGGCGTGGAAGCGCTTTACCCACTGCAGATCGAGCTGTACCTGGTCGGCTTCGGGCAGTGCGCGCAGGCGTCCGGCCAGCGTCTCCGCCGCGTCCGGTTCGCTTTCTTCCTGTGTTGGCTGGATCACCAGCACCGCGGGCAGGGGGTTGTAGTCCAGGGCGTCGAGGGCCTGGCCGAAGCCGCTGAAGCGTTTGAACTCTTCGATCGCCGCCTGCTTGCCAATCACCCGCACGTCGGCGATGGCCGGGTCCAGCCGCAGCTTGCGGGCCAGACGCTCCGCCGCCCCGTCGTCGATCTCCTGCCGCAGGTAGAGGGAGAGGGTGGCGGCGCCGTCCCAACTGCCGCTCAGTCGCTGCAGGTTGTCGAGCAGCACATAGAGGCTGGTGGGCAGCGAGAGGGCGATGCCGATCACCGCCACCGTCATCAGGCTGGAGGCCGGGGTGCGGGTCAGGCGGCCCAGGGCCTCGATGGCCACCTGTGCCTGACGCGTCAGCCAGACGGAGACCGTGCCGCGAAGATCAGGCGGCATCGGCGCTGTCCGCCACCCGCTGGCCGTGGTCCAGAGTGATGACCCGATGCCGCAGGGTGGAGATGAGGGCCAGGTCGTGGCTGGCGATCAGCAGGGTGACGCCCACCTCGTTGAAGGCCTCGAACAGGTGCATGATGTCGGCGGAAAGTTCGGGGTCCAGGTTGCCGGTGGGCTCGTCGGCCAGCACCAGCGGCGGTCGGCTCACCACCGCACGGGCGATGCCCACCCGCTGCTGTTCGCCGCCGGAGAGGGTGATGGGGTAGGCCTTCTCGCGATTCAGCAGTCCCACCTTGTCCAGCGCCGCGCGCACCCGCCGGCCGATGTCGCGGTGGCCCAGGCCGCTCACCACCAGTGGCAGGGCCACGTTGTCGAACACGGTGCGGTCGTGCAACAGACGGTGGTCCTGGAAGATCATCCCTACTTCGCGCCGGTGATAGGGGATCTGGCGCGCGCCCACCCGCGACAGGGTGCGGCCGTTGACCCGGATCTGGCCCCGCGTGGCCCGTTCCAGCAGGCCGGTGAGGCGCAGCAGGGTGCTCTTGCCCGCGCCCGAGTGGCCGGTGAGGAACACCATCTCGCCAGGGGCGATGTGCAGGGTGACATCGCGCAGGCCGTAGTGGCCGCCGGGGTAGCGCTTGCTGACGTTGTCGAAATAAATCATCCGGTACGGCTACTGCTCGAACAGGGCGTCCACGAACTCCTTCGGATCGAATGCCCTCAGATCGTCCACCGACTCGCCAACGCCGATGAAGCGGATCGGCAGCTTCAGACGGTCGGCGATGGCGAACACGATGCCCCCCTTGGCCGTGCCATCCAGCTTGGTCAGGGTGATACTGTCCAGCCCCAGCGCCTGGTTGAATTGCTCGGCCTGGTTAAGGGCGTTCTGACCGGTGGTGGCGTCCACCACCAGCATCACCTCATGGGGGGCGTCGGGGTCGATCTTCTTCATTACCCGCGCAATCTTGGCCAGTTCGTCCATCAGGTTGCTCTTGGTGTGGAGACGGCCGGCGGTGTCGGCGATGAGGATGTTGATGCCACGTGCCGTGGCCGCCTGCAGGGCGTCGAAGATCACCGAGGCGGAATCGGCGCCGGTGTGCTGGGCGATCACTGGTACATCGTTGCGTTCGCCCCAAGTCTGCAACTGTTCCACCGCGGCGGCGCGGAAGGTGTCGCCCGCCGCCAGCATCACGCTGTGGCCTTCCTGCTGGAAGCGTTTCGCCAGCTTGCCGATGGTGGTGGTCTTGCCGGCGCCGTTCACGCCCACCATCAGCAGCACCCAGGGTTTGCCCGGGGCGGCCTCCCGCGGCGGTCGTTCGGCGGCCAGCAGGAGCTCCAGCAGTTGTTCCTTGAGCACCTTGACCAAGGTCTCGGGATCGGCCAATTCCTTACGTTTCACCCGCGCGGTGAGGTCGTCGATGATGCGCGCCGTGGCGTCCACCCCCACGTCTGCAGTGAGCAACAGGGTCTCCAGATCCTCCAGCAGGGCGTCGTCGATGGTCTTGCGGCCCAGCACCAGATTGGCGAGGCCGTCGGTGAGATTGCTGCGCGTGCGCGCCAGCTTCTCCTTCAGGCGGCCGAACAATCCCGTCCGTTTCTCCTCGTCGGAGGACGCCGCCTCCTTCTCATGAGCCTTCTTTTTCCCGAAACCGAACATGGGCAATACGTTGAACCTCTGGTTGAATGACCGGTCTTTCATAGGGAGCCGGGGTCCGGCGTTTAGACATCCCGGCCCGACTCTGAAAAAATGCGCAGCGCGCCGGATGGTATTGCGTTCGCATCCTAACATTTTGTGGCCGTTTGCCATATCCCGGTATCGACATGAGGAGGACATGGGATTGAAAACAAGAATATTGGCGGTGGCGTTGTGGCTGACGGGAGGGGCGGCCGTGGCCGCGGCCCCGCCCACGGTCCATGAACAGACCCTGGAGAACGGACTGAAAGTGGTGGTGAAAGAGGACCACCGCGCCCCCATCGTGGTCTCGCAGGTGTGGTACAAGGTTGGATCGAGTTACGAACATGAAGGCGAGGCGGGCATCTCCCACGTGCTGGAGCACATGATGTTCAAGGGCACGGAGAAACATCCCCCGGGCGAGTTCTCGCGTATCATCGCCGCCAATGGCGGGGACGAGAACGCCTTCACCAGCCGCGATTACACCGCCTATTTCCAGACCCTGGCGAAGGACCGGCTGGAGGTCTCCTTCGAGCTGGAGGCGGACCGCATGCGCAACCTGACCTTGCCGCCAGAGGAATACGCCAAGGAGGTGGAGGTGGTCAAAGAGGAGCGCCGCTGGCGCACAGACGACAGCCCCACCTCGCTCACCAGCGAGAAATTTCTGCTCACCGCCTACGAGGAGTCGCCCTACCGCATCCCGGTGATCGGCTGGATGTCGGATCTGAATCACCTCAAGGTGGAGGACCTGCGCGTCTGGTACAAGCGCTGGTACGCCCCCAACAACGCCATCCTGGTGGTGGTGGGCGACG
>JALSTP010000181.1 GCA_026983675.1 Sedimenticola sp.
GGCTTCAGGCATCCAGCGATGAATTTGCCGTCATCGACCGGGTGGTGCTGCAACGCCCACGCTGGACGGCCATCCGCAGTGAGGTGCAGCGTGCCTTCAATGCCCGGCTCAAGGCCCACGGTCTCAAGACCTCCGCCTGGAAGGTGGGAGAAAACCCGGTGGATCGGTTGCTGGGCAAGGAGCTCTGTGTTCTGGCCTGGGCGGTGGAAGACATGGAGATGGAGAAAATCCCCGTTGCGGTTCGCAATTGGCTCGCCTTGCGGCCGGAAGAACGCTGGTGGCTCTTTGGCATGACCGCCATGACCACGGGCCGGGTTACCGACGGTGGTAAGGGCTGGCGTCTGGCCTTGCGTCATGCGCTGGGTGACGTGGCGCAAAGTGATCTGCTACAGCCCCGCGCCCGGCGGGAGAAGGTCCGGCTGGAGCAATTTCCAATGCCTGATCTTTTTGGTGAAGGTGATTGACATCCTTCCCGTCCTGAAGGGCGCGGAGGATGACGTTAACGACCCATTCGGCAATTGAGAGGAAAGGACATGCTTAAGCACTTCACGGCAATCATCGAGAAAGAGGATGATGGTTATGTCGCTTTGTGCCCGGAAGTGGATGTGGCAAGCCAGGGCGACACCATCGAGGAGGCGAAAGCCAACTTGCAGGAGGCCCTGGAGTTGTTTTTCGAGACGGCATCCGAAAAGGAAATCGCCTCCCGCCTCACTGGTGATGTCTATGTGACCCATGTGGAGGTTGCGGTTGGGTAGACTCACCATCCTGTCCTCCGAGGAGGTATGCCGCATCCTTGTGCGGCATGGCTTTCGGGAGGCAAGAAGGAAGGGAAGTCATATCGTGATGCAAAAACCTGTCGAAGACGGCACGGTGACGGTAATTGTGCCCAACCACAAAACCATACGCAAAGGGACATTGATGTCCATTATCCGGCAATCTGGTTTATCGAAAGCGGAATTCGAACGATGACGTTCGACAGGCTCACACCCCTGGCGCTCAAGGACGCTCCCGCCCTGATCGAGGCCATATTCCCCGCGCAGAAGGTTTCGTTCGAGGCGCAGAAGGAGCGCAAGGCAAATCTGGGCCAGACCCTGACAGGGTTGGGATCCTATTGGAAGGGGCGCAAGCCATTGATCCTGGTACGGGCCATCGTATTGGGCAGCCTGTTACCGCAGACTGGGGATGCCGAACGCGATTTAGAGATCTTCGAGAAGTTAATGGCCTTTGACGAAGAAGGGTTGGCCCGGCGAGCCTTGGCAGCCAAGGCCTTTTCAGCGACCAAATTGCAGGAACTCATCCCGATCAGCGATCCTGAGCGGTACTTCAGCGGGCGTGGATGGCGGCGGGACGTGACGGAGGAAGAGAAGCTCACCCTCTACCGCAAGGCACTGGCCACTTTCGGAAGCTACGAGGAGAAGGCTGCTCTGTGCAAACGCCCGGAAGAAGTGGATCAGGAATGGCTCTATGCACCCATCTGGCCCGCCGTCAACCGTCACTACGCACATTTGGGTATCGAGGCCTATTCCCATCAGGAGCTGGTGGAACAGCTGGGCATTCTGCGCTATGGCCACCGCCCCCGCGTCGGCGACACCTTTTGCGGCGGGGGCTCCATTCCCTTCGAGGCGGCGCGGCTGGGCTGCGATGTTTATGCATCGGACCTCAATCCCATCGCCTGCATGCTGACCTGGGGGGCGCTCAACATCATCGGCGCTTCACCTGAGCGCCGCGCCGAGATCGAACAAGCACAGCGCAAGGTCGCAGAGGCGGTGGACAAGGAAATCACGGCCCTCGGCATCGAGCACGACGAACACGGCAACCGCGCCAAGGCCTACCTCTACTGCCTGGAGACCCGCTGCCCGGAGACTGGCTGGATGGTGCCCATGTCACCTTCATGGATCATATCGAAAACGCGGAATGTGGTGGCCAGGCTCATCCCGGATTACAAAAACAAGCGTTTCAACATCGAAGTGGTGACCGGTGTCTCCAAGGAAGAGATGGAGGCTGCCGCCAAGGGGACGGTGCAGGATGGCAACCTCGTCTATGAACTGGACGGCAAGACCTATCGCACCTCTATCAAGACCCTGCGTGGCGACTACCGTTTACCCGACGGTACCACCGGCAACAAACTACGCCGCTGGGAGAAACACGACTTCAAGCCCCAGCCCGACGACATCTTCCAGGAACGGCTCTATGCCATCCAGTGGATCAGGAAGGAGACACTGGACAAGCCGCGGCAGGAGACCTTCTTCGCCTCGGTCACCGAGGCCGACCTGGAGCGGGAGCGGAAGGTGGAGCGCATCGTGGCGGAAAACCTCGTCCGCTGGCAGGAAGAAGGCCTGATACCGGATATGGAAATCGAGCCGGGAGATGAGACGACACGCCTTGGTCGCGAGCGCGGCTGGACCTATTGGCATCACTTGTTTTCAGCGCGAGGCATCTTGAATCTCGTGTTAACCAAGCGATCAATTCAGGATCAAGAGGATTCTCTGGCCGACTACTTGTTCCTCGCCTTTGCCAGAACACTGGACTTTGCTTCGCGCCTAAGTTACTGGGAGAGTGGCTACGGAAAGGATTTGCCGGGCAAGGTTTTCAGTAACCTAGCCTTGAATACTTGGTTCAGCTTCGGGGTCCGTTCAAGCAAATTTCTACTTGAAAAATGTTTTATATTGGAAATCAAGTTCGAGAGATTTCCATATCTTGATATCAATGCAGACGTTTATTCTGGTGTCGCTTCTGTTATAAGCACTGACGGATCAATACCTATTTTCGTGACAGATCCACCCTATGCGGATGCGGTTCAATATCACGAAATCACCGAGTTCTTTATCGCCTGGCTGCGCAAAAATCCCCCCAAGCCGTTCGATGAATGGACCTGGGATTCCCGACGTGCTCTGGCGATCAAGGGCTCCGGCGACGACTTCCGGTGCGGAATGGTAGATGCCTACAAGGCGATGGCCGAGCACATGCCGGACAACGGCATGCAATGCGTCATGTTCACCCACCAGGACACTGGCGTCTGGTCCGACATGGTGGGCATCTTCTGGGCGTCGGGTCTGCAAGTCGTGGCAGCCTGGTATATCGCCACCGAGACCACCTCAGAATTGAAAAAAGGCGGCTATGTGCAGGGCACGGTGATCCTGATGCTGCGCAAGCGCCCGGAAGGCTCCCGCGCTGGCTTCAAGCAGCGCATCCTGCCTGCGGTGCGGGCCGAGGTCCAGCGTCAGATCGAGACCATGATGCACCTCAACGACGAGGTCAAGGACAAGCACGGCGAGCCTGTTTTCAACGATTCTGACCTGCAAATGGCTGGCTACGCCGCGGCACTCAAGGTGCTTACCGCCTACACCACCATCGGCGGCGAGGATGTTACCACCTTTGCGCTGCGCCCACGCGCAAGGGGTGAAACCACGGTGGTGGATGAGATCGTGCAACAGGCGGCCGAGGCTGCCAACAGCCTGCTGGTGCCCGAAGGGTTGAGCGCGGAAACCTGGGCCAAGATCAACGGCATCCAGCGTTTCTACCTGCGCATGATGGACATGGAGACCACAGGCAGCTCGAAGCTGGACAACTACCAAAACTTCGCTAAAGCCTTCCGGGTGCAGGACTATACAAAAGTGATGGGCAACATGAAGGCCAACAAAGCCCGGCTCAAACACATCACCGGCTTCAAGTCCCGCGACCTCACCGACAGCACCGAGATCGGTCCCACCTGGCTGGGCAGGCTCATTATCGGCCTGCAACAACTGCTGGCAGAAACCGAACCCCAGGTCGTGATCGGACAGTTGCAAGAGGATCTACCGGACTTCCTCGACATCCGACCGCTGCTGATCGACATGCTCGCCTTCATCGAGCGCAAGGCGCCCGAACCTGAAGTGCGCGACGCCGCAGAAGTACTGGGCGGGCGCTTGAAAAACTTGCGGGCATTGGGGCAATGAAGGATGTTACGCATCATGAACAGTGACTTTGAAGACGCTCATGAGCGACATTGGGAAGATGCCGAAATGTTGTATCTCAATAAAAGGTGGGCTAATGCAGACCATTTGTATGGGATGGCAGCAGAGTGTGGGCTGAAACGGCTGATGTTGGCCTTCGGCATGCAAGTCAATCATGACGGAGTACCACCTCCTGACGACAAAAAACATGCCGATGGCATCTGGGCACGTTATGAAAGCTATCGTTGCGGACATCCCCAGGGGGCGCATTATACATTACCTACCAACAATCCATTTGCAGATTGGGATATATCACAACGCTATGCAAACCGATCAAATTTTGATCAAACGCGCGCACAATCGCATCAATCTGGCGCAAAGTTGGTAAGGCAACTGGTTGATAAGGCCAGACGGGATGGATTGATATGATTACCTTTGATGAAATCTTGCCACGTATTATCGAAATTCTTGACGAGCATAAGGAATTGCTCGGGCATCTTGACAAGCTCATTATCAACCGGGACCTGAATGGCCGGGTGCGGTTGATTGTCAACACAAAAGCTCAGGCTCACAACGAACAGATCAAATCTCTAGCGCAAAAGCTTGCGGAAAAACTCAGGCCCCATGCCTACTCAACTGATGCCATGATCCTGTACGAGGAAGATATGGACATGGCATGCGCAGGCGCATCCGGGTTCATGTTGGAAGGGCTCTCGAATGTGCAGGTTATTGACCGACTGGCGGTGGAGAGCCACTGGGACCACATTGCACCCGTTGCACATGGCGTTCCCCGTATCGCTTTCTATTCCATCAAGGGAGGCGTGGGGCGTTCCACCGCTTTGGCAGTCAGCGCATGGTTTCTGGCACAATCCGGGAAGCGTGTTCTTGTATTGGACCTCGACCTGGAGTCACCAGGGCTGTCTTCCGCCTTGCTTCCTGAAGATTGTAGGCCGGCCTATGGTATTACAGATTGGCTGATCGAGGATCTCGTCGATAACGGTGATGCGGTTTTTTATGATTTGGTTGCCACCAGCGCTCTGTCACATGATGGTGAGATTTATGTCGTTCCCGCACACGGTGCCCATCCGGGAGAATACATTTCCAAATTGGGGCGAGTGTGGATGCCGAAAATTCTTGAAGACGGCACTCACGAGAATTGGTCCGGGCGGTTGAACCGTTTGATTGCTGCCCTGGAAAAACGATGGCAGCCGGATGTGATCCTGCTCGACTCCCGTGCCGGAATTGATGAAGTGGCTTCGAGTTGCGTTACCGGTCTCGGCGCCCAGTTGGTGTTGTTGTTCGCTATCGACGGTGAGCAAACATGGTCGGGCTACCGGGTGTTGTTTGAGTTCTGGAGCCGTAGTGGCATGGTGGAGCAAATACGTGAACGCTTGCAGTTGGTCGGGGCGATGATCCCGGACGATGAGACACGCAGGGACTACTTCGAGCGGCTGCGGGAATCGGCTGCGGATCTTTTCACCAGGCATTTGTACGATGAAATTCCCCCCGGAGAATCCGAGGCGGACTATTTCAGTTTCGACGAGCAGGATGAGGTGGCGCCGCACTACCCTTGGGCGATCAAGTGGAATCGGGGATTTGCGGCGCTGTACTCCATGCATGATCGCCTGAGGGCAGTCGAGCGTAATGAAGTGGAAGCGGTCTTCGCTCCCTTGATCAACGGGATAGATGGTCTGATTCCAGACAAAGGTGAGGAGAATGTGTGATAGCGTTACAGTACGCGAGGCCATCATCAAGGCCCTGCCGGAGGACACTTCGTATTCTGGTGCCGCTCCACCACCGGAGCATTTGTATATTCCTCCCGCTCACCTGAAAGCGTTGCGTCTGGAGAGCCAATTGGTCATAGGTACGCGTGGTGTGGGCAAGTCAGTATGGACTGCCGCCCTGGCGGATTCCTTGCTCCGCAAGCAATTGGGCGCAGCTGTTCCGGAGCTGGAAAGGGCCGATATCCGGGTCGGATTCAAGGAATCGACAGACCTGGCTCTATATCCTGACTCCGATACCTTCGTTCGGCTGATCGAGAACGGGTTCGAGGCTTATCATGTATGGCGCGCTGTCTTGATTCGTTGGACTGCGGATATTCTCGGTGAAATTGTTCCTCGAGATAAATGGTCTGATACAGTTGACTGGGTCAAGGAAAACCCAGAGCCAGTAGCTAGGATGGTAATCTTGGCCAATGAAAAATATCAGAAAGATGACCGGTCAGGTCTACTGGTGTTCGATGCTCTGGACCGGCTAAGCAGTCGTTGGCAGGTGTTGGATAAGATCGTGCGCGACTTGTTGAGGCTTGTACTCTGGCTCAAGCCGTATCGGTACCTGTCGGCCAAGGTGTTTCTCCGCGAAGACCAACTGGATCGTGTCATTGATTTCCCGGATGCTTCCAAGTTATTGGCGACCAAGGCTGAACTCACCTGGGCGCGACATGATCTGCATGGCCTGCTATGGCAGTATCTGCTTAATGGCCCGGATAACCACGGAGAATGTTTGCGCCGGGTCTACTCGGCTACGGTAAGTGCGGAACCTCAATATGCTGGCGGTATATGGTCGCCCGCTGAGGAACTCAAGCGAGAGACACCGGCACAACGAGCGTTATTCGAGGCCCTGGCTGGGCCCTGGATGGGCCGGGACCGGCGTCGCGGTGTTCCTTATGTCTGGACCGTTGGGCACCTTGCCGACGGGCAGGGACGCACCTCGCCACGGTCCTTCCTGGCGGCCATTCGCCAAGCGGCGGGGGATTCTTTTGAGCGTTATCCAGAGTATGGTTATGCCCTTCATTATGAAAGTATCAAGCGAGGAGTGCAGAAAGCCTCTGACATCCGGGTCAATGAATTGGCGGAGGATTACCCCTGGATTCGGAACATTCTGAGACCTCTTGCCGGCCTGACTGTACCCATCGTTTTCGAGGATATCCTGAACAGGTGGAAAGGGGCATTTCCAGATGGGCCGCAACAGGTAATTGCCAATGACGTTCTTCCTCCTGAACACATAGAACAAGGGTGGGAAGGCGTCCGAGACGATCTGTTGCAGCTCGGCGTGTTCGAAATGCGCAAGGATGGCAGAATCGACATGCCCGATCTCTATCGGGTCGGTTTTGGGCTCGGGCGGCGAGGTGGCGTGAAGCCGAAGAAGAGATAATCTATCATCCATGACCCGCCGCTTTTCCTCCTATACTACCGGCTCGAGCATGGGGGTACTTGAAGGGCGCATGCAGCAGGTGGTCGTGGATATGGGTCTGGAATTGTTGGAGTTGTGACATCATGAAAGTCTTCACCTACTCGGAAGCCCGTCAGAACCTCGCTAGGTTGCTCGAGATCGCCCAGGAAGAAGAAGTGCTGATTCGCCGGCGGGATGGTTCGATATTCGTCCTCCGCGCCAAAAAGAAAGAATCCGCGAAATCGCCCTTCGATGGACCCGGGGTGAAGACCCCGGCCACGACCAAGGATATTGTCGAAGCGGTGCGGGAATCCCGTGCGCGATCGGGATGACCATCCGCCGCTTTTCCTCCCGCACCCACCGCCTCGATCACTCCTTTCTGTTGCAACACCTGAAAGGTGCAATTAGCTACAGGCGCATAGCAGGCTACTTCACCAGTTCCCTGTTCGAGGTGGCCAACGAGCTGTTGGAAGAAATCCCGGAAGTCAAGATCGTCTGTAACGTGGATATCCATCCAGATGATCTCAGGGTCGCCCAACTGCGTGAAGCCAAAATGCTCGGCCGCTGGAACGAGCGCGCTCTGGAGGCCGAGGCGCTGCTGAACCGGGATCGCTACCGCAGGCTGGATGCCTTCCTTCAGAAACACGGCCATGCCGTGCGCGTGGCACCGGATAGTGTTTGTGGTTTTCTGCACGGGAAGGCGGGTGTGATTGAGCTGGCCGATGGTCGCAAGCTTGGCTTTATCGGCTCCATGAACGAGACCCGCAGCGGATGGCAACGCCACTATGAAATTCTATGGGAGGACGACTCCCCCGAAGGGGTCGCCTGGATCGAGGCTGAGTTCGAATATCTGTGGAACGCGGCTTCGGTGCTGCCGAGAGCCGTGATCCGCGAGGTGCGCCGCCGAGGATATC
>JALSTP010000182.1 GCA_026983675.1 Sedimenticola sp.
GGCGATTCATGAATAATCCGGGCTAGGAGTCTGTCGGATTTAGGATTATTAACCCGGCAACAATATATATCGCATTCAGGGCTTCAGGCAGGCGCCGGAACAAGGCGCAGTGCGCAAGCAAGGGGCATTCCCTTGCCAAGCACTGGAACGCGGGTCCGGCGCCTGCCTGAAGCCCCTAACCCTATGATATTCAAAGACAGGCTGCGGCGTGCCGGCCCGCAGACTGCGTTGCCCCATCTTGCTGTAGGGTGGCTACAGCAAGATGCACAGGGGATTTTCCGATCGAGTGGAATACGGGCTGTATTGCCGAGGAAGGAAAATTCCCTCTGTGGACAAGGATCAAGCAAGGGCGCGAGCGACTTCATGAATAATCCAGGTTAAAGAGCCGGTGGGTTCGGGTTGCGGCTGAACGGTGGATTGATCGGCCGCATGGCCGATTGTCCGTTCCATCAAGACCGGAAGAGGATCCCGGTGAGGCTTCAACCACCCATCTCCGCGCATCCCCTCACCCCAATCTCCTTCCATCAATTCAAGACACCCGGAACACCGACCCTATACGTCGCTCCACATCCGCACCAGGTTCGCAAACGATTTGTCGACGAGCGCCGTGGAGCGCGCTTCCGGCGCCTCCCGCAACAGTTGTTCCCGGGCCTGGTTGAGGTCGAACAGGAGTTCCCGTTGCGCCGGATCACGCACATGGCTCTGAATCCACAACAACGCGACCATGCGCTGACCGCGTGTCACCTCCGCCACATGATGCAGACTGGATGAGGGATACACCACTGCGTCGCCCGCTGCCAGCTTGACCCGTTGCGTCCCAAACGCGGTCTGGACCACGAGTTCCCCTCCCTCATAGCTGTCGGGATCGTTCAGGAATACCGTCATGGAGACATCGGTGCGAAAAAGCCCGCCCCCTCCCCCGCCCATGATGGGATCGTCCACATGATCACCATAGGTCATACCCGGCTCGTATCGAGCAAAGATTGGGTCTGCCATGCGATAGGGGAACACCGCTGCCTTGAAGGTCTCGTTTTGGCTGAGACTGCCCATCAAGATACGTACCAACAACTCCTGGCGCTTGGGCTCCTTTTTCATCTCCAGATTGTTCTTCACCCGTGCCGCCGCCATACCCGCGGTCAGCTTGCCGTCCACAAATTCCGCCCCGGTGAGAATCTCGTGGATCTTCTCGATCAAGGGCGAACCGAGCAGCTTCGGGATCTTCAACATCATGACGTCTCTTCCTCCTGTATCGCCCGATCCAACGCCGCGCCGAGCCGGGCCTCGGTCACTGGCAACGGTAACACCTCAAAGACCGCATGCCGCCGTAACACTTTTTCCAAACGCGGCAGATCGGGCTTCTCGATGAGCACGATCACCCGGGCACTGCATCGGTAACGCTGCATGGTCGCCAGCAGCGACTCCAGATTGCTCATCCGGTCACGGAATTCGGGATCGAAATTGAACTCTGTCACCACCACCGTCGGGCAGTGCTTCTTAAGCCACCCCTGCGCCTTGCGCGCCGAATTGACGAACTCCACTGAAAATCCGTGTTTTTGATACAACGCGTTAAAGTTAGGATATCCACCGGCTTCCACGATGGCGAGAAGTTGTCGTAGGCGCATAATTCATTAAGGATCCAAATACCAAGGGGAGATGACTATGGTACTGAATCTGATTGTCGGCGACTATTCGATGAATCTCGAAGTCCCCGAAAAATACCTCAAAGAGGCGGACGAGTTATATGCAATGATGGATCGGGACATGGACAAAGGCTGGCAGATGGGGCGCGAATGGGTCGATAGCCCCGACCGGTTGCAACGCTGCCAGATCGCCGCCGATAAACTGCTCGACGCCTTGGAAACCGACAATCACCGGCTGGCGCTCGTCGCCGCAGGTTACATTCTCACCCGGCTGCCCGGGACAACGTCTGTCAACATCGACAACAGCGGCGAAATGACGGGAACCACCTTTGCGTAGGAACACCGGTCGGCCATCGCCAACCTGAGCCCCCGCACCTCTTCTACAAGTGATTCTCCTCGACCATATGATGGATCGGCTCAGCGGCATCCTCGCCAAAGCGGTGATAAAGATCCAGCATACGCTCGGCAATCGCCTGCCAATGCGCCCGTCCTTCGGCGCTGACCACGCGCAACCGCCTCCTGTCACTCGTTGTCACCCACGTGTCATAAGCCTCCTGCAGACTGGGGAAAAGCGACTTGCGCATTGCCGAGAAATTACCCAGCACAAAGTGAATCGACGCATCCCGTCCCTCATCGAGCAGGTGTGGCAGCGTCATCGTGCAGTCCGCCAAGTGGTCCCGTACCGCCCGGGCCATGAGTTCGGCCGGCGTATGACTGAGACTCAGCACCATGTCATTCCAGCGCTGCCCCAATAACCTGCCGGCCTCATATTCACCCCGTTCATGCAGCAGCAGGGTCTCCATCTCTGCATCTGTCATGGCATCGAGCGCCACATCCAGATCCCCCTCGAAGTCATAGCAGGAAAAAGCACGACCCAGCGCATTCTCCGGCCGTGACCAACGCCAGTTTTCCAGCTTCTCCCACAGCATGCGCCGCAACGACTCGCGGCGCACGAAGATCGCCTGACCACAATTCATGGCGGGCGGTGAAGAGAGGTCGCGCGCCAACTCGCTCCCCGCCACATACAGAGAAAACTCCTCCGGTGCCTCATGACGCTCCAACCAGGCAAGGAAGAAATGGCTGCGACCGGAGCGGCCCACCCCCCCGCTGTACACCAGCCCAAGGGGCGTCAGCTTGCGATTGATGGCCTCGGTATCGAAGGGATCGTAGAGTTCTCCATCCACTTCCAGACGCTCGAACGCCACACCTTGCAGCCCTTCCCACAACTGCTCCCGCGCCATCAGCCAGTCCCCCACTTCATCCTTTGGCAGCCGCTCGCCATAGGCCATCCCGTGTTCCCAGCGGTAATATTCCCGCATCTTCATCAGGTAGGTACAGAGCCCATACTCCGCGCCCCATTGGGCATCCGAAATGTCGCAGTTCCTCTGCACGGACTGCTGAAGCTTTTCCACGAATCTGTTCATCTCTGTATGCGGCCTTTCAATACGTCCATTACCCAAGTAGAATAGTATGTTATTGACCGTAACATAGTCGACCGTCCCCTCCAACCCGGAATTTCCCGGCCAATCGGCAGTAAATTCGGGCGGGGGGCTATAGGAGGCAACCTTGGCACTTCGACTCAAAAGCCACTGGCACAACGAGGATGGCGGCCGCTCCATGGAGGAGATCGGCGCCGCTATCGCCTTCAACGCCTGGCGTATCGCGCTGGACAAGGCGATCAACCTGCACGGTGAAAACTTCGTCTACGAGACCGATCGCCAGCGCCTCGACGTAATCGCCGAATACCTGATCTTCGAGGCCCAACTGGTGGACCGTTTGGTTCACGGCGCCCTGCCCGACGAATCACGCCGCGAGCTCATTACCGCGCTGGCCCTGCGCATGGCGGAGCATTTCGCCGACAATGCCCGGGATCTGCTCGGCCCCGGTGATTACGCCGATGCATTTATTGCCCGCTTCAATGAGCGCTCGGTGGAATATGCGGAGTTCAATTTTACCGATGAAGGCCCGAGCTATCCGTTCATGCGCCACCTCGGGTTCGAGATCCAGCAGATCATGGGTACTGAACACGAAAACCGCTGGGTGATCGACCAGGTGATGGACATGGACGGCCCCGAGGTCTACAAACTGGTGACACGCATCACCCGCGACCTGCTCGAATAGACCCCGGGCCCTTTGAGTACGCAGGCCGACCTTCGACCCGGCATCGACCTTGACGTCGGATCGGCAGATCGTTGAAAAAGCAGCGTTTCCCAGTAATCCGTATGCGGTAGAAACCGACACGGTTGGCAGATATATGATCAATCAGACATAACATCCTATGCGTCCAATACAACTCCTTACCATCCTCGAACAGGAATTTCTCAGCACCCGCGACGGCCATCACACCCCCGTGATGCTGTGGGGTCCGCCCGGTGTGGGCAAATCCGACATGGTGGCCCAGGTCGCCGCGCGTCACGGCGCACCGGTGATCGACATCCGCCTCTCGCAGATGGAACCCAGCGACCTGCGGGGCATCCCTTTCCGCACAGGTGACACCGTGGAATGGGCAATCCCCGCCATGCTGCCCAACGCCGATCGCCACGGCGCCACGGGCATCCTGTTTCTGGACGAGATCACCTCCGCGCCGCCCAGCGTATCCGCCGCCGCCTATCAACTCATCCTAGACCGCCGCCTGGGCGAATACGAAGTACCCGAGGGCTGGGCCATCTTCGCCGCCGGCAACCGCCAGGGCGATCGCGGCGTCACCTACACCATGCCCGCGCCACTGGCCAACCGATTCTCTCACTTCGATGTAGAGACCCACCTGGACGACTGGGTGGCCTGGGCCTACACCCATGGCATCGACGAGCGTGTCATCGCCTTCTTGCGCTTCCGCCCCGAACTGCTTTTCGATTTCGACCCGGCGCACAACCCGGTGGCGTTCCCTTCTCCCCGCTCCTGGGAATTCGCTCACCGCGCACTGCAGAAATTCGAACGCCATCCCCAGTTGCTCCAGGGCACTTTGCAGGCCTGTGTCGGCCCCGCCGCTGGCGTGGAACTCAACGCCTTCGTCAGCAGTCTCGACAAGATGCCGGATCTGGATGCCATCCTTGCCGGCGAAGAAGTGCCGGTCCCTGATGAGATCGACCTCCAGTATGCGGTTGCCGCCGCCTTGGTGGGCCGAGCCATCCGCGCCCGGGAAGGAGACGGTGGCCCCGAGGTGCTTGGCCGGATCCTCGATTACGCCGGCCACTTCCCGCAACGCGAAATGGGCGTGATGCTGGTCTCCGACATGCACCGCGCCATCGGCGCCGACCTCTTCGAAGTGCCCGAATTCAGTGCCTGGGCGCAAACCGTGTCGGACGTGATGCTCTACGAGTAGACGATGGATCTCGACGCCATCCAAACCAAGCTCGCCGCCGCCCGCACCCGGCTGATTCTCGACAAGCCCTTCCTCGGCGCGCTGGTACTGCGCCTGCCGATGGAGGCGGCCGACCCCGAGTGGTGCCCCACCACCGCCACCGACGCCCGCACGTTCTACTACAACCCCGAGTACATCGACGCGCTGCGCCTCGATGAAACCCAGTTCATGCTCGCCCATGAAGCGTTGCACTGCGCCCTCTCGCACTTCGCCCGCCGCCAGCACCGCAAGAAACAACGCTGGGATCTCGCCTGCGACTTCGCCATCAACCCCCTATTGGTGGACGAGGGACTGAAGGCGCCGCCCGGTGCGCTGGTGCTGGAGCAATTCATGGGCATGACTGCGGAAGAGATCTACCCGCTGCTCGACGAGTTCGAAGACCAGGAGAGCCTCGACCGCCATGCCTACGAAGAGGAGGAACCCCGCGATGGAAATAGCGGCAGCCAGTTGCGGGAGAGCGACCTGCAGCAGGGTGAGGGCCGCCAGCCCACAGAGACCCCGAGCGACGGTAGCGGCGACACCCCGGCCCAGCCGCGCGACGCGGCGCAGGGGGCATCACGACCGCCGCCGCTGACCCCCGACGAGCGCGAGACCCTTCACATCCAGTGGCAACAGCGCATGGCTGGCGCTGCCCAGCAGGCGATGCAGGCGGGCAAGATGGGCGGCGCCCTGGCGCGCATGGTCGACCACATGCTGCAACCCCAGCTCCCCTGGCGCATGCTCCTCGCCCGCTACCTGTCCAGCGCCGCCCGCGACGACTTCAGCTACATGCGGCCCTCGCGCCGCGAGGGCGACTTCATCCTCCCCAGCCTGCGCAGCCATCAAGTGGACCTCGTGGTGGCGATCGACACCAGCGGTTCCATCGCCCAGCAGGAAATCGACGCCTTCATCGCCGAGGTTAACGCCATCAAGGACCAGCTCCGCGCCCGCATTACCCTGCTTGCCTGCGACGCCGCGCTGGCCGCAGGCGCCCCCTGGACCTATGAACCCTGGGAACCCTTCACCACGCCCGACAGCCTGGAGGGCGGCGGAGGCACCAGCTTCCGACCGGTCTTCGACTGGGTGGGGCAACAGGACCGCCCTCCGGAACTGCTGGTCTACTTCACCGATGCCGAGGGCGACTTCCCCGATTCCCCGCCCCCCTATCCGGTGATCTGGCTGGTAAAGGGGAAAGAGAGAGTCCCCTGGGGGGAACGAATCCAGCTGAATTGAAGCGCGATGGCAATCGCCGTAATGTAGGCGGGGAAACGGCCGAATGAGAAAAGAACCATGCAGATCGAATTCTATGGCGCCACCAGCGGCGTCACCGGCTCCTGCCACATCCTGCGCATCGGCGACCACCTGATCCTGCTCGATTGCGGATTGATCCAGGGACCCCGGGACATCGCGGTGCTGAACCGCACCCCCTTTCCTTTTCACCCAGACGCCATCGACGCCGTGGTGTTGAGCCATGCCCACATCGACCACTCCGGACGCCTCCCGTTGCTGATCAAACAGGGCTACACCGGGCCGATCTACACCCAGAACGCCACCCGGGACCTGTGCGACATCATGCTCCAGGACTCCGCCCACCTGCAGGAACGCGACGCCGAGTATGAAAACAAATGGCGCAAGCGCAAGAAAAAGCCGCCCATCGAACCGCTCTACCGGATCGAGAACGCTCGCGCGGCAATGAAACAATTCGTTGGGCTGCGCTATCGGGAGAAGCGGGAGATCCTGCCCGGGGTCACGCTCCAGTTTCGCGATGCCGGCCATATCATGGGTTCCGCCTCGGTGGAACTCTGGCTGAACGAGAAAGGCGCGCAACGGAAGATCGTCTTCAGCGGCGACCTGGGCCAATACGACAGCCCGATCCTGAACGACCCCGCGGTGATCGAGGAAGCGGACCACGTCATCATGGAAAGCACCTACGGCAACCGCCGCCACCGCGACCGCGCCGACACCCTGCGCGAAATGGGCGAGATCATCCGTGAAGCCCGTCATGAGCGTGGCAATCTGCTCATTCCCGCCTTCGCTGTCGGCCGCACCCAGGAGATTCTCTACCACCTTGGAAAACACTACGACGAATGGGGTCTGGACCGTTGGGAAGTGTTTCTCGACAGCCCCATGGCAATCAAAGTCAGCAAAGTCTACTGGGACTATCCGCACCTCTACGACGAGGAAGCCACGCGGCTACGGCGCCGGATCAACGAGATGCCGCATCTGCGCAACCTGCGCCTGAGCAGTTCGGTGGAGGACTCCATGGGCATCAATCGGATTCAGAGCGGCGCCATCATCATCGCCGCCAGCGGCATGTGCACTGGCGGGCGCATTCTCCACCACCTGAAGCACAACATCGCCAACCCTGGCGCACACATCATGATCGTCGGCTACCAAGCCCAGGGCACCCTCGGCCGCAAACTGGTGGATGGCGATCCGGAAGTTCGCATCCATGGCGACATGTACCGGGTGCGCGCCAAGGTCCACACCGTGGGCGGCCTCTCCGCCCATGGCGACGTGGACGACCTTCTGCGTTGGGCAGGCAACTTCCGCAACCGACCACGCATACACGTGGTCCACGGCGAGGACCAGACAAAGCGGGACTTCCACGACCGGCTGGAGGCCCAGCTCGGCGTCGATGCCGAGGTGCCAAAGGCTGGCGACATCCTCACACTCTATTAACCCTTCTTCAGCCGCTCGGCCAGATCGGCGAAAGGATTGTGGGTCGCGGTCCTGCTTTGCCCATCCCGAGACCCCGTGGCCTGCTCGATCTGGCGCTGATGTTCGTTATCGTGACAATAGAGACAGAGAAGCTCCCAATTGCTGCCATCGGCAGGGTTGTTGTCGTGGTTGTGGTCGCGGTGGTGAACGGTCAACTCATGCAGATTGGCATGAGTGAACTCACGGCCGCAGCGACCGCAGATCCAGGGATACATCTTCAATGCCCGCTCGCGGTAGCCCTGCTCCCGCTCCTCACGTGCCTGCCGGGCCTCGGCGACAACGCGATCAAGCTTGTCTTGATCAGGTCCATTGCTGTTCATTTGAAATCCCTCAACGGTACTCCAGCAACTCGATTTTGTAACCATCGGGATCGTCCACGAAGGCCATCGTCGTGCGGCCATCGGGGGTCTTGCCTGGCCCCCACGAAAAGCCGACGCCGGCCGCCTCCAGCCGCTTGGCCACCTCTTCCATGGACTCGACCTGGTAGGCCACATGGCCGTAACCGGTACCGTGATCGTAATGATCCACGCCCCAGTTATATGTCAGCTCCAACATCGGACCGCCCTCCGGGTCACCCGGCGCGCGCAGGAAGACGAGGGTGAACTTGCCGTCCGGGTAGTCGGACCGTTTCACCTCGCTGAAACCGAGCACGCGAGTATAGAAGTCCACCGATCTTTCCAGATCGCCGACGCGGATCATGGTGTGCAAATAACGCATACGCCCTCCTTTTCCGACCGAGTATAATGCAAAGAAGACGGTCATGCGTGCCCAGACAGGCCTGATGGCAGAAATGGAGAAACGGGAACCTCTGTGCTGATTCACAGTCGTTACAATTATGAAATACGGTACGGTTCTCCCTTTTCTGCTTTCCACTCTGCTGTGTGTAACGGCCACATCCACCACGGCCCGCAATGACATCCAGTTACCCGACATTGGCGCCCCCTCCGACAGCGTCATCACCCCGGCGGAAGAGCAACGCCTCGGCAAGGCATTCATGCGCAGTCTGCGGAAACAGACGACGATCGTGAACGACCCCCTGCTGATGGAGTATATCGATGACCTTGGCCAACGGCTGGTACTGGAAAGTGGCGACAGATCCGACCAGAGCTACCACTTCTTCGTGGTCGACAACGCCGCCATCAATGCCTTTGCAGGCCCCGCGGGCTACGTTGGTGTCAATACCGGGCTGATCCTCGCCACCCAAAGCGAGAGCGAGCTGGCGTCCGTGCTCGCTCATGAGATTGCCCATGTGCAGCAAAAACATCTGCTAAGACGCTTCGACAAGGCCCACGAGATCAATGGCAAGACCATCGCCCTTATGCTCGTTGGTATTGCACTGGGCGCCGCCGTTTCCCCCCAGTTGGGACAGGCCGCGGTCATCGGGGCACAGGCCGGCGCGGCGCAGGCGGCCATCAACTTCACCCGCGCCAACGAGGAGGAAGCAGACCGCATCGGCATCCGCATCCTGGCCAAGGCTGGTTTCGACCCACGCGCCATGCCCGCCTTCTTCGAACGTCTCGGCCGGGCAACCCGTCTCTACGACAGCAACGCGCCGGAATTCCTGCGCACTCACCCCGTCTCCTCCAACCGTCTGGCAGACGCCATGGCACGGGCCGAGCGTTATCCATACCGTCAGTACCCCGAAAATCCGGACTATGAACTGATGCGGGCGCGTCTCAAAGTGCGCCAGTTCGCACGCGCCCGGGCCGCGGTGACCGCATTCCGTTCATCGCTCAAGGAAGGGCGCTATCGGGACGAAACGGCGCAACGCTATGGTTATGTGCTTGCACTCATCCGCCAGGGAGACATCCGACGGGCGTCGGGCGAGCTCAAGAAACTCTTGAAAAAGGCGCCCGCCAAACCCGCCTATCTGCTGGCAGAGGCAGCTATCGCCATGCAGCAGGACAACATCCATCGCGCCCTCGATGTGCTCGCCAAGGGACTGAACGTACATCCCTACAACTATGCGTTAACCTTGCAGTACGCCAACTTACTGCTGAAAAACCAGGAATTCGCAAAGGCGCGCAAAACGCTTCTCGATGCCCTCACCGCCTCCTCCATCATCACCCCTGAAATCTACGATCTGCTCTCACTGGCGGCGGGCAATCTCGGCAGGATTGCCGAAGCACACCGTTACAAGGCCGAATACTTCTATCTCCTGGACGACCTCGAACCCGCCATTCAACAGTTGAAGCTGGTATCGCGCGCCGCGGACCGGAATTTCTACGAAACATCCAGAGCCGAAGCACGCCGGGTGCAACTCGAAGCGGAGCTGGCAGACGACAAACGGCAACCCTGATGTCATATCAGCGTAGTTGGGGTACCAGGAACTTCCATCTGTATTCATGAAAACACCAATACAATCGCCGGATTGCCCTTGGCAGTATTTCATAAACCTCTAATATTTATGTTTTTTTTACTTGCCTTACACAAACGATCAGGTATGCTAGTACGCGAATTTCATCAATGTTGATCAGGTCCCACAGACGGTGACACCACGATGATTCCACACCTGTCAGGCCGTATCGGGGTGAAGATGCATCACCTGCCAGATATCGAAACTGCGGCCTTCGCGTGGGCAAGCATCATAGGTCCATCTGCTGGTGAACAGCCCCGCATGAAGACGTGAAATCAGACTTGGGATACAGCGGTCAACAATCCCGAATTCCGAATGCCTCCACCAGGTCGGCGCAGGATTCTGACCGAACACAACATCGACATGGCCGTCGACAACCGATACATACAATAATGGCAACATCTCGTGAGATAGGAGAAGTGACATGACCACCGACACTAAACGCAGGATTTTCCTCAAGGGTTCCGTGGCTGCTGGCATGCTTGGCGTTGCAGCCGGTGCCGGCTTGCTGATACCCCAGGCGGTACTCGCGGCATGGCCCGAAAAGGCCTTCCACGCGAAAAAACTGGATGCAGCCATCAAGGCGCTGATGGGCAGCAGCGACATGACTGCAAGTGGCGACATAAAGATCAAAGCGCCCGATATCGCGGAAAACGGCGCAGTCGTGCCTGTCACGGTGAAGACCGACATGCCCGATGTGAGCACCATTGCAATCGTGGCGTCGGAAAACAATACCCCCCTCGTCGCCTCTTTCGACCTCGGCAAGAACGCACTGGGATTCGTATCCACGCGCATCAAGATGGGCAAAACCGGTGACGTGATCGCCCTCGTCAAGGCGGGCGGCAAGATCTACAGCGCCAAGAAGTCCGTCAAGGTCACCATCGGCGGCTGCGGCGGCTGATCCCCCCAACCGGCCACCACAGCACATCAAGAATTCCAGAGAGGTAAACACAATGGCAAAAAAATCCATCAAGATCCGCGCCAAGACCAAGGGCGGCATCACCACCGTCAAGGCCCTTATGACCCACCCCATGGAGACGGGCTTCCGCAAGGACAAGAAAACCGGCAAGAAGATCCCGGCACACTTCATCCAGGAAGTGGTCTGCAAATGGAAGGACGATGTGGTGCTGAGCGCCAACTGGGGCGGCGCCGTATCGAAGAACCCGTATCTATCCTTCAAGTTCAAGGGGGGCGAGAAAGGCGACCCGATCGAACTTAGCTGGGTCGACAACAAAGGTATGAGCGCATCGAAGTCTGTTAAAATCCGCTGATCACGCTATACCCGGGCCCTGCCCGCGCAGCGCCCGGGTTGCTTCCTGCCCCAACACACCACCTTCCCTCTGGCCATCAGGCCTCCAGACGCACACAGTCTGCCTGTTGCTTTCTTTCTGCAAATTGACGTACAACATCGACGCATTAGGAATTTTCTGATTAACTTCCGCTCAGATTTGGTTGAAATGCACAACGGAACAATCGGAGAGCAACACCATGGCATCGAAAAACAGCAAGCAGACAAAGAAAAAAGTCGCGAAGAAGAAGGCGGCCGCAACGAAGAAAAAGGCAACGGCCAAGAAGAAGGTGACGAAAAAGACCGCGACCACCACCAAGACGGCCACCCGCAAGAAAAATACGGCAAGTAAAGTGGCGCGCAAAGCGAACCGCGCCAAACCCGGCATGACGCCCAAGGCCGCCTCCAGGCCGCAAGCCACTTCCGTTCGACCGGTAAGCGCAGCGGAGCGCCATCAAATGATCGCCACCATGGCCTATTACCGTTGGGAGCGGCGCGGTCGATTGCCCGGGTTTGAAGAAGAGGACTGGTTGGAGAGTGAGAAGGCCGTGGATGCGATGCTCAAGAATCAGCGAGGCTGAACCTGCGCCCCCAAGGCACCGATGGCAAGCACGCTCTGCACCTTGCCTTTTACCCACGCGGTCACCTTTCAGCGGGCCACCGTCTGATCAGACACAAGGCGCACTTTCGAAGGATAGCGAGCTTTCAGGGGAGTGCGGCACCATGGATGAGCGGCCGGGGGCCCGTCCGAGGGGAGCCCCGCGCTTAACGTCTGGTCGCTGTTCTGCAACAATAGCGCCATGCCACACTCATCCCCCTCCTCTCAACGTGTCGCCAGACGAGCCGGGCTGGCGCGCGCCTTTTCGGAGTTCCTTCCCCCCGACGCCATTCTGAGCCGTGAAGAGGAACTGCACCCCTACGAATGCGACGGACTGCCGGCCTATCGGCGCCTGCCCCTGCTGGTACTGCTGCCCACCACTGTCGAGGAGGTACAGGCGATTCTGCGTCACTGTAACACTCAGCATATCCCCGTGGTGGCCCGGGGCGCCGGTACCGGCCTCTCCGGTGGCGCCCTGCCACACGAGGACGGTGTCCTGCTGGTGCTCTCGCGCTTCAACCGCATCCTCGATATCGACGTCGCCAACCGATGCGCCAGGGTCCAGCCCGGCGTGCGCAATCTTGCCATCAGCGAGGCCGCCGCGCCCCATGGCCTCTATTATGCGCCCGATCCCTCTTCCCAGATCGCCTGCTCCATCGGCGGCAATGTGGCGGAGAACGCCGGTGGGGTGCATTGCCTCAAATATGGGCTCACGGTCCACAATCTGCTGCAGGTTCGATTGATCACCATCGAGGGCGAATTGCTGACCCTGGGTGGCGGGGGACTGGATGGCCCGGGGTATGATCTGTTGGCGCTTGTCACCGGTTCCGAGGGGATGTTGGGGATCGTAATCGAAGCCACGGTCAAGTTACTGCCCATCGCCGAACAGGCACAAGCCGTATTGGCCGCTTTCGATTCCGTGGAGACCGCCGCCGACGCGGTGGCCCACCTCATCGCCGGCGGCATCCTCCCCGCGGGACTGGAGATGATGGACAACCTCGCCCTGCGCGCGGCCGAGGATTTCGTGCACGCCGGTTATCCCACCGATGCCGCCGCCATCCTCCTGTGCGAAGTGGATGGCCATGCGGATGAGGTAACCGCCCAGTTGTCCAGGGCCGAACGCCTGCTAAAGGAGAGCGGCGCGACCGAGATCCGCGTGGCGCGCGACGACGCGGAACGCCAACGTTTCTGGGCGGGCCGCAAGGCCGCCTTTCCCGCCGTGGGGCGCATCTCGCCGGACTACTACTGCATGGATGGCACCATCCCCCGCAAACGGCTGGCGGAGGTCTTGCACGAGATCGCCGTCATGTCCGAGCGTTTCGGTCTACGGTGTGCCAACGTCTTTCACGCCGGTGACGGCAACCTCCATCCACTGATCCTCTACGACGCCAACGTACCCGGCGAACTGGAAAAAGCGGAGCAATTCGGCGGCGAGATCCTCGAACTCTGCGTCGCGGTGGGCGGGACCATCACGGGCGAGCATGGCGTGGGTACCGAGAAAATCGATCAAATGTGCGTACAGTTTCCCGATGCCGAGCTGGAGACCTTTCATGCGGTAAAGGCGGCATTCGATCCCAATGGCCTTCTGAATCCGGGCAAGGCCGTCCCCACCCTCGCCCGCTGCGCCGAATTCAACGCCATGCATGTTCACCAGGGTGAACTGCCCTTCCCCGAGATCGAGCGCTTCTGACGCCATGGCAGAACATGACCACGACCATACGGAAACGCTGAAGGAACAGATTGTCCGCGCCGCATCCGAAGGGTCGCCACTGGAGATCCGCGGAGGCGGCAGCAAGCAGTTCTATGGCCGCGCCCCCCTGGGGGACCCGCTTGAGATCGGGGATCACACCGGCATCATCCAGTACGAACCCACGGAACTGGTGGTCACCGTCCGAAGCGGAACGCCGCTGACGCAGATCGAACAGGTATTGGCGGAGCGGCGCCAAATTCTGCCTTTCGATCCGCCCCATTTCCAGGGCGGCGCCACCATCGGCGGCGCGGTGGCCTGCGGCCTGGCCGGTCCCGCACGCCCCTGGAGCGGCGCACCGCGGGATGCCCTGCTCGGCGTGCGCATCCTCGACGGACGAGGCCGCACAATGCGGTTTGGGGGTGAGGTGATGAAGAACGTGGCCGGCTACGATATCGCCCGTTTGATGGCCGGCGCACTGGGCACACTGGGCGTGTTACTCGATGTCTCTTTGAAGGTACTGCCGGCCCCCGGCGACCACCATACCCTGGTGATGGATCTGGATGCGCGGCAGGCGCTTGAACACATGACGGCACTGAACACACAGCCGGTTCCCCTGGCTGGCGCCGCCCATGTCGATGGGCAACTCCATCTGCGCCTCGCCTGCGACGCGGCGTTGGCCGCCCACTGGCGACGCAGGATTGGCGGTGAACTGAGCACCGACGATGCCGGTTTTTGGCGCGGATTGCGCGACCACACCCTGCCTTTTTTCGATCAGGATGCGCCGCTCTGGCGACTGTCGCTTCCCCCGGCATCACCCCCACAAAACATCGGCAAGACATTGATCGATTGGGGCGGCGCCCAACGCTGGGTATTCACCGAGGAGACGCCGGAACAGATGTGGGCTCTGGCGACCGCCTCGGGCGGCCACGCCACCCTGTTCCGCGGCGGTAACCGCCAGGGCGGGAGGTTCCAACCGCTCCCGCGTCCCATGGCGGCGCTGCACACGCGATTAAAGAAGGTGTTCGACCCAGAAAACGTTCTCAATCGCGGGAGGCTTTATCCATAGGCGCCTGTCGACGGCAGTATCAGGATACATCGCTGTTTCGATGGCTCAAAGCCATCGAACAGGAAGACGTCACCAGTTCATCGGATTCATCATGCCTGCCGGGGTCATGGTGTAGTTCATCTTGCCCAGGCGGTTCTGCATGATATCCATCTGCGGCGGGACCGTGGCCGCAAGGTGGGTGGTTGCCCGTTTCATTTCCTCCACCTCGGTGCGTAGCACAGTGATTTCCTGCCGCATCGCCCGCATCTCGACCAGCATTTCCGGCATGGAACGGGCCATGATAGCGGTATTCTTCGACATGGATTTGTCGAAGGAGTTGATCGCGGTGGCCACCTTGCTGATATCTCCCCCCGCCTGCTCCCAGAATTTCATCCAGTATGGAATGGTATACAATGCCCACGCCAACACGGCGACCAAGGCGATACCCACCAGGGACAGCACCACCTTGAGCAATACCCCGCTCACCAGCTCGCACTTCGTCAACATCTTCCGTCTCCTTCAGATCGCAATGGACCCTGTCCGAGCGGGCCTCCTGCCCGACGGCAGCGCCTTTCTGATGATGGGCCGCAGCGCCCATCTTTTTTAATATTTAATAAATATATTAAGTTCTATTATAGTCCGACGGAAACGGAGGTCGTGCGAGAGGAGTTGATCCAGATCACGGGATCTCCAGTTTTCTGCCGGCCTATCCCTTCTTGAAAGCAACGCTGGAGAGGTCCCACATGGGCAGGAATACCCCCAAGGCCAGCACCAACACCATGACGCCGATGATGACGATGATGAGGGGCTCAATCGCATCGGTGAGGCGCTTGAGTTCGTAGTCCACATCGCGTTCATAATGCTCTGCCGTCTCCAACAGCAGTTCATCCACCGTGCCTGTCTCCTCGCCGATGGCGATCATCTGGAGGACCAGCGGGGTGAACAGGCCGGTGGCGGCGGCCGTCCGGGCGATGGATTCGCCAGCCTCGATGCCAGTACGCATCCCCAGCACCCGTTCGCCGATGAAGGCGTTGCCCAGTGCGCCGGCCACCGAGGTCAACGCCTGCACCAGTGGGACACCCGACTGGATGGACATGGCCACCGAGCGGCTGAAGCGCGCCAGCACCGCCCGCAGGATGATCCCCCCCACCAGGGGGATGCGCAGGATGAAACGCGACCAGGCGTAGTCACCGTCGTCGGTACGCAACCACATGCGAAACCCCACGAATCCGACCACGGCCGTCACCAGCATCTCCTTCCACCAGTTGACGAAGAAATGGGATGTGGCGATCAACATCTGGGTGGCCAGGGGCAGATCGCTGTTGAACCGGGCGAAGGCTTTGGCGAAGGCGGGAATCACCCAAATGTTGATGATCACTATCGCCACGACGATCGTGGCAATGACCATGGTGGGATAACGCAATGCGGAGCGGACGCGGTTGCGGGTGGACTTTTCCAGTTCGAGATAGTCGGCGAGCTGGCGGAAGGACTCGTCCAGCCGGCCCGTGTTCTCGCCCACTTTTATCATATTGATGAACAGCGGTGTGAACACATCCGGATGACGCGCGAGGGCGCTGGCCAAGTCACGCCCGCCCCGCAGGTCGTCCGAGACCTCCTGCAGCACATCGGCGAGAGTGCGATTGCGTGTGGTGGCGATCAGGGTATCCAGCCCGCGCAGGATGGGCACGCCCGCGCGCATGAGGGTATGAAACTGGCGGCACATCATGATCAGGTCGTCGAGCTTGATGCTGTCCTGCCACCAGCGGACGCCTTTCCGGGCGCCTTTGTTGCTCTCACCACCGGCAACAATCTGGATCTCCACCGGGGTGATCTCGCTCTGGAACAGGTAGTCCGCGACCCGGTCGGCGGATTCCGCCTCCATTTCCCCTGTAACGGGCTCACCGCGCCGGGTGCGCGCCTTGTATTCGAACAGCGGCATGAACGATCAGCCTCTCAACGTCCGGTATCCATGTCGGCATCACCCGCGATGCGCATGACCTCTTCGAGGGAGGTGACACCTTCGACAGCGTAGTCCATGGCCTGCTGGGCGATGCTGCGGTAGCCCTCGTTCCTGGCCACGGCATCACTGAATCCTTGCAGGTCCGACGTGCGCAACGCGGCCACCATGGCGGCATCCATCTCGAGCAACTCATAGACACCGACGCGCCCGCGATAGCCGGTGCCGCCACACTGGTTGCACCCCGCCCCCCGGTAGAACCGCTCCGGCATCCGGCCGGCGCCAAGCACGTTATCCAGCCACGTCCGTTGCTGGGCATCGGGCTCGACAACCTCAGAACAGTCAGGACAGATTCGCCGCACCAGCCGCTGCGCCACCACCGCCAAGAGGGCGGAGGCAAGGAGGTAGGGGGGCGCCCCCATGTCCAGCAGACGGCTGACCGTGCCGATGGCGCTGTTGGTATGCAGCGTTGAGAGTACCAGATGGCCGGTGATCGCCGCCCGCAGGCCGATCTGTGCGGTCTCCAGATCCCGCATCTCGCCCACCATCACCACATCGGGGTCCTGACGCAGGGCGGTACGCAGCACCTTGGCAAAGGTCAGGCCGATCTTTTCCTTAACTTGCACCTGGTTGATCCGCGGCAGGCGGTATTCCACCGGATCCTCCACCGTGATGATTTTGCGTTCCGGGGTGTTGAGTTCCCGCAGCGACGCGTACAACGTGGTGGTCTTGCCGCTGCCGGTGGGACCGGTGACCAGCACGATGCCGTGGGGCATGTGCACCAGCCGGCGCAGGCGCGCCGCCATCTCCTCACCCAAACCCAGCTGGTCGATATCCAGAACGCCCGAGGTCTGGTCGAGCAGCCGCATCACCACCGCCTCGCCGTACTGCACCGGCATGGTGGACAGACGCACATCGACGCTGTGATGTTTCACCTTGATCTGGAACCGCCCGTCCTGGGGCAGACGCTTTTCGGAGATATCGAGGCCGGCAAGCAGCTTCAGCCGCTGCACCAGGGCAGGCGCAATGCGTTTTTCAGTCATCACCTGCTCGGAGAGCACGCCGTCCACCCGCTGACGGATGCGCAGCACATCTTCATCGGGCTCGATATGGATATCGGAGGCCCGGGCCTGCAAGGCGTCCTCGAACAGGGTCTGCAACAGTCGAAAGACCGGGGCGTCATTCTCCTCCACCGTCTGCAACATCAGGCCGAGATCCACGTCCCCCTGGGACAGCTCCTCGTCCAGCTCGCCGGCAAGGGAATTCAGCTCCTCCGTACGGCGGTAGATGCGGTCCATCACGCGCAGCAGGTCGGATTCCCGCACCAGCGCCTGGCGCACACGCCGCTTGAGGGCGTGCGCCACCTTGTCGTAGGCAAACAGATCGGTGGGGTCCGCCATGCCCACCAACACATCCTGATCGGTCAGTTCCAGCACCAGCACACGAAAGCGCCGGGCAATGGTCTCGGGCAGCGCCCGCACCTTGTCGGAGTCGAGCTTGTACTTACCCAGATCGACAAACGGGATCTTCAACTGCTGGGAGAGAAACGCCAGCAGCCGATCCTCTTCCAGAAAGCCCAGTTCGATGAGTGTGTTGCCGAGCTTGTGACCCGACTTTTTCTGTTCCGCCAGCGCTGCCTGGAGCTGGGCCTCGGAGATCACCCGGTGCTGCACCAGCAGATCGCCCAGGCGGATCTTTCGCCGCGCCCGGAATTCGCTACTCTCTTCCTGTGGTAATGTATTTTCCATCGGCACTCCGTCAGTGCGTTTCCAATGTATCGAGTCGGCCCTGGACATAGCGGCGCACGATCGGGGACAGACCGGGCAGGGAAAGCGCCCGCCGAAACGCCTTCCGCGCCTTTTCCGGTACCTGCAATGCCTCCAGTGAGATGCCTGTGCCCGCCCAGGCCGATGCATTGCGCGGATCGAGGGCCAGCAACCGTTCGAAAGCGCCCACGGCGCGATGGTGCAGACCCTGGCGCTGATAGAGCGCCCCCAGCATGGCAAGGTGCTGCATGCCCCGCCTGCCTTCCGGCAGGGTACGCTCCAGCAGGGCCAGCGCCGCCTTGTCGTCACGAGACTCCATCAGCAGGCGGCCCTTGAGCACCGCCAGATCGGGGTCCGCGGGGGTGAGGCGCAGACCCTCGTCCAACAGACGGCCGGCCTCGTCCTTGCGTCCGCCTCGCAACATCAACCCCGCCAGCAGGGTGCGCGCCCGCACATTGCCCGGCGCCATTTTCAACGTCTTGTTCAACGCCGCCTCCGCCTCCGAGAGACGTCCAGCCTCGATGAAGCGCTGCGCGCGGTCGAAATCGCCCTCTTTCGGGGTAACGGGACGGTGCTTCACCACCGCTTCGCGGTTGCGCCGTTTGCGGACCTTCCGCGCCTTGGCCTTTCTGGACGCCTTCCCCGACGTCTTCTCGATCGGCGCCACGGTCCTGGGCGTGTCCGGCGTCACGATCAAGGGGATATATTTCCCACCGTCGGTCACGGCCACCTGCTTCCCCTGTTCCGGCGCAACCGGCGCCGGCGCATCCGCGTGCGATGCTGCAGGCACGGCGGCCACAGGGGATTCCGCCACGCCAGGTCCGTTGTCCCGCGGCGCTGGCGTAGGCGCGATGGCGGAAGGCGTTGACTCGGCGATGGCAGGCGGCGCCTCGCCGACCATGGAATCAGGAGCGAACTCGTCCGGCGCGCCCCCATCCCCGAGGTTCTCCCACACCAGTCCGCCGGCCACCACGGCGCCCAGCACGAACGCCGCAACGGTCAACCACAAAGGCCGAGACGCTGGATGTTTCGGCACCGGGGGTGGCACCGGAAAGGGTGTGACCTCCGCCGCTTCGCGGTCGGCGCCTTCGTTCGCCTGGCGGTCGAGATCACGTAATACCTGATTGATGAGGCTCATGACCTACCCCCGGAGCAACAAGGCGGCGCTGATGGAGAAGATTGAGGTCAGGGTGCCCGCCAGACCGAACCACAGCCGCCAGCCGGTGAAGGGCCCGGCATTGGCGTCTTCGGTGTCGGCCACCGCCATGGCCACGTGTCGCGGCTCCACGATGCGTTTCCCCTGCCCGAAGGCGGACAACAATGACTTGTGCGCCAACACGTTGACCAGACGCGGAATCCCGCGGCTGGTGCGATAGAGCTTTTTCACCGCGCGCCGGGTGAAGGGCGTGGGGCCGTTGTAGCCGCTCACCCGCAGGCGGTGGTCTATATAACCCACCACTCCCTCCTCGCTCATGGGGTGCAGGTGATAGGAGAAGGTGATGCGCTGGCGGAGCTGGCGCAGGTGTGGCTGGGCGAGACGCGCATCGAGTTCCGGCTGACCGAACAGCACGACGTGCAACAGCTTGCTCTTCTCCGTCTCCAGATTGGTGAGGAGACGCAGCGCCTCGAGAGTCTTGTCGGGCATCGCCTGGGCCTCGTCCAGCACCACCACCACCTTCTGCCCCGCCTGCACCTGTTCGATCAGTCGTTCGTTGATCAGGCCCACCACCTGCTCCTGGCTCATGTTGCGGTAGGACTTCACCCCCAGTTCTTCCGCCAGTGCATGGCGCAATGACGCGGGCGTCAGGCAGGGATTGGGGATATAGGCGGTGGAAAAACCGTCGTCCAGGCTGTTGAGCAGCCGCCGGCACAAGAGCGTCTTGCCAGTCCCCACCTCGCCCGTGACCTTGAGGAAACCTTCACCCATCCGCAGCGCCACGTTGAGGACGTTCAGCGCTTCCTGATGGTCCGGATAGGCATAATAGAAGGCCGTATCCGGGGTGAGCCGGAACGGCGATTCCTTCAGTCCGAAATGTTGCCTGTACATTTGCGCTCCCCTCTATCGAGCCGGCGCCTCGCCCCGGGTGCCGAAGATCTCCGGACTGGCGCCATAGTGAAATCCGCGATCGAGCCTCTGAATGCGCTGGGAGGTGTTCCGGAGGCTGTTTCCCCAGGTCCGAGAATCCTTCACCACCGTCGGCCGCAGAAGGATCACCAGCTCGCTCTTCACCGCGCCCTGGCGGGTATGGCGGAACATCTGCCCCAGTACCGGAAGGTCGCCCAGAACCGGGGTCGAGGTCACATTCTCACTCATCTTCTCCTGCATCAAGCCTCCAATCACCACCAGTTGGCCGCTGTGCGCATAAACCATGCTGTCGGACTCCCTGACCGTGCTGCGTGCCAACGGCAGGCTCTGCTCCTGATCGCCCACCTTGATCCGCTTCTGCTGATCGGTGACGTTGCTGACCGAGGGATGAACGTGCAGTGTCACCCCGCCCTGCGCGTCGATCTGTGGCGTAACATCGAGGGCGATGCCGGAAAAGAAGGGGGTCAGGGTGATGTCCGGCGTCGTGGTGGTAGCAGTGCCCGTTACCGTGGTGCTGGATACATCAGTGACGAAGAACTCGTCCGTGCCCACTTTGATCACCGCCTTCTGGTTGCTCAGGGTCGAGACCCGTGGGTTCGAGAGCACCTGCACATTGCCCTGACTCTTCAGCAGTTCGATGAAGGCCATGAAGCTGCCGGTATTCAGCACGCCGCCGAAAAATCCGCCAAAGGACTTGAAGTCGGTAAAGCCGACGGGCGAATTCTGTTGTGGATCATTGATGCCACCACGCGGCAGATCGACATTGCCGAGCCCCCCATTGGAGAACAGGCCACCACCGCCCGACTGGCCCAGCGAAAGGCTGTTACCGTGGCTGGTCGCTATCTTGGCCCAGTCGATACCCGCCTGGTAACCATCCTTCAATTCGACCTCGATCACCTTGGCTTCGAGGATCACCTGACGGTGCATGGCATTGTCGGTGGTGCGCAGGTAATTCTCCACCTCGCGCAGTTCCGCCGGCATGGCGCGCACCACCACCAGCCCCGACTCCGGCGACACCACCACGGACCGGCCATTGGCATTACCCACCAAGGTATTCAAGGCTGTGCGCAAACCCTTCCAGAAATCCGATTCCGACTCAGTGGAGATATCACTGCCGGAGGTGGAGGCCGCGCCGCTGCCGCTGCTGTCGCCGCCTTCACCGCCACTGTCGCCGCCTCCCTGGGCATCGCTGACCTGACCGGAACTCACCCGGGTATGGGAGAGCCCCTTGCGTTTCATATTAAGATAGTTGACCTGAAAGATACGCGACTGAAGACGCACGGGAAGCACCTGATAGCCACTGGCCGTGTGCTCGAATTCATAGCCGTAGACATCGCGCAACGTCTCCATCACCTCCTGGAGGGTGACATTCTTCAGACTCAGGGAGATCTTTCCCTGTACGTCCGGGTGGACCACCATGTTCTCGGAGGTTCCCTCCACCAGCCCCATGAAAAAGTCCCTGGCGTCCATGTCCTTTACGCTGATATCGAAGCGGCGTTGCGCAGGTGCGGCGCCGGTGGCAAGGTGCAGTGGGGGCAACAACGCCTCACTGACCTCGGCGGGCGGCGCAGGGGGCGCGGCCTTGTGCTCTTGCGCTCCATCGTCCAGCGTTGTGCGGATATGATCGAGGGTCGTACCTTCCTTGGGGGGCACGCTGCCGCAACCGCCCAAGACCGAAGCGGCCACAACCGCCGTCAAGAATCTCAGTCTTCCTGTCATTGTCTGTTCGCCTTGTTGAATACGATGCGTTGCTTCACGTCATCCTTCACCAACGGGAGTTCGATCCGCCTTCCGCCACGCCGCATCAGCACGCGTCCCGGCTCTATCCGGACCACACGGGCGTTACCAATACGTCCACCCACCCCCAGCCGTTTGCCATTGATGACCGCCGTATGGCCCCGGGGCGAAAGCTGGATCTGACTCACCTGCATCGGCCGTGAGGCCTTTTTCGCGGGCTGCGCCCCCCTGGTCGCCGGTTGCGCTTCCCTGAGCGCAGCGGGCGGCCGGGTGGGATCATGCAGATCGGCCGCCAGCAGGGGTCCGGCGATGCCGATCAGAAGTAAAAACAGAAACCTGTCAGACACCGATCCAGCCCTCCGATAATCCAATGGTGTGCAGCTCGATACGCACCCGCGCCTTCGGATACTTCGTCACTTCGTAGTCGATGCCGTCCCACAGGAGGCGCCAGGGCAACGCCTCGAGCGCCTTCAGATAGGCCAGCGTATTCAGATAATCGCCTTCGAACTCCACGGCGAAACGATGCGCATACAAAAGGGGAGCTTCGGTTTTCGTTTCCGTATCCGTTTTCGGCCCCGCCTGCACGGCCGCAGACGGGGTTCCGTCTTTTTCCCCGGGGGGGGGCGACAGCGGCTTGCTCTCCAACGTCTCCAGGCTCAGTAACTTCAGCCCCTTCTGCTGCATCAGCACCTTCTCCAGCAGCCCTGCCATCCGCTCCGGTTCGATGAGCACTTCGGCGGCTCGGCGCGCGCGCCCCTTCAGCCCGTCGATCTCCTTTTCCAGATCCGCCAGTTGTTGGCGGGTATCCGCATCCGGATCGATGCCGTAGCGCCGTCCCAGCCCCTGGATCTCCTGCGCCAGCCGCTGCATCTCTTCCTGCACTTCGACGGTCTCGCCGGTCATGCGCTCCTCGCTTTGCCGGATCGTCTGCCATATCAGGTTGTCCCAGAGGATATAGACCATCACCAGGACCGCCAGAATGACGAGTACCCTCTCGCGCAGCGTGAGGGCGTCGAAGCGGCGTGCGGCGTCGTTCAGATATGTCTTAACTCGACCCATCGTCTTTGTCTTTTCCCGCTTTTCCCGTCATCAGTTGGAAATCGATCTGCTGATCCTTTTTCTGACGATTCAGCTTCAGGATCTGAAACGCCCGGCCCTTGAACACCTCTTCCCTGCCCAGACTGCTCAACAGGCGTGGCACCAGTTCCGGCTCCAGCACCCGGCCCTGCAGGGCGAGATAGTCTCCCCCCTTGCCGACCCGAATGGTGTTGAACCACAAACCCTTTACCGGATGTCTGGCCAGCCCCTCGAAAAACGCCGACATGGGCTGCCGTGTTTTTCCCAGTTGCTGTTCCAGCAGGGTGTTGACAAGGCGCTGGGCGTCCCGATGCCGCATCAACACCTGCAGCCGTTTCTCCAGCAACGGGTTGGGCTGCCTGTTGGGTATGCGCTGCTTGATCTCGACGAGACGCTGGGCAATGACCTCTTTCTGGGTATCGAGGTCATCGTGCAACCGCTTCAGTTTCTGGTTCTGCCACAACATTCCGGCCGTAATCACACCCATGGTGATCACCAGCATGGCGACGATCCGGTACATCGTCAGGGCCGTGAACGGCTCTTCGCGCTTGCGGAAAATGGGCTGATAGAGATTGATCTGTTGCACGACCTGGCTCATGACGCCTCCCTCAATGCCGCGCCCAATGCAGGCAGACAACGTTCGATGACCTCATCGGAGACATCCTCCAGTCCATCGAGGCACCGCTCCAGCTCGACCTCTTCCACCGCAATGGCGAGATTCTCGCTTGCATAGCGGATGAAACGGTCGGTGATATTGGGTTCAATGGGGACCACCTTTACCCGGCTGACGGGACCCGCGCCAAACTGGGTCTCGTAGTAGTCCATGGAACGTTGAAGCTCCAGAACGAGGGAGTCCATAACATCGTCGCGGGAAAAAGCGGGAGGCTGAACGGCATCCAGCCCGTCGCTGAAATCGAGGGTTTCGACAGCCACCCGTTCAGGCTGGCCCTGATCCCCCGTCAGATCCCGCGCATCGATCTCGATCTGGCGGCTGAGATAGAGCAACCCGTCCAGCGTGATCTCGATCAGTCCATAGCGGGGCGCCAGGTAGAGGAGCAACTGCGCACCGGCTCCCGCTTCCTCCATCACCGCCACATTGCGGACCGCAAGCTCGGTGATATCGATCGAGTCCAGCCGGATGCCCGCCCCCTCCATCAACTCCACGCGCCTGCGCACATCGGAACTGCGCGAGGCCACCACCGACAGCATCCGCTTGGCGCCGGGGCGCTTCGGCTCGGGCAGATCGAACACATCGATGACGGCGTCGTCGATATGAAAATCGAGCAGGTCCTTGATCCGCCAGCGCACCGCCTTGCACAACTCGTCGTCGTTGACCTCGGGGGCCTCCACCTGCAGGAGGTTGTATTCCCCCGGTTCCAAGGCGCAGACACCGCTGACATCGCGCAGCTTCAAATCCTTGACGATACCGTCCAGAACCGCCGCATGGCTGTCCGGGTTGGCACAAGAAAAAAAATCCACATGCCGCACCCCCGGTGTGGCACCCGGTCGAGTTTCCACCACTGCCACGGCAATACCCTCGGGCTGCAACCCGAACCCTGCACGCACGTGGTGGGGCGCATGACGTTTGAAAACTGAAAACATGTCTGTTCCCGTCAGGGAGTTCCTCCAGTTGTTGCTCCGACCGGTCCATGAGCCACCGCAAGATCATCCTTAAAATCAATTAAACTCAATATGTTATGAACAATGCCGTTTGGCTGGTTCAATCACTCGTCAAGAGATATCGGCGCAGGAAATAAAAGCTTGAGGAAGACCGTTCCCAGTGGATGGCAGGGAGGGAATTGCTGGAACAGCGGACACCGGCAAACGCGAAAGGGGCAAACACGAGCAAAACGGTACAGACCGTCGAACCTCCGGCGCCGGCAAAAACCGGCGGACCGCCTTCCCCCGGCATGGAGAGCGGAGCGCGGATCAGTGAGTGCGCGCGGGGGGCCAATGAATCACAATTCGCGTTCCCCCCAGGGGACTGTCGGTCAGCACCAGGCGGGCATTGTAGGCAGACACGATCTCCCGCACCGTGGCGAGGCCAATGCCCTGCCCCGCAACGCTCTCGTCACCCCGCGTCCCCCGCTGCAACACCGCCTCGCGCATTTCCGCAGGGATACCCGGACCGTCGTCTTCGACAGTCACCTCGAGCCCCCCATCCTTCGTATATGCCCTGATCCTGACCTGCCGGCGGGCATGCTTGAAGGCGTTGTCGAGAAGATTGCCGAGGATCTCCATCAGGTCGGTCTGATCACCACGGAACGCGCCGGTTTCCGGCACCTCCAGGGCCACCTCCAGCCGGCGCTGGTGGTACACCTTCCGCAGTGAGGCGATCAAGCGTTCGACCACCGGACGCACCGCGACAGGTTTCGCCAGCACCCGTCCGCCGGAGGCCGCGGCGCGCTGCAACTGGCGGCCGACGATGGCCTGCATGCGGGCGAGTTGTTCGGCGGCGGTGCGACGCAATTCTTCACAACCTGTATCCTGACGCTCCAACGCCCCCTGGAGTACCGCCATGGGTGTCTTCAGGCTGTGGGCCAGATCGTCGAGGCTGTGGCGGTAGCGGGTCTGGCGTCGGGTCGATTGATCGATAAAGGAGTTGATGTTGTCGGTGAGGCCCCGGAGTTCAACGGGATAGTCGCCGTCGAGCCGTTCGGCACGGCCTGCCTCGACCTCGCGCAATGCGTTGGCCACCTGCCGCAACGGCCGCAACCCCCAGCGCAGCACCACCCCCTGCGCCAGCAACAGCACCAACGCCACCCCGGCCAGCCAGAGCCAGAGGGTGCGGCGGAAGGCCGACTGCTCTGCATCGAATCCGGCCATGTCTTCGGCGACGGAGATGAGATAGCGCCGTTCTCCACCGTCGAGTTCCCAGACGATGGCGAACTGGATGAGGGCATAGCGGTGACCCTCGGCGTCTTTCAGCCTGCCGTAGACTGGCCGACCGGGTTCAAGTGACGCCGACGGCCACGCCAACCGCCGCCCCAGCGCCGATGCCGACCGCCAGCGATAGTCACCGTTCAACGCCGTTACCGTCGCCACACGCCCCGAGTCGGGTCGATTGAAGCGGGGATCGGGCAATACCTCGGGCAGTCGCATGCCCCCCCTCTCATCCTCCTGGGCGGCGGCAAGCAGTGAGTAGACAGAGGCCAGCAGCCCTTCGCGCAGCGCCTGGCGGCTGCTGCTGTGATAGGCGCGTTCCACCGCAATGCCCGCCAGTCCCAGAAAGGCGACCAGCACCAGGGTCGCCGCCATCAGCAGCCGAAAATGGATGGAGCGTCTCATTGCCCCGCGGAGAGGGTGAACCGGTAACCGCGCCCCCGCAGGGTCTCAATGGGTTTCAGCGCGCCTCCGGGGTCGAGCTTGCGCCGCAGCCGGCCGATAAACACCTCCAGCACGTTGCTGTCACGATCGAAGTCCTGGTAATAGATGTGTTCGGTCAGTTCGGTCTTGGAGATGACCTCACCAGGATGCAACATCAGGTATTCCAGCACCCGGTATTCGTAAGCCGTGAGGTCCACCACCTCCCCGTCCCGCCGCACCGACTGGGTGCGGGTGTCCAGCACCAGGGGCCCGAAGGTCAGCACCGGCTGCGACCAGCCGGCGGCGCGCCGCAACAGGGCGTTGAGTCGCGCCAGCAACTCCTCCACGTGGAAGGGCTTGACCAGATAGTCGTCGGCGCCCGCCTCCAGGCCCTCCACCTTGTCCTGCCAGTTGCCGCGCGCGGTGAGGATCAGGATCGGGAAATCACGCCCCGCCTCGCGCAGTTGTTTGATCAGGTCGATACCGGAGAGTCCGGGCAGCCCCAGATCGACGATGCCCACGTCGACGGGGTATTCCCGGCCAAGAAACAGGCCTTCCTCGCCATCCGGCGCGGCATCGACAGCAAAGCCTTCGCGTGTAAGCCGCTCACGCAGTTGGTCGCGCAGCGCCGTTTCATCCTCCACCACCAGGACCCGCATCGTTCCGGCTACCGCCGACGCCGCAACAGGCGACCGCTCTCGCCGTCGATGTAAAGCCGCCGAACCCGCCCCTCAGGGGTGAGGATACGGATGCGATAGCCGTTGCGGCCATCATCCTCGTAACGTTCCTTGGAGAGGATGCGGGCGCCCGTCTCTTCGCGCAGGCGCTCGATGGTGGCGTCCAGTCCCCGCCCACGGCGGCGGGGACGGTCGTAACCGCGGGCCCTCGCCGATCCATACCCCTCATCGCCATGACGATAGCCACGCCCCTCCCGGTCAGCCATGACAGGCGTTGCCACACCTGCCAGCCCGACCAGACAGGAGACGATCAGTATCAGAGACGAAAGGCGTTTCTTCATACAAAGGTTTCCCCGCTTGGCATCGGTCAATCGTCCCATTGCTCCAGTGGGCGTTCATGGCGGCGCCAGCGGTCCCTGACCTGCGCCACGGGGCGCAGCGCCACCTCGATGCGCAGACGCCTGCCCGGCCGATGCTTCATGCGTGTTACGAAGACATGTCCTTTATAACGGTATTTTACTCTATAACCTGTAAGGCGTTCTTCGTAGGCCACTTCGTCCTGCGTCTCGCAATGGCGCGCGAGTCGACGCTCGTGCCGGTAATAGCGATGGCGGCTTGCGTCATGGCCGATGGCGCCACCCAGCACCGCCCCCGCGGCGGTCATCAGATCACGGCCCCGTCCCCGCCCAAACTGGTTGCCCACCACCCCGCCGATAATGGCGCCGGTGATGGCGCCGACCGGGGAATCGCGTTCGGGCTCACGATATTCGACACGCTCTTTCCAGCAATATTCCTTGGGACGGCTGATTTCCACCCGTTTGTACAGGGGGGTCACCTTCACCACCCTGGCCGAGTCGTAATAGCGCTCCACCGGTGCGGCGGGGGTTGCGGTGGATAGGAGCAGGCCGGCAGCGGCCAGCATCAAGGGGGGCATCGTTCTGTTCATCTCGCGTCTCCTCTGTCTGGATGCTCTTTCACGGCAGGGATGTCCTGCCGTCTGACCTGACAATAGAAGGGAGAGACTGAATCGCCGCTGAACGGAACAGCGCCGGTTCCTTCCACGGCGCGGGGGACATCGCCCCGCACGCCATGAAAAAGCGTTTACTTCGCCGCCGCCAACGCCTGTTCGATATCCGCCAGGATATCGTCGATGTGCTCGATACCGATGGAGAGGCGCACCAGGTCCTCGGACACGCCCGCCTTCTCCAGTTCCTCGGGGCCGAGCTGGCGGTGGGTGGTGGTGGCCGGGTGGCAGGCCAGGGTCTTGGCGTCACCGATATTCACCAGCCGCACGGCGAGTTGCAGAGCGTCGATGAAACGCGCGCCCGCTGTCTTGCCTCCCTTGATGCCGAAGGAGAGGATGCTGGAGGCGCGGCCACCCATGTACTTGTCCACCAGCGGCCGGTCGGGGCTGCTTTCGAGGCCGGCGTAGCGCACCCACTCCACCTGGGGATGCGCCTCCAGGTATTTTGCCACCGCCATTGCATTCTCACAGTGGCGATCCATGCGCACCGGCAGGGTCTCGACCCCTTGCAGGACGAGGAAGCTGTTGAAAGGCGAGATCGCGGCGCCCATATTGCGCAATGGCACCACCCTTGCCCGGCCGATATAGGCCGCCTCCCCCAGCGCTTCGGTGTAGACGACGCCATGATAGGAAACATCGGGCTCATTGAGACGCCGAAAGCGTTCCTTGTGTTCCGCCCAGGGGAACCTGCCGGAGTCCACCAGGATGCCGCCGATGGTGGTCCCGTGCCCGCCCAGGTACTTGGTGAGGGCGTGGACCACGATGTCGCAACCGTGTTCGAAGGGCCGGCAGAGATAGGGCGTCGGCACCGTATTGTCGGCGATCACCGGGACGCCATGGGCGTGCGCCATGTCGGCGATGGCCGCCAAGTCTGCCACATTGCCCGCAGGGTTGCCGATGGTCTCGCAGAATACCGCCTTGGTGCGGTCATCGATCAGGGCCGCCATGGCGTCCACGTCATTGGCTGGCGCGAAGCGCACATCGATGCCCAGTTGCGGCAGGGTATGGGCAAACAGGTTGTAGGTGCCACCATAGAGGGTGGAGGTGGTGACGATATTGTCGCCGGATTCGCTGATGGTGAAGATCGCGTTGGTGATCGACGCCATCCCGGAGGCCAGCGCCAGCGCCCCCACACCGCCTTCCATCGCCGCCAGCCGCTGTTCCAGCACCGCCGTCGTCGGGTTCATGATGCGCGTATAGATGTTGCCTTCCACCTTGAGGTCGAACAGATCCGCCCCGTGCTGGGTATTGTCGAAGGCGTATGAGGTGGTTTGGTAGATGGGTACGGCAACCGCCTTGGTGGTCGGGTCCGGCTCATAACCGGCGTGGATGGCCAGCGTCTCGATCTTCATCGAATCTCCTCCTTTATTCTTGCTCTATGGCTTGTATATTGTGGGATGAATGTTACGCGTGGGCATTTGCGTTGTCGAACAGGTTGCCGCTATGCTGCGCGCTCGATTGCGCTGAACAGGGTGACCCCCGCCACCATGACCGATTGGTTGAACAACCTCCAACCGCTGCGCGACGTCTTCAGCGGCAACCCCTATCTCCTCGCGGGCGCCATTGTCCTTCTCGGATTTGTCCTGGCGAAGGTGGTCGACCTCTTCACCACGCGGGTGCTCATGCGCGCCACTCGGCTGACCCAATCGAATCTTGACGACAAAATCATCGACGCCTTGCACAGGCCTTTGTTTCTCACGGTAATTTTTGTGGCGTTGGTGGGGGCCACCCGGGTTCTGAATCTGCCGGACAAGGCGGCCAGCTACACCGTCTCCACCGTGGTCTCCATCGGCATCCTGGTCTGGGCCTCGTTTCTGCTCAAGGCCACCCGGCTGATCCTCCAGAATCTCAGCGCCCGCAACGACCTCTATCGTTTCATCCGCGTCGAAACCCTGCCCCTGTTCCACAACCTCGCCATGCTGCTTATCGTTGGCGTGGCCGTCTACCTGATTTTCTCGGCCTGGCACATCGACATGACCGCATGGCTGGCCTCGGCTGGCATCATCGGCATCGCCGTGGGGTTCGCCGCCAAGGATACCCTGGCCAACCTGTTCTCCGGCGTATTCATTCTGGCGGATACCCCCTATAAGCTGGGTGACTATGTGGTGCTGGATTCCGGCGAGCGCGGCATGGTCACGCAGATCGGCATCCGCAGTACCCGGCTGTTGACCCGGGACGATGTCGAGGTCACCATCCCCAACGCTATCATGGGCAACAGCCGCATCGTCAATGAATCGGGCGGACCCCACAAGAAATACCGAATCCGGGTCAAGGTGGGTGTCGCCTATGGCAGTGACATAGACGATGTCCGGGCCACGCTGATGGCGATCGCGGACCGGGATCCGGGGATCTGCAAACAACCCGAACCCCGCGTGCGGTTTCGCGCCTTTGGCGACTCGGCCCTACTGCTGGAGCTGCTGTGCTGGGTCGACGACCCTGAGCTTCGCGGGCGGGCCCTCGACGCCCTCTATACAACGATCTACAAATCATTCATCGAAAAAGGCATCGAGATCCCTTACAATAAGCACGATATCTACATCAAGCAGATGCCCGGCAGCGGCCTCGAAGGCGCTTCGAGGGGATAACCACCGATGCCGGCAAAACAAGGTTCGCCTGATCCCTGGCATTGCCCCTCGTCACCAGCGGCGAGGCAATGGTGGATGGCGGGCGCGGCATGAATGGGAGAAAAACATTGGACATCGACGCGGTTCAAAAGGCGTATCGCCGATATGCACGAGGGTATGATTTTCTGTTTGGAGCGGTATTCCAGCCAGGCCGGCAGGAGATCATCGACGGGATGGCGCTGCAACCTGGGGACCACGTGCTCGAAGTGGGTGTGGGCACTGGCATTTCGCTTTCACTCTACCCTTCCGACGTGCAGGTAACCGGCATCGACATTTCGCCTGACATGCTCGCCGTTGCAGAACGACGGAAAGAGGAAATGGGGCTGCACAATGTGGAACTGAAGGTCATGGATGCCGAGGCGATGGAGTTCGAGGACGATCGGTTCGACAAGGTGGTGGCCATGTATGTCGCCTCGGTGGTGCCCAACCCCACCCGCTTGGTGGACGAGATGCACCGCGTCTGCCGTCCCGACGGGGAACTGTTTATCGTCAACCACTTCCAGAGCAGGCACCCCATCATTTCCCGGCTCGAGAACCTGATTGCCCCCCTGTCCAAGTTGATCGGCTTCCGTCCCGACTTTTCCCTCGACGACTTCGTGAAAGACACCGGCCTCGACATCATCGACAGCAACCAGGTCAATCTCCTCAACTATTGGACCCTGCTGCGCGCACGTAATAGCAAGCCCTCGGCCGATGACGAAGGACTCATGCCAGTGCGGGCAGCCGCCAGCGCCTGACACGAGGCGGGCCGAGCTGAGGCCCTGAACACGAACATATATAGCCGGCTTCGTGACACCGACAGGCTCCTAGCCCGGATTATTCATGAAGTCGCTCGCGCCCTTGCTTGATCCTTGTCCACACAGGGAATTTTCCTTCCTCGGCAATACAGTCCGTATTCCACTCGGTCGGAAAATCCCCTGTGCAGACAATGCTCTGTGCAATCATCGCGGCGATTCATGAATAATCCGGGCCAGTGAATTTCACTGCGATCGGTTAAACCGAACGGACCCCCGACAAAAAAAGCTGCGATCCCGTACCGGGCCGCAGCTTTTTTGATTGCGTACCGCCAACCCCTTCGCGCGGCACCCTCTCCAGGAGGGCGCCACGGAGCGCTCAGAAGGGGCCGATATCCACTACTTATTGAGGGATTTGTAGTAATCCATCAAGATCTCCGCCACCTCCGGCCGGGAGAATTCGGGAGGAGGCGCGATACCCTGTCCCAGCATCTCGCGCACCTTGGTGCCGGAGAGCAGGACGAAATCCTCCTTCGAGTGATCCGGGGCATCGCGCATCATCACCACCTTGTTGAGCTTCTTCGAGTAGGCGGTGTGATCGGCATTGAAGATCTCGATCTCCAGCGCACCGGCCGGCACCTCTTCCTGGAAGATGGTCTGGGCGTCGAAGGCGCCGTAGTAGTCGCCCACACCGGCATGGTCGCGGCCGATGATGAAGTGAGTCGCGCCCATGTTCTGGCGGAAGTAAGCGTGCAGCACCGCCTCACGCGGGCCGGCATAGAGCATGTCGAAGCCGTAACCGGTGATCATCACGCTATTGGGTGGAAAATAGAGTTCCGCCATCTTGCGGATCGCCGCATCGCGCACCGGCGCGGGAATATCGCCCGGCTTGAGCTTGCCGAGCAGCATGTGGATCACCAGGCCATCGGCATTGACCGCCCCCATCGCCATGCGGCACAGCTCTTCGTGGGCGCGGTGCATGGGGTTGCGGGTCTGAAAGGCGACGACTTTCTGCCAACCGCGCTCCTTGATCTCGTTGCGAATCTCCACCGCAGTGCGGAAGGTATCGGGGAAATCATCCTGGAAATAACTGAAATGCAGCACCTGAATCGGCCCGGACACCGCATAGCGGCCTTGGTCATTGAAGGCGGCAACGCCGGGATGTTCCGGATCGGTGGTACGGTAGACCTTCTCCGTCATCACCCGCATCTGGTCGTCCGTCACCTCCTCGATGGCCTCCACATCCATCACCGCGAGAACCGGGTTGCCCTCCATGTTGGGATCGCGCAGGGCGATGCGCTTGGCATCCCTAATGGCGCCCACATCCTTCAACAGGCAAAGCACCGGCACGGGGAAGAACATGCCACCGGTCGTCATCATGTTTTCCGCCGCGCCCATGGCGTCGGCGACGTTCATGAATCCCGGCAGCGGGCTGAAGTAACCGCCTCCCAACATCACCGCGTTGCCGGCGGCCTGGGAACTGATGATCACGGAAGGCAGGCTCTCCGCCTCTCTCTCGAGGGCGTGATGCTCTTCTGTGTCATAAACGAACAAAGGCTTCAACTCATCGGAACCGACAGGTCTGATCATTTTGTCTGGACTCCTTACTCTAACGTGTGACTGTATCTCAAGAACTTCGATTGTACCCGTTCGCGCCTCCACCAACAGGCGGCAAGCCGCAACGAACGCCAAATGCGGATAGAGCGGCCGGCCCCGCGAAGGCGGCGTGGATTCGTCCGGACGACGGCAATCCCCCCTGAAAATCAGCGCTCCCTCATCCGGCCAAATCTAATAAATTACTTTAAATTTATATCCTTACCTACTGTTTTTAATTAACTTTTAAGGATAAAGCGTCAAGATATCGACCGAATTTTCATACCCTATCACAACATTAGCTTTACCGGTCCATGTTTATTTTTATGGCGGCAATAAATTTCACTCTGCGCCGTTCCCCCACAGCCGGCGCGCAAGGCCGGACCATCGCTCCAGACGCCGCGCCACGGCGGTGCGGCACAACGCCTCGGGACCGCTCAGGGAAAAACTGCGGCGGGCCCGGGTGATCGCCGTGTAGATCAATTCCCGCGTCAGCAGCGGCGAGTCCTGTTCCGGCAGCAGCAGGTGCACATCGTCGAACTCCGATCCCTGCGATTTGTGAACGGTCATGGCAAACGCCGTCTCATGGGACGGCAGCCGGGCCGCCGGAATCACGCGGCAGCCCCCCCCGTCACCGGCAGGAAAACAGACCTGCGGCGAACCGCCGGCCCCGCCCATGACGATGCCGATATCCCCATTGTAGAGCCGCAATGCGTGGTCGTTGCGCACCACCATCACCGGCCGGCCGGGGTACCAGGGGTCGTATGGATCGAATCCGGCACGGTGCGCCAGACGCCGCTCCAACATCCGGTTCACCTCCTCTACGCCCCGCGGGCCGTTGCGAACCGCGCACAGCACCCGATAGCGACCGTAGGCGTCGAAGACGTCATCGAACGGCGCGCCCTGTTTCAGCAGATCCAGGTAGGCGGCATACCCCTCCGCCAACACCGCGGCCTCTGGCGCGGGCGTCCACGCAACCCCGGACGATGCCCCGGCCGTCAGGTTGTCCCACGCCTTTGCCACATCGCCGGTGCGCACCGCATCGGCCAATCGGCCGATGCCGGAGTCACCCGCAAAGCGATAACTGTGCCTCAACAGGACGATGTTGTCGGCCAACCCGCTCTCCGCCCCCTCACCGCTCACCGGTTCGCCCGTCACTTCGGCCACCTGTCCGGCAAAAGCGGCTGAGAACCCCGTTGCCGCCGCGCAAATATCCCCTAGCACCGCACCGGCCTCCACCGAAGCGAGCTGATCCTTGTCACCCAGCAGAATCAGCCGCGCGAAAGAGGGCAATGCAAGTAACAGCCGGTCCATCATGGCGATATCCACCATGGAGGCCTCATCGACCACCAGCACATCCAAGGGCAGCGGATTTTCAGCGCCGTAGACGAAATCGCCTCTGCCGCGCCCCCCCAACAGCCGGTGCAGGGTCACCGCCTGCTCCGGAATGGCGGCGCGCACATGCGCCTCCACGGGCAAACCCTCCTTCGCTGAAGCGATGCTCTCCTGCAGCCGCGCCGCGGCCTTGCCGGTGGGGGCCGCAAGGGCGATTCGCTGTTCCGCGCGCTCCACCTCCACCAGCAATGCCAATATCCGCACCACCGTGCTCGTCTTGCCCGTGCCGGGACCACCCGAGATGACGCACAGCTGCCGCAGCGCCGCCGTCGCGGCGGCCACCTTCTGCCAGTCCGGTGTCTCGGGCGCCTTGGGAAACAACCGCGCCAACGCCTGTTTCAGCGCTTGCTCATCAGGGAGCTCGAAGGGAGCAGCGCGGGCCTCCAAGGCCGCCGCCAGGCGATACTCGTGCCGCCAGTATCGATGCAGGTAGAGACGCGCGCCGTCGAGAATAAGCGGCCGGAACTCGCCCGGTCCACCCACCACCGCGCTGCGGCGCAAGACATCGATCCAGGGACCTGGCTGTGGCAGTACCATGCCCTCTCCCGCTCTTCCCGCGCCATCGCTCGCCCGATCCAGCGGCAGGCAGACATGGCCTTCGCCGGTGTGCCGACT
>JALSTP010000183.1 GCA_026983675.1 Sedimenticola sp.
GCCTGCCTGAAGCCCCTCACCCTATGATATACAAAGACAGGCCGCGGCGTGCCGGCCCGCAGGCTGCGTTGCCCCATCTTGCTGTAGGGTGGCTACAGCGGCGATGGGCCGCCTTGCTGCGAACCGGCACGCCACGGCGCCTCGCCAGCAGATTGGCGTCGTGATAGTTGCACGCGGCCACTGTGCCCGCTAGTATATACACAATTCCAGATATATAGATTTACCAATATGGATTCCATGACCCTCTCAAGATGCTGTCCGATGCCAGCCATCCTCCCCCGTACGACCGGGTCAACGAGATATGACCTACCAAACTGCCAAGGAGACTTTATGAGAATATCCTCTGGACTCCGGCCGGCCGTGGCGGTGCTGTTGTTGTTCGTGCTCGCGCCACTTTCGGTGTGGGCGGCGCCCGGCTATTTCGTGGACAGTGACTGGCTGGCGGAACATATCGACGACTCCGGCGTGGTGGTGCTGGAGGTGCGCTATTACCCCCACCGGTATTACACCGTCGGCCATATCCCGGGCGCGGTTCAGGTGCAGCGATTCAAGGACCTGGGCGACAACTTTGCCGATCCGCTGATGCGCTTTCCGTCACGCGAAGCCTTCCAGGCCACCCTACGCCGCTGGGGCATCGATGACGACTCCACCGTCGTATTGTATGACGATGCCAACACGGCCCTGTTGTCACGCCTATACTATCTGCTCGCGCTGTACGGTTTCGATATGGACCGGGTGAAGGTGCTGGAGGGCGGCGCGGTGGAGTGGTCCGCCTTCGAGGCGATGAGCAAGGCCCCGGTCGAACGCAAACCCGGCCACGTCACGCTCAAGCCGGCGGACCCGTCCATGTACGTGGAGTGGACCGATGTCTATGACGACGTGGTCTCGCGCCGCGATCCCGACATCGTGCTGTTGGATGCCCGGCCCCACGACATGTACACCGGCAAGGTGGTCAAACACGCCATCCGCGGCGGCCACATCCCCGGCGCCATCAACGTGGTCAGCCTCGACGGCACCAGCGCCCAGCACTGGCGATCCGACGCGGAACTGCGGGAACTGTACAAGCCAGTGGACCTGGAAAAGACGCTATACGTCTACTGCCACGACGGCTTCCGCATGAGTCTGGCCTGGATGCAGCTCAAGTATCTGGGGGCGAAGGATGTGCGCCTGTACAACGGCGGCTGGTCCCATTGGGGCAACCGCCTGACCTTGCCCACGGTAGAGGGAGAAAAACCCTATGCCGGGGACTACGAACTCTGATCGCGGCGGACACACGCTGTCCATCGAACCCATGGGAGGAAGACCCGGGATGAGCATTTCCACGGAGACCCTGCAACGGGGTCCATCCAGCACGGCGGCCTGGTGGATCGGTCTGCCTCTGGCCGGGCTGGCCTGGTTCCTGGCCTACTGGCGCCTGGAAGACTTTGCCAACTGGGTGATCGGTCTGCTGGGCCTGAGCCGCGACACCCATATCGGCGAGGCAGTGCATTTCTTCGCCTATGACACGCCCAAGGTATTCCTGCTGCTGGCCGGGGTGGTCTATCTGATCGGCGTGATCCAGACCTTTTTCTCGCCGGAGCGCACCCGCGCCCTGCTGGCCGGCAGGCGCCTGGGACTGGGCAATACGCTGGCCGCGCTGCTGGGGATCGTCACGCCCTTCTGCTCCTGCTCGGCAGTGCCGCTGTTCATTGGTTTCCTCTCCGCCGGGGTACCGCTGGGGGTGACCTTTTCCTTCCTCATCTCGGCGCCCATGGTAAACGAGATCGCTCTGGCCCTTCTGCTCGGCCTGTTTGGCTGGAAGATCGCGGCCCTGTATCTGGTCACCGGCCTGAGCGTGGCCATCGCCGCCGGATTGGTGATCGGCAAACTCGGTATGGAGCGCCACCTGCAAGACTGGGTACGCGAGATCCATGCCGGCAACGCCACCCCGGTCACCGGCGAGGTGATGAACTGGGACAGACGCCTGCGCGCCGGCCTGAAGCATGTGAAGGAGATCGTCGGCAAGGTCTGGCCCTATGTCATCGCCGGCATTGGCGTGGGCGCCGTCATCCACGGCTACGTGCCACAGGATTTCATGGCGTCGATCATGGGCAAGGACGTCTGGTGGTCAGTGCCGGGCGCGGTGGCGCTCGGCATCCCCATGTACACCAACGCCGCCGGAATCATTCCCATCGTAGAAGCACTGATCGGCAAGGGGGCGGCCCTGGGCACCACCCTGGCCTTCATGATGAGCGTGATCGCTTTGTCACTGCCCGAGATGCTGATCCTGCGTAAAGTGCTCAAGCTTCCCCTGATCGCCACCTTCGTGGGGGTGGTGGGCACCGGCATCCTGCTGGTCGGCTATCTGTTCAACGCCATCCTGTAAGAGGAGGACCCCATGTCTGCCCCGGAACTGCATTCATCCATCATTGCCCTGGTGTCACTGGCCTCAGGCATCGCCTCCCGGCATCCCGACATGGGTCTGTGCCAGTTGGACAAGCTGCGCGCCATGGGCATCCCCGATGAGCAGATCGCCACTGTGATCGAGATCGCCCGCCACATCCGCGACGAGGCGTCGCAAAAACTGGATGCCACCTTCGATGATAAGGCCGGCATTGCCTTACCCCATTCGGCACCGCGATCTGAAAAAACCGCGATGCCGGAACTGAAAACAGAAACCCAAGGCAGCTGCTGTTCCTCCACGCCGAGTGGACAACGCTGCTGCTGAGAACGAACACCCGAACGGGAGAACGAAGTTGAAAAACATCAAGGTACTGGGCACCGGCTGTGCCAACTGCAAGACTACTCTGCGACTGATCGAAGAGGCCGCAAAGGCGAAGGGTATCGAGATCGAGCTGGAAAAGATCGAGGATCTGCCCCAGATCATGAGTTATGGCGTCATGTCCACACCGGGTGTGGTGGTCGACGGCACGCTCGTGCACGCGGGCGGCATCCCCACCCGGGAGGCCATTGATGCCTGGCTGACCGAGGCATCCGTTAACGACTGTTGCAGCAGCAGCGGCGGTGGCGACGGTGGTGGATGTTGTGGCTGAGTCCGCTCCGTTCGCCGCCCCCTGTTACTGAAATCCTACCTTCCGGCCTGGAAAGATCTGGAGAACCCTCGCAATGAAACTTACCCCGGCCCTTGCCGCCGCCCTGCTCATACTCGTGACGCCTGCCCATGGCGCCGACCCGCGCCAGTTCGTCCAGTTGCCGGAAATGATGCGTGACCACATGATGCACAACATGCGGGATCACCTGCTGGCGCTGCAGACCATCACCCGGCAGCTTGCCGATGGCGAATATGACGCAGCGGCCGACACCGCCGAACAGCGCCTGGGCATGAGCGCCATGCAGCGCCACGGCGCCGCGCACATGGCGCCCTACATGCCCAAGGGCATGCAAACCGCCGGCACCGACATGCACCGGGCCGCGAGCCGCTTCGCCATCACCGCCCGCGACGCTTCGGTGGACGGCGGGCTGTCGAAGGCATTCGGCGCGCTCTCCAAGGTCATGGCCGCCTGCGTGACCTGCCACTCGGCCTATCGGATCCATTGATCCTGGAGATTCCGTTCGTACCCGGATGAATGATCATATCCTTCAAGGCGTCGAGCAGACCTATGCGAATCCCGCGATGAACATCGCCAACATACCGGCGGAATGCACCCCGGCACACTGTTGCCCGCCGACTGGCATTGCCGCATCCCATGAATGAATCCTTGAGAAACTACCTGGTTATCACGGGCGGCTACTGGGCCTTCACCCTCACCGATGGCGCCATCCGCATGCTGGTGGTGCTGTATTTCCACCAGCTCGGCTATTCGCCCTTCGAGGTGGCGATGCTGTTTCTGTTCTACGAGTTCTTCGGCATCGTCACCAACCTGGTAGGGGGTTGGCTGGGGGCACGCATCGGCCTTAACCTGACCATGCACATCGGCATGGCCATGCAGGTGGCCGCCTTGTTGATGCTCACGGTACCCGACGACTGGCTCTCGGTGCCCTATGTGATGGCCGCACAGGCGCTGTCGGGGGTCGCCAAGGATCTGAATAAAATGTCGGCCAAGGCAAGCGTCAAGGCCCTCGCGGGCGAAGGGCAGGCATCGAAACTGTTTCGGTGGGTGGCGGTACTCACCGGCTCCAAGAATGCGCTCAAGGGAGCGGGCTTCTTCGTCGGCGCCGCTCTGCTGCAGTGGCTGGACTTCCGGGGCGCACTCTATACCCTGGCCGGTTCGCTCGCACTGGTGCTGGCAATCACTGCCGTGCTGCTGCCCTCGGGTGTGGGCAGGATGAAATCGAAGCCCAAGTTCACTCAGATCTTCTCCAACACGCCGGCCATCAACTGGCTGTCGGCCGCCCGTTTCTTCCTGTTCGGCTCACGGGACGTCTGGTTCGTGGTGGCCCTGCCGGTGTTTCTCTACGACGCGCTTGGCTGGGACTTCATGGCGGTGGGCGGCTTCCTGGCGCTCTGGGTGATCGGCTACGGCATCGTCCAGGCCGCGGCGCCCAGACTGATCCGCCAGCGCCATCACGGACAGGGACCGGGCGGCGGCACGGCGCGCCTGACCGCCCTGCTGCTGATGCTGGCGCCAGCGGGGATCGCGCTGGCGCTGGAACGGGGAATAGACCCCGCCCCCGTGCTGGTCGCGGGCCTGATCGTGTTCGGCGTCATCTTCGCCATCAACTCGGCGGTCCACTCCTACCTCATCCTGGCCTACTCCGATGCCGAGAAGGTTTCGATGAATGTCGGTTTCTACTACATGGCCAACGCTGGAGGTCGCCTGACCGGCACCGTGCTCTCGGGCTGGGCCTACCAGCACCAGGGTCTGGATGGCTGTCTCTGGTGGTCGGCCGGCTTCGTAGCGACGGCGCTGTTACTGTCGCTGCCCCTGCCGGAGGCCGGTGTATCAAAGGGGTAAATTCGAGCGGTATATGCGCCCAGGCCATGCCTCCAGTGTCGCCGCGGGCAACCCCCATACGCGGAACCACTGCGCGCCTCCCGCGAGTCGATCAGAACCAGCGCCGCACACGCGTCTTGTAATCCAGATAGGCCTGATCAAAACGCCGCGTCAGATAGGCCTCTTCCCGCGATATCACACAGTATCTCACTACCAGAAGCGCCGGAGGCAGCGTGCCCAAAAGCCAAGCATTGCGCCTTGTTCCGGCGTCTGCCTGAAGCCCTGAATGCGATATATAGTGTTGCCGGGTTAATAGCCCGTAATGGCAGACTTCGCAGGCGCTCACGCATCAGGAACCTGCCTCTGCCATGCGCCCCAGGGTCATAACTGCCTGATCGAGGGTATCGTTCCAGAGCTGGGCGCAATTGAGGCGGATGCAGTTCCGGTATTTTCCCGAGGCGGAGAAGACCGGTCCCGGCGCAAGACTGATCCGCCGTTCCAGCGCCCGCAGACACAACCTCAGGGCGTCGACCCGTTCCGGCAGCTCTACCCAGATCACGAACCCGCCCCGGGGCTGGGTGACGCGCGTGCCCGTCGGGAAGTACTTGCCCACGGCGCGGGTCATGAGGGCCACCTGACGGGCATAGGCGCCCCGCACCTGCCGCAGGTGGCGGTCGTAGCCACCATGGTGCAGAAAATCGGCCACGGCCCGTTGCGACAGGGTGGGCGCCGCCAGGCTGGTGACATATTTCAGGTACTCCACCTGCTCCCGCCAGCGGCCGGGCACCATCCAGCCCACCCGCAGGCCGGGGGAGAGAGTCTTGGAAAAGGCGGCACAGTAGATCACCCCGCCCGTCTCGTCGAAGGCGCGCAGGGCCTGGGGGCGTTCACCCTCGAAGCCCAGATCGCCGTAGATGTCGTCCTCGATGAGGGGGATCTCGTGGCGGGCCAAGAGAGTCACCAGGGCCCGTTTCTTCTCGACCGGCATGATACCGCCCAGGGGATTGCTGAAATTGGCGGTCAGCACGCAGGCCCTGACCGGCCACTTTTCCAGCGCCAGTTCCAGGGCCTCCAGGCTGATGCCGGTGGCCGGGTCGGTGGGGATCTCCAGGGCCTTCAGCCCCAGGGAGTCGATGGCCTGCAGCAGGCCGTAGAAGCTGGGTGATTCGATGGCGATCACGTCACCGGGCCTGGCCACCGCCCGCAGGGACAGTATCAGCGCCTCCTGGCAGCCACTGGTGATAACGATCTCATCGGGGGCCACCTGGCACCCAGCATCCGCCATGCGGCGGGCGATCTGGCGGCGAAGCGCCAGGCTCCCCGGCGGGAACTGGTAGGTGGCCAGACTCGCCCCGCCGGCGCGGGCCGCAGCAGCGAGGGCGCGTTGGATAGCGCGGGTGGGCAGAAAATCCGGAGCCGGCACCGCCGCGCCCAGTTGCACGAAATCCGGCTCATTGGCGGCCTGCACCAGGCGCAGCACCAGCTCCTGGCCCGTGACCGGCACCGGTCTGACCGTGGGCCGGGAGATGGCGGGCGGCTCCGGCCGGGGCCAGGCCTGCGCACGCACGTACCAACCGGATCGGGGTCGCGCCTCGATGCGTCCGTCGTCCTCCAGCAGGCGTTGCGCCTGGACGACGGTGGAGATGCTCACCCCAAACTGACGGGCGAGCCGCCGCACCCCCGGCAGGCGGTCGCCCGGCCGATAGAGTCCCTGATCGATCTGCCCGGCGAGCCGTTTTGCCACCTGCTCATACAGTTTGTCTGCCATAGCCCGGAATTCCCCTTCGATGAGTACAGTAGTCGTGCAAGACAACAATACAGTTTCATGCATTTCTAATCTGTACCGCCTCTATTTTATCTTATCTGAATCTGTACTTATTTTTCGGCGAACCTTAATCTGCCGCAATACACCGAAATGACAAACACGGACATGGACACTTCGCTTCCCCAATTTCAGGTCGATGCCTTCACCGACCGTCCCTTTTCCGGCAATCCCGCCGCCGTCTGCCTGTTGGATCGCGAACGGGATGCCGCCTGGATGCAGGCCGTAGCAGCGGAGATGAATCTCAGCGAGACCGCCTTTCTCCTCAAACGAGAGGACGGCTTCGGCCTGCGCTGGTTCACGCCGGCCACCGAGGTGGACCTGTGCGGCCACGCCACGCTGGCGGCGGCCCACGTGCTGTGGGAACGGGGCCTGCTGGCCCCCGGAGTTGCGGCCCGCTTTCACACCCGCAGCGGGCTCCTGCGGGCCACGCGCAGCGGTGCGGTGATCGAGCTGGACTTTCCGGCCGCGCCAGCGGAGCCGGCCCCGGCGCCGCCGGGACTGCTGGCCGCCCTGGGGCTCGAGGGGGGCGAGGTCTGCCGCAGCCGCTTCGACTATCTGGTGGTCGTCGAGGACGCGGCAGCAGTGCACGCCCTGCGCCCCGACTTCCCCGCCCTGGGCCGGGTGGAGACCCGGGGCGTCATCGTCTCCGCGCGGTCCGACGACCCGGCATACGACTTCGTCTCCCGCTTCTTCGCCCCCGCGGCCGGTATTCCCGAGGATCCGGTCACCGGCTCTGCTCACTGCACGCTGGGCCCCTGGTGGGCGCCGCGGCTGGGCAAGCCGTCTATGACCGCCTTCCAGGCCTCACGGCGGGGTGGTGTCGTCCAGGTCAGCCTGCAGGGCGACCGGGTCCACCTCGGGGGCCGGGCGGTCACCGTTCTTGCGGGAGAACTCCATGCCTGACTCGACTATGTACTGGATCAACGGCCACTTGCGGCCCGAGCAGGAGGCGGTGATCCCGGTGACGGACCACGGGCTGCTTTACGGGGACGGGGTCTTCGAGGGGATCCGCTTCTACCATCGCCGTCCCTTCCGCCTGGCGGCCCATCTGCAGCGCCTGGCCGACTCCTGCGCAGCCATCCGGCTGACCCTGCCCTACACCCGGGAAAGGCTGGCGGAGGCGGTGAACGAGATCATCGGCGCCTTCCCCGAGGAGAACGGCTACCTGCGCCTCATGGTCACCCGCGGTACTGGCCCCATGGGGCTCGACCCGTCCGGCTGCACGCAACCCAACGTCATCCTCATCGCCACCCGGCTGGAGATGG
>JALSTP010000184.1 GCA_026983675.1 Sedimenticola sp.
AGACTGCGTTGCCCCATCTTGCTGTAGGGTGGCTACAGCGGCGATGGGGCGCCTTGCTGCGAACCGGCACGCCACGGCTGAATACGATATATATTGTTGCCGGGTTAATAACCCGGCAACAATATAGCCCAATTGATTCAGCCCAATTGATTTATCTCATTGCCTAATCTCCCGGATGACCTAGAATAGCGGCGTAAATAATATAAGAGTCTTCGTGGTAACGGCCCGCCAAGAGGTCGAAAGACAACAACATAAAAAAGCGAAGAATCAACAACCTGCCGTTTTGCTGTAACAGCGGTTCTTGCAAAAATGAAAATCAAACCTAGGAGGGCAACTCCGTGGATAGAACAGCGTTCGCGTCTCAGGCTGGAGCGAGGTCGTGGGTCATTCCGTTTCTTTTGTTACTCATGGTCCCGGCTTCCCCGGATTCATACGCCAAAGACACGCCGAAGATCGAGAACATCATCGACGAGCCGGCAGGCAACAGGGGGGGGATTGAGCTGGGAATCAAAGAGTATGAGGAGACCGCCAAAAAGCGCCCAGTGGACAAATCCGTCACGAAACTCGGGGAGAAGGAGGAGGACAAGTCCACCACCGATCATTCCAAACTCGAAGAACTGAAAGGTCCGTTTTCCAGCGGCCCGGAGGTGACCAAGGCCTGTCTAAAGTGCCATAACAAGGCAGGTCACCAGTTCATCAAAAACAAGCACTGGACCTGGAAGTATCACAACCCCAAGACAGGGCAGGATCTCGGCAAGAGCGTACTGGTAAACAATTTCTGCACCAACGCCGCCGGCAACGAAGGCATGTGTGGCCAATGTCATGCCGGCTTCGGGCTGAAAGATTCCCGGACCTATGACTTCAGTAACGAAGAGAATATCGATTGCCTCGTCTGCCACGACAGCACTGGTACTTACTACAAGCTGCCGCCCACAAGAGGCAACAAGGCCTGCGCCGTGTTATTCGAGGGCAAACCGGCCATCGATTGGGTGAAGGTGGCCCAGAGTGTCAAGCTGCCCGGCCGCAACAACTGCGGCGCCTGCCATTTCTACGGTGGCGGCGGCGACAACGTGAAGCACGGCGACCTGTCATCCGCCTTGTTCAAGCCCACCCGGGATATCGATGTTCACATGGCGGAAGATGGGGAGAATTTCTCCTGTATCATCTGTCATGTGGGCGAAGGGCATCAATGGTCCGGCAGTCGCTATGCCCCCATCGCCAAGGATACGACCAAAGGCAAGCCCGGCCTGCCGCGACAGACGGCCACTTGCGAGAGCTGCCATGGACAACAACCTCATCCCACCACATTGATGGGCATCAAACTCAACGATCACACCGACCGGGTCGCGTGTGAGACCTGCCACATCCCGGAATTCGCCAAGGGCGGTGTTGCCACCAAGGTCCATTGGGACTGGCGGACCATGGGGCGATTGAAGAATGGAGAAGGCTTTCGGGAAGAAGGCTACATTCAGGGTAATGGCGAGCCGCGCCATACCTATAAGTCGATCAAAGGCAGCTTCAAGTACGCCGAACACGTCAAACCCATCTACCGGTGGTTCAATGGCACGGAAATCTACACCACGGTGCATGACAAGTTCGATCCCAGCAAGCCGGTGGAGATCAATCACCTCGAAGGTGGGCCCAACGACCCGGATTCACGCATCTGGCCTTTCAAGAAAATGGTCACCATCCAACCCTATGACAAGGGCAACAACACGCTGGTGTACATGCACTTATGGGGCGACGACAAGGATGCCCTCTGGGGCAATTACAAGTTTGATCGCGCCATCGCGCACGGCATGAAGGATTTCAATCTTCCCTACAGTGGCGAATATGGCTTCGTGGAGACCTGGTCCTACTGGCCCATCGTCCACATGGTCGCACCGAAAAAAGACGCCCTCGCCTGTCAGGAGTGTCATGCGCGGGAGGGGCGTCTGAAGGCATTGTCCGGTTTCTATATGCCGGGCCGCGATCACAATGAATGGGTGGACCGCCTCGGGATACTCATCGTGCTCGCCACCCTGCTCGGCGTGCTGGGACACGGCTTCCTGAGAATCATCCTTTCCGCCAGCAGGAGGAAATCATAATGAGTCTGTACAAGGTCAAGGTATTCAGCCGCTTCGAGCGGTTCTGGCACTGGACCCAGGCGCTGCTGATCATTACGCTGCTGTTCTCGGGTTTCGCCATTCACGGGTTCTATCACCCCATGTCGTTCGAAAAGCTGGTATGGATCCATATCATTGCGGCGCTGTCCCTCATCACCCTATGGATCTTTGCCATCTTCTGGCACCTCACCACGGGCAACTGGCGTCACTATCTGCCCACCACGAAGGGATTGTGGAAGGTGGCGCGCTACTATGCCTGGGGGATTTTCCGTGGGGAGGAACACCCATACAAGAAACGCTTCTGGCACAAACACAACCCGTTACAGGCGCTTTCCTACCTGGGGCTTAAAATGGGGCTGTTCCCGGTCTTGTGGATCACGGGACTTGCCTATCTCTCCTACGGGTTCTGGTCACAGGGTCCCTTGACCGCGTCCTCATTGCAGTGGGTGGCGGTCATCCACACCCTGTTCGCCTTCTTCATGGCGGCATTCATCATCATCCACGTCTATCTGCTTACCACCGGTCATTCCTTCAAGGAACACGTGATGCCGATGATCACCGGCTATGACGAAGTCGACCTGACGGATGCCGAGAGGTCTTATCTGGAGCAGGACGAGCCAGGCAGGATCATCGAGTGACACTGACGGTGGGCGTGGATCTCGGCACCTCCGGGTGCCGGGCAATCGCCATCAATCGTGAAAACCGATCCATCGTCGCACAGGCCAGCGTCTCCCTCCCGCCCTCGCGCAGGACTGCCGCGGGGGCGTCGGAACAGGACCCCGCCGATTGGTGGAGGGGGGTAGAGAGGGTACTGCAGGATTTGACGGGGACCCTCGATGGGCGCGAGATCGACGCCATCGCCGTGGATGGCACCTCCTCCACGCTGCTGCTGACCGACATCGAGGGGACGCCGCTCACCCCAGCGCTCATGTACGACGACACCCGGGCCCGAGATCAAGTGCCTCGGATAGCGGAGGTGGCGCCCGGAGGATCCCCGGTCCACAGTGCCGGATCGAGTCTGGCCAAACTCCTGCATCTCATCCATCATTCCGCCCCGCCGCCCCATTTTCGAGTGTTGCATCAGGCTGACTGGATCAGCGGGCGTCTACTGGGCCGCTACGGTCTCGGCGACGAGAACAATGCATTGAAGCTGGGGTATGATCCGGTCCATCGCTGCTGGCCGGAGTGGATGGGACGCTTCGGTTTCGACATGGGGAGGCTGCCTGAAGTCATCCCGGCGGGTACCCCGCTCGGCCGGATCGCACCCGCCGTGGCGAAGTCCACCGGACTGCCCCCGGAGACCCGGGTGATTGCCGGTACCACGGATAGCACGGCGGCCTTCCTGGCCACTGGCGCCCGCCAGTGTGGCGAAGCCGTCACCTCCCTCGGCAGTACCCTGGTGCTCAAGATCCTGTCGAACGCCCCCCTGTTCGACCCGGCCAGAGGCGTATACAGTCATCGTGTCGGCGATCGCTGGCTGGTCGGTGGCGCCTCCAACAGTGGGGGCGCGGTATTGGCCCACTATTTCAGCCGCGGCGAGATGACGGCCCTGAGCCAAAGACTGGATCCAGCCCGCCCCACCGGCCTCGACTACTATCCGCTCCTCAATCCGGGAGAGCGCTTCCCGATCAACGATCCCCACTATCCCCCCCGCGTTGCCCCCCGCCCCCATGACGATCGCATCTTCTTCCAGGGCCTGCTGGAAGGCATTGCCGCCATCGAACAGCAGGGCTATGCCCTTCTGCACAATCTTGGCGCACCTGCGCCCCGCCAAGTGATCACCACCGGCGGCGGCGCAGCCAATGACGCCTGGCGCCGGATACGCCAACGCCTTCTTGGCGTCCCCGTCACCACCGCCGACTGTCACGACGCCGCTTATGGGGCCGCATTGCTGGCGCTGACGTAGCCCCTGTCTGTCAAGAAAAGCGCTCCACGGTCGATATTCCGGTCGCCGGGTCAGTGGCACGAGCGCACATGCGATACAATGCCCGCACGACACCCACACACGTTCTCACAAGGAGTCAAAATGAGAGTAATGATCACCGGCAGCGCCGGCTTTATCGGTTCTGCCCTCGCCCTGCGCCTGCTCGACCGTGGCGACGAAGTCATCGGCATCGACTGCCTGAACGACTACTATGACGTTTCCCTCAAGGAGGCGCGCCTGGCCCGCACCAAGGGGCACGACAATTACACCGATCTGCGCCTGCATCTGGAGGATCGCGCCGGAATTGCCGAGGCGTTTGCCACCCACAAACCGGAACGTGTGGTCAATCTGGCGGCACAGGCCGGGGTGCGCTACTCCATCGAAAATCCTTTGGCCTATGTGGACACCAATCTGCTGGGCTTTGCCAACATCCTGGAAGGGTGCCGCCACAACGGGGTGGAACATCTGGTCTACGCCTCGAGCAGCTCGGTCTATGGCGCCAACACCAAGATGCCCTTCTCGGTGCATGACAACGTGGATCATCCGGTCAGCCTCTACGCCGCCAGCAAGAAGGCCAATGAACTGATGGCCCATACGTATAGCCACTTATACCGGATTCCCACCACCGGACTGCGTTTCTTCACCGTGTACGGGCCCTGGGGCCGACCGGACATGGCGTTGTTCTCCTTCACCAAAAGCATCCTGGAAGGCAAACCCATCGACGTTTTCAACTATGGAAAACACCGCCGCGACTTCACCTACATCGACGACATCGTGGAGGGCGTGATCCGCGTGCTGGACCGCGTGCCGGAGCCCAATCCCGAGTGGTCCGGCGACCACCCGGATCCATCCAGCAGCAAGGCGCCCTACCGGCTCTACAACATCGGCAACAATCAACCGGTGGAGTTGATGCACTACATCAGCGTACTGGAGGATTGCCTGGGCAAGAAAGCAGAGAAGAACATGCTGCCACTGCAGCCGGGCGACGTGCCGGACACCTATGCCGACGTTCAGGATCTGGTGGCCGATACGGGCTATAAGCCAAATACCAGCGTCGAGGAGGGTGTCGCCAACTTCGTGAAATGGTATCGCGAATTTTACAGCGTATGAAAAAATGGCAGGAGGCCTGCTGCCGGGAGGCAATCGGCAACAGGCCCCTCTATCTGCCTGATAGCGCTCTGACGGTGCGGCGGATCACGAGACCCGCCGCACCGCCAACCACGGAAACGACCACTCCGTAAGCGACCTATAAACCATACACGATATTAGGTTTTTGCGCCATTGACCCAGATCAATGTTTTCCGTGCACCACTGACGGTCTTCATCAACCGCCCTCTTCGATACCCCCAAACGTCTCCACCAGACTGGCCAGAAAACGGTCGAGTTCCAGCGTCATCAAGGCAAACTCGGCATCGAATCGCGCCGCTTCGTCCTCCGCACCGCTCTCCGCGGCCTCTTCGAGCATCAAATCGGGAAACCTCAGGCGCTTGACCGATAGATCCTCGTCGAGCATGCAAGTGATTCGCTCGTTCCACTCCACCGCCAACTTGACCACCTGCTTGCCGGCGTCCAGGTGGGTGCGAATCTCCTCACTCGCCAGCTCCTGATGGCGGCAACGCACAATGGCGCCGCCCTCTTGAGGGGAACGCAGTTCACATTCATCGCCCAACGCAAATGGAGCACTCTCCATATCGCCATGCACCCAGCGGGTAAACAGGTCCGCCGGGGCGTGTCGGACCTTCAGCGGCTGCACCGGCAGCGAGCCCAGCGTCTCCCGCAACAGGGTAATCGATTCTTCGGCGCGTTTGGCGCTGGAGGCGTCCACCACCATCCAGTGCTTGCGGGGGTCGATATAGGCATAGAGCCGGCTGGATCGGGTAAAGGCCTTGGGCAAGAGTTCCTGCTCGATATCGTCACGTTTCTCCCGCCGCTCCCGGCGGCCAGGATCGCGTCCCTCCTCTGTCCGCACCTTTTCCACCCACTCGTCCACCGCTTCTTTCACCACGACAGAAGGCAGGATGCGTTCCTCACGCCGGGCACAGAGCATCAAGTAGCCGTTGGCCGCATGGACCAGCGGGGCGTCGCCCCCCCCGCCCACCGGTGGCGTCCAGCCGAGGGCGGCGTGCTCCAGCGCCCCACAGGGACGCGACACGCGGTCCAGCAAAGCGTCGTGCAACGCCTCCGGGGGCATATCGAAGGGCTTGGTCAGGCGATAGATCTGTAGATTTCTGAACCACATAGACAGAGACTCCGGCATAGGGTGTGGCAAAGACGCGGGATTATGCGGCATCCCTTCATCTGATGCCAGAACGAAATTCCTGTCTCAGTCCGGAAGTTTCACCCGTGTAGGCGGAATCGAGCCGATGGCATCGTTCCGTGGGGAAAATTCGATAGGGGTGTTGTTGGCCCCGCATCCATCTACGCCATCCTCAGGACGTCAGACAGAAGTCGGAACGCGGCGCCTCACCACGCGCCTTCCCGTGGTGGCTGAGGGCGACATAGAGTGTTGCCGGGTTGACATTTGTTCAGGGGAAACTCAATCGTCGATCGGATTGCCGTTCTCATCGAGATAGAACTCGTTCAGCGCGCGTTCCACCTCGGCCACGTGGGTCATGGCCGGCCCGCCGCCCATCATGACGGCCACGGCGCAGATATCCATGATTTCCTCGATGGTCACGCCCGCGGTCCTACAGCTCCGCACGTGCAGTCCTATGCAGTAGGGGCACTGTTGCACCAAGGCCATACCGAGCGCCAGCATCTCTTTCGCCCTCTTATCGAGGGCGCGCGGCTTCATCGCCTGCGCCATAAAGGCCTGCGCCTTGCCCATCAGTTTGGGCTGATATTCGCTCAGCAGTTCCAGTCCCCGGTGGGCATGTTCCAGCAATTTACGTTCACTATCGGAACCCTTGGGTTTGCGTTTTTTCTGTTTGGCCATCGTTTACTCCGATTGGATCTCCTGCCTACACGCCGGTGCGCCATTTTTCTCCCTTCAGCCCCTTTCGCCACCCACAGGGCGGTGAGGCGCAATGGACATCAGGGGCAAGAGGGACGGGATCGCGGAAGCACGAGCATACCGTATTTTATACATTGATTCTCCGGGATATCGGCGAATGCCTCCCCAACTGAACCCCCGTCGGATCCAGCCATTTCTGCCGCCTACCCATTGTGTCCCCATGACGACCATAGAGCCCGAAGCAGACCGGGCGGAACGATGCGGTTTGAACGGTTTCAAACGAGAAACCCTTGAAATCTGATTACACCGCATTCATTTACTTCCTGAAGTACACTATCGATCCAGCGCACAAGCTGGAGGAGTCGACCATGGCAACCGTTCGAAATCCCGCCGTCGCCGGGATGTTCTATCCCGACGATCCCGAAACGCTGCGAAACGAAGTCATTGACTTTCTACGTCATGCAAAACACCCCACCCTCACCCCCAAGGCGATTGTGGCGCCTCATGCGGGTTACATCTATTCAGGCCCCGTCGCCGCCAGCGTCTACGCTGCGCTCCCCAATGAAGCCGATCGCATCCATCGTGTGGTGATGTTCGGCCCGGCGCACCGGCTGGCGTTCCGCGGTATCGCCTACAGCGATGCCGACTATTTCCGCACCCCTCTGGGCGATATCCCTGTGGACAAGGCGACGCTTGCCGAGGTGGCCGCCCTGCCCCATGTTCACCCCTTCGAGGCTGCCTTCGAAGGTGAACACTGCCTTGAGGTGCAACTGCCATTTCTGCAGCTCACGCTCGATGATTTCCGCATTGTGCCGTTTCTGGTCGGCGACGCCACCGCCGACGAGGTGGCCGAGGTTATGGAGCGTCTGTGGGATGGCGACGAGACCCTGTTCGTGATCAGCTCGGACCTGAGCCATTATCTCGATTATGACAGCGCGCGGGCGATCGACAGCCGCACCACGCAGGCCATCGAGGCGCTGCAACCGGAGGCGATCTCCTATGACCAGGCATGTGGACGAACACCGCTCACCGGTCTGCTGAAGGTGGCGAAGCACCACGGTCTCAAACCGGTGACACTCGATCTCCGTAATTCCGGCGACACCGCCGGTCCGCGTAATCAGGTGGTGGGGTATGGCGCCTATGCCTTCGCATGAGAGACAGACACTGAGTGATGAGCTGCGGGCGATGCTGATCGATGTCGCGCGCAGGTCCATCCAGCATGGATTGACGCATGGCCGGCCCTTGCAGGTGAACCCCCTCGACTACCCGGAGCCACTGCGGGAACAACGGGCGTCCTTCGTGACCCTCAACCGAAGCGGCCAGTTGCGGGGGTGCATCGGCCATCTCGAGGCGGTGGCCCCGCTGGTCGTCGACGTAGCGGAAAATGCCTTTGCGGCGGCCTTCAGGGACCCGCGCTTTCCACCGTTGAGCGCGGGGGAGTTCGATGATCTCGAGATCCATATTTCAGTACTCTCCCCACCGGAACCCATGTCATTCACCTCCGAGTCGGATCTTCTTGGCCAGATACGACCCGGGGTGGATGGTCTCATTCTGGAAGACGGCCACGCGAAGGGGACCTTCCTGCCCTCGGTGTGGGAATCGCTGCCCAATCCGCGTGATTTTCTCGCCCACCTGAAGGTGAAAGCCGGTCTGCCGCCGACGCATTGGTCGCCCAGCGTCAAGGTCTATCGGTACGAGACCGAGTCCTTCTCCTGAACGGATGACAGGCAGCGTTCGGGGCCAACGCCCTTGCATGTACGGCCATCTATCCAGATCGTATTACGCAACCGCACTGCTTTGAGCACTGCGCCACTGAGGCGGGCGCCGCGGAGGTCGGCGTGAGAGAGATCGACACCGGTAAGGTTGGCGCCGGCGAGATCGGCGTCACGTAGATCCGCGCCCTTCAGGTTCACCGACGAAAGATTGGCATGGTTGAGGTTGGCCCCTCGCAGGAGGGCGTATGAGGCATCGGCGCCGCTCAGATCCGCCCTTGACAGATCGGCCCCACGCATATGGACCGCGCGCAAATCGGCGTGTTGCAGATGGCTGTCACGCGCATCGATACCATCGAGGGCGCAGTTGCGCCAGACGACCCCGGGGGCGGCTGGCGCCTGACACTGGGGCGGCAGGAGCGCGCCCGGCTTCCCGTACCAGATCCCGAACACGACGATCAATAGGAAAAGGGCGGTAACCACACCCAGGGGCGCCAGTGGGAGCCTGACCCTGGAGGGCATCTCTTCTTCTCCCAACGGCCCCGCTTCCGCGGCCCTGCGCGCCGCGCGGCGACGCTGTTCGACGAGTGAGGTCGCCACCCGCGCCTCTTCCTGATGCAGTACTTTGTCCATTTGTGAGGCAGGCACCCAATACGACTGGTCGACGCTCACCTCGTCACTGGGCCGAATCTGCTTGGCGGCAAGGAATTCGCGCACCGCACCCGCCGCAAAAGGCCCCTTGACGGCATTGCCACGGCGTAGATAGAGCAGATTTCCGGCAGTCATATTCCCCTCGCCGGCAAGACGTTTTCCAGCCACCCGGCACGCAGAATTCTGTATGGCAACGCCTTGAGTATCAGTGTCATAGTCACAGTTGCTATAATCGAACCTTGAATCGGTCTGGCGCCACGGAAACAGGCTGCCACAGGCCATATCGGCCGGTCTGGCCACAACTTTATTAACCCGGCAACAATATATATTGTTGCCGGGTTAATAAATCACAGCAGATCATTTGAAGCTTCCCCATGCATACCTCACCCGCTCCTCCATCGGCCCGGCTCGTGCTCACTGCACCTCGTGGCGGATTTGGTCTCGCTCTGCACGTCGGCCAGCGGCTCGATGCGATGGTGCTGGAGCGCGCCAAGGCCGGGACAGTAAAACTTGCCATCGGCACCCATACGGTGACCGCGCGGACTGCACTGCCCCTTTCATCCGGCACGGTCATCGGGCTGGAAGTCGTGCGGACGGGTCCGCAGCCGGAACTGCGGCTGATCCCTTCAAGCCGCCCCGCCGGGTTGATCGCGGAAGCGCTGAAAACCGCCCTGCCCAGGCAGATGCCGCTTGCCCAGGCATTGCAACAGATTGCGATGGTGCTCGAAGGCGGCGCATCCTCGTTGCCGCCAGGTCTGCGCGAGGCATTGCGCACCTTGTTGGACAACCTCATCTCGCGGCCATCGATGACCACACCCCAGGGCCTTAAACAACAGTTGAAAGCAAGCGGCCTCTTCCTGGAACGGACCCTCCTGCCCCACTCGAAGGTTTCGACAACCGACCTGAAAGCGGCCCTGCTGCGCCTCTACCGACTCACGCAACAAGCGCCCAACCCCGGTACGGACGCACTCAGGCAGAGCGTCGAGGGCGCGTTGGCCCGCATCCAACTGAATCAGCTCGCGGCATTTGACGCCTCCGGCATTTCGAATCAACAATGGGGCTTCGATCTTCCGTTATGGACAGGCGAACGCTTCGAACCGCTGCATCTGCACATCCGGGGACACACGGCCAGCGGCAAGGAACGGAAAGAGGCGTCGCCAGCCTGGAGCGTCACCCTGGAATTCGACATGGAGCCCACCGGCCCCTTTCAGGCCCACCTCCACCTGTGCGGCACGGAGATCAGCGCCCATTTTCGGACGGAGAGGCCCCAGACCCAACAGCTTATTGCGCGTCATCTTGGCCAACTCAGGGCAACCTTCAAGAAAGCCGGGCTGCGAGTGGGAAAACTCGATTCCCGGATGGGCCTGCGCCCGGCGGAACCCTTTCCATGGCAACGGGTCGAACGGCTGGTGGATGAACAGGCATGAGCAACAACGAACACGATACCGAACAGGCTCCGGATCTTGCCGTGGCGCTCCATTACGATGGCCGCAACGCGCCCCGCGTCACCGCCAAGGGCCGGGGCGACATCGCCCGGCGCATCCTGGAACTGGCGCAGGAGAACGGCGTTCCCTTGGAGGACGATCCGCAACTCGCCGCACTGCTGGCACAGATCCCGCTCGGTGACGAAATTCCTGAAACGCTGTACCACGCCATTGCCGAAGTGATCGCCTTTGCCTATCTCGTCTCTGGAAAACGTCCCCCAGGAACCCCTGATGTATAGGATTCTTCCCAAGGGATCTAAGCCCTTGAAGTATGTACTGTTCCTTGTTTTCTTCGTGATCTACTCGATCACCACCCATCTTATGGGTGGACAAAAGGTCAAGTGGTTATTGAGTTGGAGTCACTCTTATTTCATGGTGGAGATCCCGCTGGTCCTCTACCTCTACTACCTTTTCAACCAACTCCTGCGGCCGGGCAAATGGCGGCCAGTGCTCGCTGCTGCCCCCATCCTCCTGTGTTACCTGATCTATGACATCGTGTTCTTCTGGTATGGCAAGGTGGTGCGATTTATCGACATTCTGGAAGTACCCGAGTTGAGCCACGTACTGCCCTATACCTGGCTGGCCGCGGCCGCCCTGCTGTTTCTGCTTCCCCTGCTGCTGTTTATCGGCCAGATCGATCTCCGCCGGCTCCGCCGCAACGGCCTCATCGCCCTGCCGCTGGTACTGCTGGTGGTCGGCGTCACCCTGTTTCCCGGCCATTTCGTCGCTGCCTTCAATGAAGTCGCACAGGTCAACCCCTGGTCCGATCAGCAGAATGTGAGGGACAACGGACGTCTCTCCATGGTGATCTATCTCGAGGCGCAGAGACGCATGGTGGCCGGGGCACTGGAAGAACACCGGCATCGAGCCCGCTACGAAAAACAGATCCAGACTCAGGCGGTTCGATTAAAGGCCGACATCAGACAGCCGCGAAATGTCTACCTGATGGTACTGGAGAGCTTTCTCGATCCCCATCTCTTCGCCAAGGTACGCTACTCCATGGAGCCCATGCATCCCGATTTCACGCCGTTCTACCGCAGTGAGGGCTTTTCCATCTCGCCGGTGTTTGGAGGGGGAACGGCACAGGCGGAGTTCGAGGCGTTGTGCGGGGTGCCCGCGTTTCGGGACTACAGCGGCATCGAGTTCAACAATTTCAGTGGGTCACCCGCCTATTGCCTCCCCGGCCTGCTGGCCAAGGCGGGTTACCGTACGATCGCATCAAATGCCCACAAACCCGATTTCTTCAATGCCATTCCGGCCTACCAAAGCCTGGGTTTCTCGGAGATCTACTTTCCCAGAGAGTACGCCCCGCAAAGACAGACGTATCTGTCGGCCGGCGACGTGAGACGGGAAAAATACATGTTCGATGGTCCGCTGTTCGATCAGAATTATGGCTTCCTGTTCCGCAAGGCGACTTCCGATCGCCGTCCCGTGTTCAACTATATCCTGAGCATCTACGGGCATTTTCCCCACTATCTCGATGAGAGGGTGCGACCGGAGAAGATCCGCATCGTCTCCAAGGCGACGGACAAGATGCTGGAACGGGCCACCAACCAGTACTATTACCGCACCAAGGCGATGGCCCGCTACCTGAAGCGTATTATCAAGACCGATCCTCAAGCGTTGATCGTAATGGTGAGCGATCATCTGCCACCGCTCTCCTTTGGCGTATCGAGCTACAAGAAGCTTGGCTACCTGGAAGGTGTAGCCGACAACATCCACAAAAACCGCCTCATCGTCATCGACCGTGGAAGAGTGAAAATCCACAACAATCTGCACCATTACGACATCCCGTCGCTGATACTCGACTATTTGACCGATGGACGATACTGTAAGGGAACGACGTGCGGATTCAGGATGGAGCCCCCCCCTCCACGCGAGTCCTATCATGACCGCTACGTGGAGATCATGGCGCACGGGACAGAATAACGGGGCGTTTCGTGGTCAACGCCGGCGCTGGCTGCGGTCGTCCGATTCGCTTTGTTCTCGCCGCTCCTGCTCCAAGCGCTCTTTTTCCTGTGAGTGCGCCACCACCTTGTCCAAGGCCTGACTGCGGGAATAACGCTGCTGCCACTCGCGCCGCTGTTGCCGATGCCGTTCATTAGAGACGGCAACCACCTCCTCCTGCTGGTGAATCGCGGCCTCCAGTTTGACTAAAAAGGCGCGGTAGGATTGCAATTGAGTGGCGCTCATGCCGTTGCGGGCCTCGCTTTCGAAGCGTTGCAGATACTCACGGTGATAGCTGCGCAACTCTTCGAGCTTCGCTTCTTCGCCACTCAAAACGCGCTGGGACGCGCCGAATGCCCGGGCTGCCTGGCGTTCGCTGTGACTGGCGATGCGCTGTACCGGGCGCAGACGTTTGGACGACGACATGCTCCTACTCCATCACCGCCGGGGCCGCCGGCTGCAAGTCGAGTTCCGGCTCTTGCGGTGGGAACAAGGCCGCCAAGTCGGCCAGACTCTGTTCGAGTGTGACCGGTGAACGCATGTCCTGCTGCAGGAATTGCCTCAATATCGGCATGGCGGCGATCGCCTGGTCGATCTGTGGATCGCTGCCGGCCTCATAGGCCCCGACGCTGATGAGATCGCGATTTTGCTGATACACCGACCAGATCTGTTTGAAGGCGCGCGCCGCCTCCTGGTGCTCCTGGGAGGTGATGTCGTTCATGGCGCGACTGATGGAGGCCTCAATGTCGATCGCGGGGTAATGGCCTGATTCGGCCAGTCGGCGGGAGAGCACGATATGGCCGTCGAGGATCGCGCGCGCCGCATCGGCGATGGGATCATTATGATCGTCACCTTCGGTCAGTACCGTATAGAAAGCAGTGATCGAACCGCCGCCCATGTCGCCATTGCCGGCGCGTTCCACCAGATGCGGCAATTTGGCAAACACCGAGGGCGGATACCCCTTGGTGGCCGGAGGTTCATTGATCGCCAGACCGATCTCACGCTGGGCCTGGGCATAGCGGGTGAGTGAATCCATCAGCAACAGCACGTCCTTCCCTTCATCCCGAAAGTGTTCGGCGATGCTGGTCGCGAGCATGGCGCCGTGCATGCGCCGCAGCGGGGGGTTGTCGGCCGGCACCGCCACCACCACGGCGCGCCGCAGGCCCTCTTCTCCCAGGATGTTTTCGACGAACTCCTTCACCTCCCGGCCACGTTCGCCGATCAATCCCACCACGATCACATCCGCATTGGTGTAGCGGGTCATCATGCCGAGCAACACGCTCTTGCCCACGCCGGACCCCGCGAACAGCCCGAGTCGCTGACCCCGTCCCACGCTGAGCAAGGCGTTGATGGCCCGAACCCCCACGTCGAGGGGCTCCCGAATCGGGCTGCGTGACAGGGGATTGAAGGTCTCGCCATTCAACGACCGGCGCTGGTCCGCATGGATCGGACCCTTGCCATCGAGAGGTTTGCCCGCTCCATCGATCACCCTGCCGAGTAGATGATCGCCCACCACCGCTTCGCATACGCGGCCGGTCGGGATCACCCGGGCGCCCTGTTCGAGTCCGCGGATTTCGCCGGTGGGCATGAGATAAAGGCTCTCGCCGGCAAAGCCGACCACCTCCGCCTCGATGCTGCCGCCGTTACTGCCCACGACCTCGCACTGCCCGCCCACGGCCGCCCGGCAGCCGATGGCCTCCAGGGTCAGACCCACCATGCGCGTGAGCTGTCCTTCCACCACCAATCCGCGGCTCTCTCCGAGGCGCCGGCGATTGGCCTCCAGGCGCGCCTTCCAGATAGGGGCGCGATCCGCTGTCGGGGGCTTGCCGAAGATCATTGTTCGTCCGTATTACGTTGCTCACCAATGAGGGGGGCGATGAGATTGGCGATGCGTGATTCAAGGGTGGCATCGATCTGGGAGGTCTCGCTGACGATACGGCAGCCCCCGCGCTGCAACATGGGATCCTCCTCAATCTTCCAGTTCAGCCCGTTGTCGTGCAGTTCGTAGGTCTCCCGTACCAGGGTGGCGTCCTCCGGATGAAGCACCACCCGCACACCCCGCGCCGCCACCGGCAGGATACCGAGCGCCTCGCGGATGACGCCGATGATCTGATCCGGATGGAGCCGTATCTCGCGACGGACCAATTGTTTCACCATGCTGATCACCAACGTGATCAATTCGTGTTCCACCTGGTCATCGAGTTCCTTCAACGGCACGTCGAGAGTGGCAATCAGGCGGTCGAGTTGTTCTGTCCGTTGGCGGGTCTTATCGCGCCCTTCTTCCAGCGCCTCCTTGTGACCGAAGTCGAAACCCTCCTTCCGGCCCTGTTCGTACCCCTCCTCCCAGGCCTGACGCCGAATGGCCTCCAGTTCCTCTGCGGTGGGCGGCGCCGGCAGGTCCTCCTCCGGTGACAGGCGGGCCATCTCGCCCTCCACCAAGGGGGGCGACCATTGTTCGATCTCGTCGAGGTTGCCAGAGGGAATGACTTTAGACGAATTCATCGCCACCCGAGCCTCCCAGGCTTATCTCACCGGCATCGGACAGGCGGCGCGCCACGGCAAGTATCTCTTTCTGCGCCGCCTCCACATCGCTGAGCCGCGCCGGCGCAGCTGCCTCCAGATCGTCACGCAGCATCTCGGCCGCGCGCTTCGACATATTCTTGAATATCTTCTCCTTGAGCGCTTCGTCAGCGCCGCGCAGCGCCAGCAGGAGCTGTTCGGACGAAATCTCGCGCAACAATGTCTGAATGCCCCGGTCATCCACATCGATGAGATTTTCGAAGACGAACATGTTGTCCTGAATCTGTTGCAACAGATCGGCGTCCGCTTCCCCGATCTTTTCCATGATATCGCCTTCGATGCTGCCATCGACGAAGTTCAGGATATTCGCCGCGGACTTGACACCCCCGAGGCTGGAGGATTTCACATTGGCATTGCCAGAGAACTGGGCCTCGAGGATTTCGTCCAGTTCCTGCAAGGCCGTGGGTTGAATCCCCTCCAGCGTCGCGATGCGCATCATCACATCGGCGCGCACCTGCGGCGCGAATTGCGCCAACACATCGGCGGCATGGTCAGCATCCAGGAACGAGAGCACGATGGCGATGATCTGAGGGTGCTCCAGACGGATCAGTTCCGCCACCCCGCGGGCATCGAGCCACTTGAGCTGTTCCAGACCCTTGCTGTTGCGGCCAAGGAGGATACGGTCGATGACCCCACCCGCCTTGTCCGCACCCAATGCATCGGTGAGCACCTTGCGAATGTAGTCGTCCGAATCGACGCCGATGGCAGTCTGCTTGCCCAAGGTGGCCACGAACTCCGCCATGACATCTTCCATCTGGTCACTGGTGACGCTGGTCAGGGTGGCCATCGCCAGCCCCAACTCCTGCACCTCCTTGGGACCCATATGCTTCATGATGTCCGCCGCATCCTTCTCGCCAATGGCCAGCATCAGAATGGCGGCGCGCTGGACCCCGCTCAGTTTGTTGTCCGACTCTTGCGCCGCTTCAGCCATTTTCTGATACCCATCTCTTTACCACCTGTGCCACCCGCTTGGGATCATCGGCGATGATCTGGCGAGCGGCCTCCAGTGTCTCTTCATAACTCTGGGGCCCCACGAGGCGCAGCTTGCCGTCCTCGCCAATCGCCTCGGCATCCTTCGTCGCCCCCTCCGCGCCGCCTTCGCCGGCGGCGCCTCCTTCCTGGTCTTCTCCCTCATCGCCGCCCTCCGGCGCCAGGGCAACAGGCGGCGCGGTAAGACGCTTCATCGTAGGACGCAGCACGCCGAAGATGAGCAGCAATACCAGCAGTACACCTCCGCCCTGCTTCACCGCATCCCAGAACCAGGGCTGTTCCCACATCGGGGGTTCCGGCAACGGTTCCGCGGGTGGCGGCACATGGAAGGAGGAATTGATCACCTGAATACTGTCGCCCCGCGCCGCATTGAAGCCCACCGCCTCGCGTACCAGGTTGGTGATACGGGCGATCTCTTCCGGGCTGCGCGGCACGCGGACGACATTGCCATCGGCATCCGTCTTCACCTTGTCGTCGACCACGACCGCCACGGAGAGGCGTCTCAACGCACCGGGGGCGAGCCGGGTATGACTCAGGGTACGATCGAGTTCATAGTTGCGGGTGGCGCGCTTTGACGTATTGAGCGGCTCTCCTGCCGTACCGCCCTGGCCACCCTTCCCTTTGGCCTGCTCCGGCGCTGTCCCCGCTGCGGGAGGCTGGTTGCTCAGTGAACCCGGTACGCCTTGTACCGCGCTGAGCCGGCTCTGCTGTTCGTCCACTTGTTCACTGCGAAGGGCGGGCTGATCCGGGTTGTAGGTCTCCTGGGTCTTTTCGACGGAGGTGAAATCCAGTTCCGCGTTGACCTCCGCCCTCACCTTGTCGGCGCCGAGGACCGGCGTGAGCAGATCCTCGATCCGTTGCTTGTAGTGTTGCTCCAGATTCTGCGCATATTCGAGTTGACTGGTGGTCATCTCCATCGCCCGATCTGATTTGTCATGGCTGAGCAGACGCCCTTTCTGATCCACCACGGTCACCTTCTCGGGCGTCAGTTCAGGCACGCTCGAGGCCACCAGATGCACGATGGCCTCTATCTGTCCTTTCTCCAATGTGCGACCGGGATAGAGCCGCAGGGTGACAGATGCGCTCGGCGCCTTGCGTTTGCGTATGAATACCGACTGTTTCGGAGTGGCCAGGTGAACCCGCGCACTCTCCACATTGGACAGGGTCGCAATGGTGCGCGCCAGTTCCCCCTCCAGGGCGTGTTGAAACCGGGCCGCCTCCATGGCGCGACTGGTGCCGAAGCCGGTCTCATGCTGGAGCAGCTCGAAACCCATCCCGTTGCTCTGCGGCAGACCTTGTCCAGCGAGTTTCATGCGGGCCTTCTGGACGTCGGCGGTAGGCACCATCACCGCACCGGTGGTTTCGTCCACCTTGTAATCGATATCCGCCTTTTGCAAGGCGTCGATCACCTCGGCCGCATCTTTCTGCGCCAGATTGCCATACAGCAGGCTGTAGTTTGGCGTCTGCGACCACAATACGATCGAGACCCCCAACGCCACGCTGAGGGCGATGCCGATCATGACGGCAAGCTGGCGCACCACAGGGTTGCGCGTCAACGCTTGGGGGGTCACACCGGTTTCGATGGCAGTCTGTTCTGCTTTTACCAATTCCATCTATATCTTTCCACGGTTTTGAAGTGTAATCAGATCGGCATGTTCATGATGTCTTTGTACGCCTCGACCAGCTTGTTGCGCACCTGCACCATGGCTTGAAACTCGATATTCGCCTTCTGGCTCGCGATCATGACCTGGGCAAGATCCAGCCCCGCTTCCCCCTTTTCGAAGCGCGTCTGCAAATCACTGGAGGTCTGTTGGGTATTGTTCACGTGCTCGATGGAATTTTTCAGCAAAGCGCCGAAGCTGGTATTGTCCGCCTCGACGGGCGGCTTGACGCCCTGTGCCTCTGCCCGCAAGGTGCGAATCTGGGCCAGGACCTGGTCAATACTCATTGTGCTCATAGCGTTGTATTCCCCAACTGCGTCAAATAGTTAACTTTCAGGACAGGTATGCACGAAACGGGCCATCTAAGGCACGGCGACACCCGCCTCCCGCATTCGCGCAATCTTGTAGCGCAGGGTTCTCGCACTGATGCCCAACCGCTCCGCGGCCGCCTTGCGGCTGCCGTTTCCCGCCACCAGTGCATCCAGAATCATCTGTTCCTCCATGCCTTTGAGGTCGTCGCTGAGCCGTCGGGATGCGGAAGGCCCGGTGCCGGATCCCGGTGCCGTTTCGTCGGTTTCGAACATGAGGTCGGCGGCACGGATCACCTCGCCACGCAGCAGGATCATGGCCCGCTGAATGACGTTGTCGAGTTCTCTCACATTGCCGGGCCAGGGATAGTCGAGCAATGCCCTTTCCGCATCTTCAGCCACGCGCGGCAGTGACCGACCCGCTGGCGTGTGTTTGCCGATAAGATGCCGGACCAGCGGCATGACATCGCGCGGGCGCTCCCGCAGCGGCGGCAGATTGAGGGGAAAGACATTGAGCCGGTAGTAGAGGTCCTCGCGAAACCGCCCTGCCGAGACCTCCTCGCGCAACCTGCGGTTGGTGGTGGCGAGCACCCGTACATCCAACGGAATCATGCAACGCCCCCCCAGCCGCTCCACCTCCCGCTCTTGCAGCACGCGCAGCAACTTGGCCTGTAGATCGAGGTTCATTTCGGAAATCTCGTCCAACAGCAGCGTCCCGCCCTGAGCCTGCTCGAACTTGCCGGGGCTGGCATGATAGGCGCCGGTGAACGCGCCCTTCTCGTGTCCGAAAAGCACCGATTCCAGCATATTCTCCGGGATCGCCGCACAGTTGATGGCCACGAACGGCCCTTCGGCATATCCGGAGCGCTGATGGATATAGCGCGCAAACACCTCCTTGCCGGTTCCACTCTCACCAGAGATGAGCACTGTGGCGCTGGTCTGCGCCACGCGTTGGGCGAGATCGAGCACTTCCCGGGTCCGCAGGTCTTCAGCCACGATAGAGGTACCGACGGGGTCGGGCTGGGAACGAATAAAGCGGGAGAGGCGTTCGGTCAGTTGCTGAGGTGTTGCCGGGAGCACGATATAGTCGCTGGCCCCCGTCCTCAAGGCGGCGACGGCGCGTCCGGCATCGTTGACTTCACTGACGCACACCAAGGGGATCGACGCCACCCCTCGTAGCAAGGCATCGTCTTTCCAGAATTCGTCCTCGTCACTGACACAGATCAGTGCAATGGCATGGTTGCGTATCGCCGCCATCGCCTGTTGCACGCCGGACACCCGCACCACGCGATAGCCTGCATGTTCCAGCGCGTCGCCCAGGGCCGTGGCGGGTCCACGTTCCGGCGTCAGGATCAATACTGTTGCATTCGGCATTCACTACCCCTTGAAAATTTCCTTTCCCGGTGATGAATGGCAGCCAAAACGGAAAGGCGTCGCGCCATGGCGCGCGCTCCCCTCCGTCGACCAGGCGTCACCGTCCGGGCGTCGGGGTGTTTTTAGCAACAAGCATGCCTAACTAAAATATTAAGTGTGAATTCAATTAGTTATAGATTATCTGCAACGAAGTTCGTCAAACTCATGACGCTTCATGGGTGCGCTGCAACCCATATTTTCGCAACTTCTCGACCAGCGTCGTCCGGCGCATGTTGAGGCGCTTCGCGGCGTGAGCGACGATGCCGTCGCACTCGTCCAGCGCCTGCTTGATCAGGTCCAGTTCCAGCTCGGCCAGATGGGCCTTGAGGTCGATGCCTTCGGATGGGAGGCGCAGCGCATGGACAATGGTCCCCTGCTCCTCGCCGGGTACGGTCACTTCCTGCAGGTTCCCCACCGGCAGCGGCGCCACCACCCCACCTTCCGGCTGGAACTTTTCCGGCAGATCCTTCACATCGACCACGCCAAAGGGAAACAGGATTGCCAGGCGTTCAATGAGATTCGCCAGCTCGCGCACGTTGCCCGGCCAACTGTACTGGCACAGCGCCGTCACCGCTGCGGGCGTGAGCCGGACCGAGCCTCGCTTCTCATTCTCTATGCGGGCAATGAGATCATTGACCAACACCGGTATATCTTCGACGCGCTCCCGCAATGGCGGCATCTCAATGGGAAAGACGTTGAGGCGGTAGTAGAGGTCTTCACGGAACTTGTTCTGCTTGATGGCCTCTTCCAGATTACGGTGGGTGGCGGCCACGATCCTTACATTGGCCTGCAGCGTCTTGTTGCTGCCCACCCTTTCAAAGGTGCGCTCCTGCAGTACCCGCAGCAGTTTGACCTGCATGGGCATGCTCATGTCGCCGATCTCGTCCAGGAACAATGTCCCTCCGTCCGCCATCTCGAAACGCCCCTGGCGGGCGGAGATGGCCCCGGTGAAGGCCCCCTTTTCATGCCCGAACAACTCGCTTTCCAGGAGATCCGCTGGTATCGCACCGCAGTTGACCGGCACAAACGGCTTGCCGCGCCGCGATGAATGGTAGTGGAGCTTACGCGCCACCACCTCCTTGCCGGTACCGGATTCGCCCAGGATCAACACCGTGGCCTCCGAGTCCGCCACCTGCTCGATCAGCTTGTTGATCTGCCGCGTGGCCCGGCTGTTCCCCGACAGGCTGCGGAACAGTTCCACCGGCCGGGCCTTTCCCTTGCGGTTCGAGCGTTGGGATTCGTTGAACACCTGCGCCTTGTGTAACAAGCCCATCAGCGGATCCAGGCGGGTCGGGAGCGAGAGACTGCCCAGCGCCGTCACGCCCTCCGTCCTTGGAAGCTCGGGGGCCGGCTCATCCGAAGCGTGCAGCAGGAACAATGGCAGCGTTCTACCCGATTTCGCAAGAACGGCCAACAGCGCATCGCGTTCCCTTTCCTCAAGGGCGGCACTCAGGAATATCGCCAGGTCACCCTCTTCCCCCGTCAGCGCCTCTTCGAGCATGTCGGCATCCGTGATCGCCACGGTTTCATGATCCACGAATTCCAGAATGTGGGTCAGATAGGCCTGCCGCTCCGGATCCCTGTCCAGCAAAAGGACCCTGCTTTTCAGCAACACCGCTTTGTCAACGCCTTTCTGTTCCATCCCGCTCTGCCTCTCTTTGCGATATGGACCGCAGTTAAGCACTCATCGGGCAAAATGTCAAAATATTGGCATTCTCCATATACGCTATAACAATAAATCACAACCTATTGATATATCATTGCCATCGCGGACGTTTCGAAGCACGCGGCTTACTCAACGGAAACCGCGCCAGGAATCAAAATCCTGCATGTCGAAACCCTGACGAGGCCCGCGCCCGTGCTCCATCCCCTGAAATACGGACGCTATCCACCCTTCTCCATTGCCACCTGGTGACGATGCTGAAGAAATATATAGCGGGTCAGTGCCTCTTCCACCTTCTCGCCGAGGTCAACAAAGGAAACGATCACCTCATGAGAACCGGATTTTGGATGAATCTCCTCCACCCGGCCCGTCAGCTCCAAGGTGTGGGGAAAGTGGGGATCCATGGAGAGTCCGATCTCCACCCAGTCTCCTTCGGCGGGTGCGATTTCATCCGTGGTGAGCAGCCAGCCAAGCCCTTTGGCGGAGAGCCGGACATCACGCGCTTGCGGCAACAGGTTCTGGGTGCGGGCGAGGGCCGAGAGCATATCGAGGGCCATATCGAGCTTCATCTCCAGTCGCAACAGGGCGCTTCCGAGTTCGTGGTCATCGTCGCCGCTATCCGGCCGGTGACTCTCACCAAGGTTAAGTGCCTGTAACAAACGCTCGTTTCGCTCCTGTCGGCGGGCGAGGCTCCCACGTGGCAACGGATCGTTGAGCCGGTGCCAGACAATGGGCATCCGAGCCTCGAATAGCAGGATGCCTGACAGTGGATGGGCGGTGTTCTGATCCATTTTGGTGTTCCTTCGTATGCGCTGGTCACTTGACAGCGGCGAGGCCGCGCCGTAGAACGTGATACCGGATTCCTGCCCAAGGTGACATACCGATTGAACGATATTCCCCTCAGTTTTCTGTTTGTGGCGCTGCTGTTGTTGATCCTGCTTTCCGCCTTTTTCTCCGGCTCTGAAACCGCACTCATGACCCTCAACCGCTATCGCCTGCGGCACCTCGCCGAAGAAGGGCATGCGGGCGCCCAGCGTGCGCGGCGGCTATTGGAGCGGCCAGACCGGTTGATAGGCCTCATCCTGTTGGGCAACAACTTCGTCAACATCCTCGCCTCCTCCATCACTACCATTATAGCGCTGCGGTTGGGTGGCGAGGCGTTGCTTGCGGCGGCGGCCGGTGTTCTCACGTTCGTAATCTTGATCTTCGCCGAGGTCGCGCCCAAGACGCTTGCGGCGTTGCACCCGGAGAAACTCGCCTTTCCCGCGGCCTTCGTCTACGAGCCGCTGCTCAGACTCCTTCTGCCGCTGGTATGGGTGGTCAATACCATCTCCAACGGTCTGCTCAGATGGTTCGGCGTATCGCAAGAGGAGGCCAAAGGACATATATTGAGCCGCGAGGAATTGCGCACCGTTGTCATGGAGGCGGGGGCGATGATACCAGAACGCCATCAGAGCATGCTGCTCTCCATCCTCGATCTGGAAAAAATCACCGTCGAGGACATTCTCATCCCCCGCCACGAGGTGGACGGCATCGACCTCAACGATCCCCTGGACGAGATCATCGACGAACTGCGCGCCAGCCCTTACTCAAGGCTGCCCGTATACGAGGGCAGTATCGACAATATCATCGGTGTCCTGCGCCAACGTGACGCCACTCAAGCATTGCTGGAAGGCAAACTCACCAAGGAAAGGATCCGCAAGATCTGCCGTCCGCCCTATTTCGTCCCTGAGGGCACCCCGCTCACCCGGCAATTACTCAATTTCCAGCACGAAAAGCGCCGCTTCGCGCTGGTGGTCGACGAATATGGCGACATCCTGGGAATTGTGACACTGGCCGACCTGCTGGAGCAGATCGTGGGCGAGTTCACCACCGACCCTTCTTCCGAACTCCCCTTTCTCTACCCCCAGGAGGATGGCAGTTATCTGGTCGACGGAAGTGCCAACGTACGTGACCTGGCCCGGACGCTGGACTGGCCATTGCCCACCGACGGACCCAAGACCCTCAACGGTCTGATTCTGGAATACCTGGAGACCATTCCGGAGCCCGGTACGAGCCTAAAGCTGGCCGGCTTCCCGGTCGAGATACTTCAATGCGCGGGCAACGCAGTCAAGACGGTCCGGGTGTTCCCCACCTCCCCAAAAGCCGCCGGACGGCCGCCAAACGAGACATGATCGGTCCGTGTCCGCACCCCATGCGGAATGCACGAAGACAGCAGCGAGAATAAAAAGCGCGTATTGTCAAAAGAAGTTCAAGTTGGACATTCATCCTGCCGATGAAGCTCAAAGATTCCATCAGGAAGATTGAGCACCATGGCAAAACTGACTCTATCCTTCAAAGGACATATCATAGACGCCTTCCACGCGGGGAAAGCGAGCACCCTCATTGGACGAGATCCCGGTTGCGATATAAGAATCGACAGCCTCGCCATTGCCCCGGTGCATGCCCAACTCGCCCAGAAGCAGGATGCCTGGCGTCTCGCCGCCATCGACTCCGGCTACCCGGTTCGCGTAAACCAGAAGGTGGTAACCGAGGCAGAGCTTCATCATGGCGACGTTATTCAGCTTGGCAAACACACCCTCACCTTTTCCGACGACGCCATCAGTTTTGCCACTCACCAAACCAAAGACGACGACGTCATCGATCTGAATCTCGATCCGCCCTTGCTGGGTTACATCCAGATCCTCAACGGCAGTAACATCGGGCGCATCATCCCCTTGATCCAATCCTTGACGCGGCTCGGCCATGCCAATCATGAGAGCGCTATCGTTGCGCATCGCGGCAACGGATTTTTCCTCTCGCGCCTCGAAGGCGACAAACCCATCACGGTCAACGACCAACCCCTGGAAGAAAGGAGCCTTCAGTTGCACGACGGCGATGTCATCGAAATCGGCAATGTCCAGATGCGTTTCCACCTCGAGGACACGCAGGAAATGAAGAAGGCAGGTGAGGGATGAACAGCGCCTGCACCACGCCTGAAGAGCGCCGCCAATTTCAGCGGATCCTTTTCGAGCAGCCGCTCACCGTGCTGCTCAATGGCCGCTACCACGACACCCTGCTGATCGATATCTCGCTACGTGGCGCCCTGGTGAAGCGCCCCTTGGGGTGGCCGACTCATGACGAAGGAAAGGCCATTCTGGAAATCGCCCTAAGCGATGCGGACTCCATCATTCGCATGGAAGCCGAGATCGCGCACCAGGACAGGGACAAGGTCGGGTTCCATACCCGTTTCATCGACATGGAGAGCATGACCCATCTGCGGCGCCTGGTCGAGCTGAACGTCGGCGATCCACAACTCCTGGAACGGGAACTGGCCGCCCTCGGGTGATCCCCTTCAGAGGGCCGAGAGCGCCTCACTCAAACGCTCCACCGGAATAATCTCCAGCCCCTTCACACCCCCCTTTGGCACGTTGGCCCTGGGCACGATGGCGCGCCGGAAGCCATGCTTGGCGGCCTCCTTCAGCCGCTCCTGCCCACTCGGCACCGGTCGGATCTCCCCCGCCAGCCCCACCTCGCCGAAGGCCGCAAGATCCACCGGCAACGGCTGGTTGCGAAAGCTGGAGAGCACCGCCAGCAATACCGTCAGATCGGCCGCCGTCTCGGTGATACGCACCCCGCCCACCACGTTCACGAATACATCTTGATCGAACATGGCGATGCCACCATGGCGGTGCAGCACCGCCAACAGCATCGCCAGCCGGTTCTGCTCCAATCCGAGGGTCACCCGGCGCGGATTGGCGAGATGGCTCTCGTCTACCAACGCCTGCACCTCCACCAACAACGGCCGGCTCCCCTCGCGGGTCACCAGCACAATACTGCCCGGCACGTCTTCCGCGTGCCGGGAGAGAAATATCGCCGAGGGGTTGCTCACCTCGCGCAAACCACGGTCGGTCATGGCGAAGACACCCAACTCGTTGACCGCGCCGAAGCGGTTCTTGATCGCGCGGATGAGGCGGATGTGGCTGCCGGCTTCTCCCTCGAAATAAAGGACAGTGTCCACCATGTGCTCCAGTACCCGCGGCCCCGCCAGCGCCCCCTCCTTGGTCACGTGACCAACCAGAAAGATCGCCGTGCCGGTCTGCTTGGCAAAGCGCACCAATTGCGCCGCAGTCTCGCGTACCTGCGCCACTGATCCGGGGGCCGATTGCAGCAGTTCCGTGTACATGGTCTGCACCGAATCGATGACGAGGATCGCAGGCCGCTCCCGGGCGGCGGTGGCCAGCACCTGCTCCACCTGGGTTTCGGCCAGCAGGCGCAAATCGTCGCCCTGAATGCCAAGCCGTTGCGCCCGCAGACTGATCTGCTCCGGCGACTCCTCGCCAGACACGTAGAGCACGGGCCGGCGGGCGGAGAGGTGGCCCAGGGTCTGGATCAGGAGAGTGGACTTGCCGATACCAGGATCACCTCCGATCAGCACCACTGATCCCTGCACCAGCCCCCCTCCGAGCACCCGGTCCAATTCACCAATCCCGGTGCCGGTTTTGGTCTCCGCCTCCGGCTGCACCGCGGAAAGGGGCTGCACCCGCGCGCGGTGGGCGTCGCCGGAATAGCCCGCAAAACGGGCGCCGCCCGCTTTCGACGGCTGTACCTGCACTGTCTCTTCCAACGTGTTCCAGGCGCCGCAGTCGGGACACTGGCCCGACCACTTGGAGGCCGTCCCGCCGCATGAACTGCAGGTGTAAACCTTCTTGGTCTTGCCCGCTGCCTTCGTCATGGTGTCGCATACTCCAGAAAGTCGACCCGCTCCGCCACATTGCACAGCAGCTCGTAGGCAATGGTGCCCGCCCGGGCGGCGACGTGCTCCACCGGCACACCCTCACCCCACAGCGTCGCCCAATCCCCCACCGAGACCTTCGGAGCCCGGCGCAGATCGACGGTGATCATGTCCATCGACACGCGACCGATCAGCGGGACCTCACGATCGCCGATCCGTACCGGCGTCCCCTCCGCGGCGTGGCGGGGATAACCATCACCATAGCCGATGCCAATCACCCCCACCGGCATCGCCTCGGGACAGCGGTAGCTTCCGCCATAACCCACGGCATCCCCCGCCTCGAGCCGCCGGACGGCGATGAGGGGCGCCTGCAGGGTCATCACGGGGCGCAGGCCCTCCTGCTCCGCGCTGGTCCCGGTAAAGGGCGATACGCCGTACAGCATAATGCCGGGCCGCACCCAGTCGCCCTGCGCCTCCGGCCAGCCCAGCACCCCCCCGGAATTACCGATACTCAACGGCCGCCCCGAGGCTGCCGGGAGCCCGCGCACCATTTCACACTGGTGGAGGGTCAGGGGGTCGCTGCGGTCGTCCGCGTTGGCCAGGTGAGTGATCAGCCCCACCTTGCCTCCCACCGACGGCATCGATTCCAACCGGTGCACCACTTCATCCACCTCTTTCGGCGGGAAACCCAGGCGGTGCATGCCCGTGTCGACCTTCACCCAGACAGTCAGCGGCGTGGCGGTGGCGGCCCCCTGCAATAAATCGAGATGCCGCCTCTGGTGCACCACCGGCTGTAAGCGAGCGGCCGACGCCAGCGCCAACTCCTCGCCTCTCAAGACCCCCTCCAGCAGCAGGATGGGCTTGTCGACGCCGGCCTCCCGGAGCGCCATCCCCTCATCGGGGCGGGCCACCGCGAAACCGTCCGCCGCCTCAAGCCCCTTCGCCGCCCGTAGCAGGCCGTGACCATAGCCATTGGCCTTGATCACCGCCCAGACACGGCTATGGGGGGCGGCTCGACGCACGCAGTGGAGGTTGTGCCGGAAGGCGGCGTGATCGATCAGCGCCCGCGGAGCGAACGCCATCAGTACTCCTCGCCACCGTAGTCGCCATAGCTGTCGTTGGCGAAATTCTCGAACTTGGTGTACTTGCCGAGGAAGGTGAGGCGGACGGTGCCGATGGGGCCGTTACGCTGCTTACCGATGATGATCTCGGCAATGCCCTTGTCGGGGCTGTCCTCGTTGTAAACCTCGTCGCGGTAGATGAACACCACCAGGTCAGCGTCCTGTTCGATGGAGCCGGACTCGCGCAGATCCGACATCACCGGCCGCTTGTTGGGCCGTTGCTCCAGGTTGCGGTTGAGCTGGGACAACGCGATCACCGGGACATTGAGCTCCTTGGCCAGCGCCTTCAGCCCTCGCGAGATGGCGGAGATCTCAGTGGCCCGGTTCTCGCCCTCCCCCGGCGCCTGCATCAACTGTAGATAATCGATCACGATCAGCCCCAGCCCGCCGTGCTCGCGCTTCAGCCGCCGCGCCCGCGCCCGCACCTCGGTGGGCGAGAGCGCCGGGGTGTCGTCGATAAAGAGTGGCGCCTCGTTGAGCAGGTTGAGGGCCGACGTCAGGCGCGGCCACTCGTCGTCCTGCAGCTTGCCGGTGCGCACGCGGTGCTGGTCGATGCGTCCCAGCGACGACATCATGCGCATCGCCAGCGAGTCGCCTGGCATCTCCATGCTGAACACCGCTACCGGCACCTGCGAATCGATGGCCACGTTTTCCGCGATGTTCATGGCAAAGGTGGTCTTGCCCATGGAGGGCCGCCCGGCGATGATGATGAGGTCGGCGGGCTGAAGCCCCGAGGTCCGTTCATCGAAATCAGCAAAACCCGAAGCAAGACCGGTGATCGCCTCATCCTGCTCATAGAGGGTCTCGATCCGCTCCAATGCCTGACTGAGCAGCTTCTTCAGCGGCTGAAAGCCCCCGCCGCCGCGTGACTGTTGCTCGGCGATCTCGAACACCCGTCTTTCCGCATTGTCGAGGAGCTCTGCCGCCTTGCGGCCCTGGGGATTGAAGGCGCTGTCGGAGATATCCGTGCCCACAGAGATCAACTGCCGCATCACCGAATATTCGCGCACGATGTCGGCGTAGGCCTGGATGTTGGCGGCACTCGGCGTATCCTGCGCCAGGGCGCCGAGGTAGGAGAGCCCCCCCGCGTCTTCGAGTTCACCGCGCCGTTCCAGATTCTCGGCCAACGTCACCACGTCGAAGGGCTGGCTATGGTCGGCAAGATCGGCCACCGCTCGCCAGATCAAGCGGTGTTCGTTGCGGTAGAAATCCTGCTCGATCACCTTGTCCGCCACCTGATCCCAGGTACGGTTGTCGATCATCAGTCCCCCGAGCAGGGACTGCTCCGCCTGAATGGAGTGCGGCGGCACCTTCAGTGCATCGGCGCGGGTGGTGTCTGTCATGGGAGGAGCAAAGGCTTCAGACATAGGAAATCTCAGATCGAAACGTGCTTCCGATCGCACACCCTGTCCGGGTGAGTGATACCCCGTGGGGCAGGATTCATAGGATAACCATTCCTATGCTGGAACGCTATAGATCCCGGGGACGGGAGAATAGCCCCCAGGGGTCTGTCGAACTCGACGCTGATCAGCAGCCAATCCCTGGAGAGCGTTCTACTCAGCTTGTCGAGTCCGCTGTTATTGCCCCAGAGGCAATGTATGCTGTATTCAGGGCTTCAGGCAGGCGCCGGAGGTCAAGGGTCATGATGCCTCCAGTGCATCCATGCACTCGCAACACTCACGCCGGAACGCAGGTCCGGCGCCTGCCCGAAGCCCTGAATGCCATATTTATTTATGGCTGCCGGGTCAACACGCCGGCAGCCCCCACGACGAGGGGCTCGGGTTCATTCTTCAGCCGCTACCACCAGACGCAAAACGGCATTGACATCGCTGTGCAGGTGCAGGTCGACCTCGTATTCCCCTGCCAGCCGGAATGGCCCCTCAGGCAGGCGCACCTCCTGCTTTTTCAGTTCCACCCCTGCCTCGACCACGGCATTGGCAATATCGGCCGTGCCCACAGAACCGAACAACCGCCCTTCCTCACCCGCCTTGCGGCTGATCGTGATCGACAGCGCCTCGAGCTGCGCCTTGCGCGTCTCGGCCGCCTGTAATGCCTCTGCCGCCGTCCTTTCCAGCTCGGCGCGACGCGCCTCGAACGCCTTCAAATTCTCTTCGGTTGCAGGAACCGCTTTCCCCTTGGGCACCAGATAATTTCGCCCATAACCGGGCTTCACACTTACCTTGTCGCCAAGGTTGCCCAAATTGTCGATTTTCTCTAGCAGAATCACTTCCATCTTCAGTTCACCTCAATTCTCTAATTTGTCATGGCTGGGATTGCGAATGCCAGATCACGCACCTTTGCCACTGCTTGGACCAGAGCCGCCATTGCGCCGGGCGCGGAAATCCACCCATGGGTCCACCAAGCCGATCAGCGCCAACACGATCTCCGCGTAAGGCAATCCGATCACCAACAAGACATAGAGCCCTGCCAACCAGCCACTATGCATACCCGACCGTTTTACGATGTTGTGGGCAACCGCCATACCCTGCAAGAAAAACGCCGCCAACATCAGTAACGCTACATAGCGCACCAGCAGCGGCGCCGCCTCTCCCTGCAACAATATCCATCCACTAAACACCGCGCCGCCGACTGCGGCCACGGGGCTCAGACGCAGGTCATGGAACTCCTTTTGAAACCCACCGGGATTGTAGAGCCCCGCCTGCCACCATCGCGCCAAAAACAAAGCCAGAATGGTCTGCAGATAAAACGCCGCAGCCAGGATACCGGTCATCCAGCCTGCCATCCGCGCCACGAATCCTTGCGCCTGGCCGGCATCCATCACCCGGGCGTCCACCAGGCTCTTGACCACCGGTTCGAGCACGCCTTTCCAAGTTGCCACGGGATCTCCGCCGTGCAGATAGCCCGCGGCGATAATCAAAGCGCCGAATCCCAGTCCTGCTTCCACCGTGACATTCAGTGACCGAGTGGCACGCAGCATGATCGCGAGCGCCCATACCGGCAACCAGGCCAACAGCAGCAACCCCGCTGCGGCCTTCGAATGCCCGACCGCTGCCCAGATCAGCACACCGCAGGCGAAGGTGGAGGCGAAGATCAGCCCGAAACCGATCATGCCTCCGCGACGCAAGGTCATCAGGCCAATGGCGGCAGAGGCTACGATACCAAGCGGCGGCAGGACAAATGAGAGCACCGCAAACACGGTGACCACCATCACCGCGGGCGAATAACCCCGCATCACAAAGGCTGCCAGTCCTCGCATGGCCTGCGATCCGGGCGCGCCGTAGTGCCCTCGCGCCCTGGTAGCCGCCTCTCAGTGGCTGTCGGTGTATGGCAACAACGCAAGAAAACGCGCCCGCTTGATCGCTGTCGCCAGCTGGCGCTGATATTTGGCCTTGGTGCCGGTTATGCGGCTCGGAACGATCTTGCCGCTCTCGCTGATATAGGCCTTGAGCAGATTCAGATCCTTGTAATCGATATCGGTAATACCCTCGGCGGTAAACCGGCAATATCTCTTGCGACGAAAATAACGTGCCATGGGTGCGTCCTCCTATTCTTCGGGCTGCTCGGTGGTTTTCGCTTCCGGCGCGGATTCCGCGGCCGGCGCCTCCGCAGGTGGCGCTTCCCGCTGCGTCTCCCTCTCGCTGGGCTCTTTTGCCAACGGGGACGGCCCGGTGATCGCCTCCTCGCGGCGAATCACCAGATTCCGGAGTACTGCATCGTTGAAACGGAAGGCACTCTCAAGTTCGGCGAGCGTCTCCGCCCCACACTCGATATTCATCAGCACATAATGCGCCTTGTGGATCTTGTTGATGGGATAGGCCAGCTGCCGGCGGCCCCAGTCTTCCAGACGGTGGACCCTGCCCTCACCCTCGGTGATCATCGCGGTATATCGCTCGATCATGGCAGGAACCTGCTCGCTCTGGTCCGGATGGACCAGAAACACGATTTCGTAGTGTCTCATTGTCTCTCCCTACGGTTAACAGCCTTCCGTTCGAGTACGGTAAGGCAAGGAGCACGGACGTCCTTCACAACGCCCCAGCGGTAAAAGGGCGAAATTCTACATGCGCCCTACTTTACGTTCAAGCCAAATTTGTGCATGCTCTTGGGTTGCACGATTTGAGGTCCAGGAATATGGGTAAATTATTGCGGACATTTTCGACCCTGCTGCCCGCGCTACTGTTGGCGGTTACAGTATCGAGCGACGGAATCGCGGGAGAAACGGGGCTCGGCATCGGCAAACAGCCTCGGGTCGAGAACCGTTTCAGTCAGGGACATCGACGTGGGGGCTTCTCCGCCTCGCCGCAACGCCCCCGCCGGGGATCCGACCAGAGCCGGCGCGGAGATCATCCCGATTTCCGGCCGGGACATTATCCCCTCTTCTACCGCCCGGGATACTGGCCCAACATTTACCACCCCGGTTATTGGCCCTCGTACAACGATCGCCGCCTTCCCGATGACGCCGGGGCGCGCTGGCGTCGATATTAACCCGGCAACACTATTTATCGTTATCGCAGTCAGGACTTCAGACGGGCGCCGGGCCGCCTTGTTGCGAACCGGCACACCACGGCTGAATACGTTATATAGTGTTGCCGGGCTAATAATGTTATGTTGTCATCAACAGGTCAGGAACCCGCGCTGGCGTATCGCCTCGTAGAGACAGATACCGGTGGCGACCGAGACGTTGAGGCTTTCCACCCCGCCCGCCATTGGCAACTTGACGAGCAAATCACAGTGCTCCCGGGTCAGACGGCGAAGGCCTTTGCCCTCTCCGCCCATCACGATGCCCAGTGGGCCCGCCAGATCCGCGTCATACAGCACCCTGTCGGCCTCGCCCGCTGTACCGACAAGCCAGATATTGTATTCCTCCCGCAGTCGGCGCAGCACCCGGCCAAGGTTGGTCACCTGGACGAACGGCACGTTTTCCGCGGCTCCGCTGGCCACTTTGCGGACCGCGGCGGTGAGTCCCGCCGAGCGAGCCTTGGGCGCGATCACCGCATGCACGCCGGCGCCGTCCGCGGTGCGTAGACATGCCCCAAGGTTGTGGGGATCCTGTACGCCATCGAGCACCAGCAGAAACGGGGGCTCGGTCAGTCCCTGTAACAAGGGCCACAGAGCCTGCTCATCGAGGGCAGTCACACCGGTGACGCGGGCCACCACACCCTGGTGGTTGGCCTCTCCCGACAACCGGTCGAGCTGTTCCCGGTCGACGTTCTTGACGGCCACGCCGGCCTGCCGCGCCAGTTGCCGGATCTCACCGATACGACGGTCGTGCCGCCGGACATCGATCCATAGCGCCTCGACGCCGCCCACATTGCGCAGTGCCGCGCGCACGCTGTGCAGACCGAATACGATCCGGGAATTGCCCACCGCCGGCTTCAGGACCTCTTGCCGCCGCGGCTCCGCCGGCTGCCGGAGCGGCGGCGTTTGTTCCTTTTCTTGCCTCGCGGCTCTTCTTTTACCGAAACATCGGGGACGAAGTCGATCTTGCGATCATCGAGGTTCACTGCCGCCACCTTGACGCGCATCGGGTCGCCGAGGCGAAATACCTGCCCTGTGCGCTCCCCCACCAGACGGTGGCCGGCCGGCTCGAAGTGATAGTAGTCATTGGCCAGCGCGGTGATATGCACCAACCCGTCCACATAGATGTTGTTCAGCTCCACAAACACGCCGAAGGAATTGACGCTGGTGATAATACCGTCGAACGACTCGCCCACCTTGTCCATCATGTATTCGCATTTTAGCCAATCCACCGCATCGCGGGTCGCCTCATCCGCCCGGCGTTCGGTACTTGAGCAATGCTCGCCAAGAGTCTGCAACTGCGCCTTGGAATACTCGAACGCCGATGGCTTGCCACCATTGGCCAAGTGTTTGAGTGCACGGTGGACCACCAGATCGGGATAACGCCGAATGGGTGAAGTGAAATGGGTGTAGGCCGGATAGGCCAAGCCGAAATGACCGATATTCTCCGAACTGTAGACTGCCTGCGAAAGCGAACGCAGCATCACTGTCTGGATCAGATGGGCATCGGGGCGGTCTTTTACCGACGCCAATAACTGTGCAAAATGCTTGGGCTCCGGTTTGTCCCCTCCTGGCAGGTTCAACCCCAATTCGCCGAGAAATTCCCGCAGATCATTCAGCTTCTCCTCGCTCGGCCCCTCGTGAATGCGATACAGCGCAGGAATTTTTCGACGCAGCAAAAGGCGCGCGGCAGCCACATTGGCCGCAAGCATGCACTCCTCGATGAGCCGGTGGGCATCGTTGCGCTCCACCGGCTCGATGCGCTCCACCTTTTTTTCGTCGTTGAAGATGATGCGCGTTTCCGTGGTCTCGAAGTCGATGGCGCCCCGTTGCTTGCGCGCGGCATACAGCACCTTGAACAACGCATGCAGATCCTCGATATGCGGAAACACTGCCTGATACTTCTTGCGCAGATCCTTGTCGCCCTCCAGCATCGCGGCCACCTTGTCATAGGTGAGCCTCGCATGCGAGCGCATCACGGCTTCGTAGAATCTTGAACGTTGAATCTGACCCTCATTCGAAATATACAGATCACAGGTCATGCACAGACGATCAACCTTTGGGTTGAGCGAGCAAAGGCCATTGGACAAGACCTCCGGCAACATGGGAATCACCCGATCGGGAAAATAGACCGAGTTGCCGCGTTTTTCCGCCTCGGCATCGAGACCCATCCCTGATTCGACATAGGCCGATACATCCGCAATACACACCACCAACCGCCATCCTTTCGGCTTGCGCTCGCAATAGACGGCGTCGTCGAAATCGCGCGCATCGGCGCCGTCGATGGTGACCAGTGGTAAATTGCGCAGATCCGTCCGCCCCTGCTTGGCCTCCTCGGGCACCTCCTCGCCAAAGGCCTCAATCTCGGCTTCAACCGCCTCGGGCCATTCCACCGGGAGATTGTGGGCGCGAATGGCAATGTCGATCTCCATCCCAGGCGCCATATGGTCACCCAATACCTCGATGATACGGCCGATCGGCTGGGTGCGGCGCGTGGGCTGCTCCACGATCTCCGCCACCACCATCTGACCCTGGGTGGCGCCCCCCAGGTCCGTTTTGGGAATGATGATGTCCTGATTGAGCCGCTTATTGTCCGGCACCACGAAACCGACACCGCTCTCTTCATAAAGGCGCCCCACCACTGTCTTGGTGTTACGCTCCAGCACCTCAACGATGGCGCCTTCGAGCCGCCCGCGCCGATCCTTACCGATGACACGCACGACCACGCGGTCATCGTGGAACACCGCGCGCATTTCACGCGGTGACAGATAGAGATCGTCGCCGCCGTCGTCTGGCTTGACGAAGCCAAAACCGTCAGGATGGCCGATCACCCGCCCCACGATCAGATCCCGCTTGTTCACCAGACAGAAGTCACCCTTGCGATTACGCAACACCTGACCATCGCGCTCCATCGCCCGCAGGCGACGACGCAGGGCCTCCTGCTGCTCCTCGCCACTCAACTCCAACTGCTTATAGATCGCGTTAAAACTCAACGGCGCACCATGCGCCTTCAACAGTTCGAGAATGAACTCCCGGCTGGGGATGGGATTGGCATACTTCTTTGCCTCGCGCTCCCGGTGCGGATCTTTCTTGTTTAACTTCTTTTTCCGTTTGTCTCTCGCCACGTCTCGCTTCTTCTGGTAATGATGCAATCGGTTATTCTACCGTTGACAAGCCCTTTTTGTCTCGGTAGAGTTCGGCATCCTCACCGCATGGCGACGAATGCCGTGCATCCGGGAGTCATACCTCGAGCCGAGGTGGCGGAATTGGTAGACGCGCATGGTTCAGGTCCATGTGGGGGAAACCCCGTGGAGGTTCAAGTCCTCTCCTCGGCACCA
>JALSTP010000185.1 GCA_026983675.1 Sedimenticola sp.
ATCGTCGCGAGCATGGTGGGAAAGCGAGGCCAGTTTTTCTCGATTTTGAGGCGCATAGTGAGCGTCGGAAAACCTTTCCGCATAAAGTATCGTTCGCGGGGTATGGCCTTTCGTAATTCGCTGGTTGCCGGTACGGATTTTTGCTTCTGGCTGACAGGCGTGCCGTTCCGAGTGTACACTCTCGGCGCCGGGCTACCAGGAATTGAGAGATGTCCATTAAATCCGACAGGTGGATCCGCCGCATGGCGGAGCGCCACGCCATGATCGAACCCTTCGAGCCGCGTCAGGTGCGGGAGGGGGGGGACGGGCGGGTGATCTCTTTTGGGACATCCAGTTATGGATACGATATCCGTTGTGCGGACGAGTTCAAGATCTTCACCAACATCAACTCGGCAGTTGTGGATCCCAAGAACTTCGATGCCAATAGTTTTGTGGATTTCAAGGGCGATGTCTGTATTATCCCGCCCAATTCGTTTGCCCTGGCGCGGACGGTGGAGTACTTGCGTATTCCTCGCAATGTGCTGACCGTCTGTCTGGGTAAATCGACCTATGCCCGTTGCGGCATCATCGTCAATGTCACGCCGCTGGAGCCGGAGTGGGAGGGTCATGTGACCCTGGAGTTTTCGAACACCACGCCATTGCCGGCCAAGATCTATGCCAACGAAGGGGTGGCGCAGATCCTCTTCTTCGAATCGGACGAGGTGTGCGAGACCTCCTACGGAGACCGGGGTGGCAAGTACCAGGGGCAGAAAGGCGTGACGCTGCCGAAGCCCTGAGACTCCTGGCCCGGATTATTCATGAATAATCCGGGCCAGGAGTCTGTCGGATTTAGGATTAATCTACTCGGTAACTGCTCCATGCGTTGCTCTACCTCCTGCATCCATGCAGTCGTGCGCGGGTGGGAAAGCGGTCCATTTTTCCTCGATTTTTCGTTGCGTAGGCCCACTATGCGCCTCAAAATCGAGAAAAACTGGCCTCGCTTTCCAACCATGCTCGCGACGATCACCTAAACCCGACAGACTCCTAGTTCAGCGGGCGGCCCTTCAGCTTTTTGAGGGCCATTGCCACGTTCTTGTCATGACGATAGATGCGCACCGGCAGGTAGCCTGCTTCGGGTGCCAGCCAGAAGGTATAGTTCGGCTTCTCGCCTTCTTTTGCCCGGATGATCTTGAGGGCCTTGAAGCGTCCTGCCGGGGTCTTCACCGTCTCTTTGCCCAGCAATTCGAAGTGGTAGTGGTCGCTGCTGTGCCCGTCCGCCACTTCCAGGTCGAGCTGGCGGGCGCCACAGGCGAAGGCGCGCATCACTTCGAGTTGGTAGGCGATTCCGTCCTGCAGTCCCTGCTGTAGCGGGTGTTGCCAGGATTTGCCGTCGCTCTCGCCGCGGGCCTGTGAGCGGGTCCAGTCGAATTCTATCCGTTCCTGACGGGGGTCGCTGCTGTTGCGTATGAACAGATAGCGTTCCGGCAGAACCCCGGTGGGGGTCAGACGCCCTTCGCTCTCTTCCTGGGTATGGCCCTTGGTGAACCAGCGGGCGATGCCGACGGGCCGCGTGATGGCGGAGTAACGGTAATGCCCCTGTGCGGGTTTGTCGAGAGTCAGAGTGGTTTCGCCCACCGTCAGGTTACTGCGGCCGATGGCGTACAGCGCCTTGAACGGGGACCATTGTAACGATGGGTTGGCGTCTCCCAATCGGGGCAGACTAATGGCGAGCAGGGTCAGCAGTACAAAAGCGGGTCCTGTTCTCATCACTGTTCAGGCAACTCCTTGGCATCAAAGACAAGGGGTTGGAGTCGTTTTTTACCGTCGAGTTCAATGCCATCGTCGCCGAGTTGCAAGCGTCCCCGCGCAAACCAGTCCACCACCAGGGGGTAGAGGCGGTGTTCCTGCGCCAGTACCCGGGCGGCCAGTTGTTCCGCGCTGTCATCCGTTTTCACGGGGACGCGCACCTGGGCAACGACGGGGCCGCCATCCAGCTCCTCGGTGACGAAATGAACGCTGGCGCCATGCACCGCGTCCCCGGCCTCCAGCGCGCGCCGGTGGGTGTGGAGGCCGCGATGCCTTGGCAACAGGGAGGGGTGAATGTTAAGCAGCCGGCCGTGGTAGTGTTGGACGAAGGCCGGGGTCAGGATGCGCATGAAGCCGGCCAGCACCACCAGGGCTGGCCCATAATGGTCGATGTGCGCCATCAGTGCCTCGTCGTAGGCGTCGCGGTCGGGATATGCGCGATGGTCGACCACAGCGGTGGGGATGCCGGCTTTTTTTGCGCGTTCGAGCCCATAGGCGTCCGCCTCGTTGCTGATGACGGCGCGGATCTCGATGGGCAGATCGCGTTGGGAACGGTCGATGAGCGACTGGAGGTTGCTGCCGCCCCCGGAGATCAACACCACCACCGGCAGCCGCGTCTCAGCCATGGCGGTTTCCCTTGATGGATACGGCGGGCGTCGCCGCGCTGGAGGGACGGATCTCGCCGAGGATCCAGGCCTGCTCGCCGGCTTCATCAAGCAGGCGGAGGGTGGCGTCTGCATCTTCCCGCGCGACGCAGACCACCATGCCGACGCCGCAATTGAAGGTGCGCAGCATCTCCTTCTCCGCCACATTGCCCTGTTGTTGCAGCCAGTCGAACAGGGCGGGGCGGCGCCAGCTTGTGGCATCGATGACCGCCTGCGTCCCCTTGGGCAGCACCCGCGGCAGGTTCTCCGGCAGCCCTCCGCCGGTGATGTGGGCGAGGGCGTGCACCTCCACCTGCGCCAGCAGGCGCAGAAGTGGTTTGACGTAGATGCGGGTGGGGGCAAGCAGCGCCTCGCCGAGTGGCATGCCGTCGATGGGCCGTTCGAGGTCCGCGTCGCTCACCTCCAGGATCCGACGGATCAGGGAGTAGCCATTGGAGTGCGGACCGGAGGAGGCGAGGCCGATGAGGACGTCGCCCGGCCGCACGTTGGCCGGATCGAGCAGTTGCGCTTTCTCCACGATGCCCACGCAGAAGCCGGCCAGGTCATAGTCCCCATCACCGTACATGCCCGGCATCTCCGCCGTTTCACCGCCGGTGAGCGCGGCGCCCGCAAGCTCGCAGCCGCGGGCGATACCCGTGACCACCGCGGTGGCGACCTCGATATCCAGCCGGCCGGTGGCGTAATAATCGAGAAAGAACAGTGGCTCGGCCCCGGCCACCACGATGTCGTTCACGCACATGGCCACCAGATCGATGCCGATGGTGTCGTGCCTGCCCAGCATCAGCGCCAGCTTCAGCTTGGTGCCCACGCCGTCGGTGCCAGAGACCAGCACCGGCTGGCGGAAGCGTTCCAGCGGCAGCTCGAACAGCGCCCCGAAGCCCCCCAGGCCGGAAAGCACGCCCGGCCGGAAGGTGCGTTTGACGATGGGTTTGATGCGTTCGACAAGGGCGTTGCCCGCGTCGATATCGACCCCGGCGTCACGATAACTGAGTGTTGCAGGGGGGAGGGAATTGTCGTCTTGCGCCACGAAGGACTCCCGCGGGTTGAACCTGAGGCCGGAATTGTAGCGGAGTGGCACGAGAAATGTTACTCGCGCCTGATATCCTTAGACAGTCCGCGGGGGAGGCGATAGAATTTTGTCACTCAACCTCAAGCGGAAACGAACATGCAGGTCGGCACTCCCTTTCGTGTCCTTGTCAGGGCTCCCCTTTTCGGCTGGCTGTGCGGGATGCTGTTGTTTGCGCCTTTGATGCTCCGGGCGGCCCCTTCGGCCCGTCTCTACGAGGCGGAGGTTCCGGCCAGCGGTCAGGATGCCACGGCCCGAAACAAGGCGATTCGCGCTGCCCTGCAACAGGTGCTGGTCAAGGTCTCGGGCAATCGGAAGATCCTGCGGAGGCCAGGGATTGCGCGTGAACTCGACAAGGCCTCCCGTCTGGTGCAACAGTATCGCTTCCGCGTCATGGGTGCGGGCGAGGGGGCGGCGACCCGGCTGAATGCCCGTTTCGATGCGGATGCGATCAACCGCCTGTTGCGACGCCATCACCTGCCGGTCTGGGGGACGCGGCCGGCGGTGCTTGCCTGGTTGGCGGTGGACCGGGAAGGGCGGCGGCGTTTCCTCTCGCGTGAGCGTTTTCCGCGCGTCTATGCCAGCATGAAGCAGACGGCGCGGAAACGGGGTCTGACTCTTTTGTTCCCGCTGCTCGACCTGCAGGACCGCCGGGCGCTCAAGGCGACCGACCTTTGGGATGGATTCGGAAAAAATATACGTACGGCCTCGCAACGTTATGTGCCGGATGTGATTCTCACCGGTCGGCTGGAGGACCAGGGCGGCGCATGGCGGGGGCAATGGAGCCTGTTGCAGCAGAGTGGCGCCCAGCATTGGGAGACACGCGCCAAAACGGCCGCTGCTGTCGTGGAGGCGGGGATGGATAATGCGGTGGACCGGTTGGCGCAGCGGTATGCGCCCATTCTGGCCGACGAGGCGGGCGACGAGGTCCTGATGCGCGTGATCGGCCTCGATTCCCTGCCGCGCTATGTGCGCGTGAGCCGCTATCTGCAGGCGCTGGATCTCGTGGATCAGGTGGGTCTGCAGCGGGTGGCGCCGACGGACGTGGTGTTTGCCCTGCGCAGCCGCGGCGGTGAGGAGGCGCTAGCGCGGGCGATCGCCATCGGTGGACTGCTGGTCCCCGAACCGGTTGCCGAGATGTCTTCCGCCGGGGCCGATGTGCCGTCGGAGGCGGAGGAGGGGGGGGCATCCGGCGAGGAGGACGCGGGGGTTACCACCACACCGCTTGCCCAGGCGCCCACCCTCAACTACCGGTTGCGCTGAGGACCGTCTGGCGATGCGAATACGCGCGCGCGACATCCCGAATATCATCAGTTTTCTGCGCATTCTGCTCACCATTCCGGTGGTGGATCTGTTGCTGGATCAGCAGTTCGGCAATGCCCTGATCGTATTTGCCATCGCCGGTTTCTCCGATGGACTGGACGGTTTTCTGGCCAAACACTTTGGCTGGCAGAGCCGCCTGGGCGGTCTGCTCGATCCGCTTGCCGACAAGGCGCTGTTGCTGGCCTCCTTTCTCGTTCTGGGCAGCATGGGGTTGATCCCGGTATGGTTGGTGAGCCTGGTGATTCTGCGGGATCTGATCATCATGGGCGGCGCGTTGCTGTACCATTTCGAGGTGGAGGATCTGGAGGCGCAGCCCAGCTTGATCAGCAAGGTCAACACCCTGTTCCAGATCCTGACGGTCCTGATGGTGGTGGCCAGCGCCGGCCCCTGGCCCATGCCGGACGGGGTGATCGAATCGCTGGTGGGGATCACCGCCTTTACCACGATCGCCAGCGGTGTGAACTATGTCTGGGTCTGGTGGCATCGGGCGGTGCAGAAGGGTTGGCACCAGGATGACTGATCAAGTGCCGGTGGGGTCCTGTGTTTCGTTGGCCAATACCTCGCGGAGAAACGGGATCGTGAGCCGTCGCTTGGCGGCCAGGGAGGCGTGGTCGAGGCGTTGGAGCAACGCGACCAGGGCGCCGACACCGCGTTGGCTGCGATACAACAGATAGCGGGCGCTGTCCGGTTCCAGCACCAGGCCGCGCCGATTGGCGAGGTGAATCAACAGGGGCAGCCGCTGGGTGTCATCGAGCGGCCTCAGCCGGTAGACGGGGCCCCATCCAAGGCGGGAGCGGAGATCGGCCAGGTCCAGTGAGAGGTGGTGTGGGTTGGTGTCCGCAGCGGCGAGCAGATGGCCGCCTCCATCCCGAACCCGGTTGAATAGATGGAAGATCGCCTCCTCCCAGCGGCGGTCTCCGCAAATCGCCTGGATGTCGTCCAGGCACACCAGTGACGTGTGTTCCAGCCGGTCCAGCATCTCCGGTTGAAACTGATCTGCCTGGCCCAGAGGGACATAGGCGGCGGGGCCGAAGCGTTCCGATGCCGTCCGGCAGGCGGCCTGCAGTAGATGGCTCTTGCCGGTTTCCGGCGCACCCCAGAGAAACAGGAACGGCTCCCCCTGGTGCCTGGCCAGCCGCCGTACCTGCGCCACCGTCTCCACATTCGGGCCGGCGAAGTAGCTGTCGAAATCCAGTTCCGGGAGGAGTTGGAGGCCAAGGGGGAGCTGGGAAAACGCGGAATCGGCCATAGATTCATGCGCTGAGCCGTTGGGCCGCCTCCGCCACCCGCCGCCCCAAGGCGCGGCAAAGGGTCTTCTCCTCGTCGCTCAATCGCAGCGTGCTGTCCGTCCCTGCCAAGTGGCTGGCGCCGTAGGGGGTGCCGCCTGTCCGGGTGTGCAGAAGGGCCGTTTCGCTGTAGGGCAGTCCCATCAGCAGCATGCCATGGTGGAGCAGTGGCAGCATCATGGAGAGCAGCGTGCTCTCCTGGCCGCCGTGCATGCTGGAGGTGGAGGTGAACAGAGCGGCGGGCTTGCCGATCATCGCTCCGGACAACCACAGCGGACTGGTGGTGTCGATAAAGTGCTTGAGCGGCGCGGCCATGTTGCCGAAGCGGGTAGGGCTGCCGAGGATCAGGCCGGCGCAGTCGCGCAGGTCGTCCAGCGTCGCATAGGGGGCGCCGCCGGCGGGGATACTCTCCTCCACCGCCTCGCACACCGGCGAGACCTCCGGTACGGTACGCAATTGTGCCTCAGGTCCCGCCTCTTCCACGCCGCGGGCGATCAGGTTGGCCATCTCGGCAGTGGCGCCATAGCGGCTGTAATACAGAATCAGGACGGGGGCCATGTCAGAGGATCTCCAGCACGCGTTCCGGCGGCCGGCCGATGGCGGCCTTGCCGTCCTTGATCACGATGGGGCGCTCGATGAGCTTCGGGTGGGCGATCATGGCGTCGATCAGCTGGTCGCGGGTCAGCGCAGGGTCGCCGAGGTTGTTCTCCTTGTACTCCGCCTCCTTCTTGCGCATCAGATCGCGCGGTTCCAGGCCGAGAAGGTTCAGCACCTCTTCCAGCGTCTTGCGGTCCGGCGGGGTTTTCAGGTATTCGACGATCTCGGCCTCTTCGCCCTTTTCCTCCAGGAGCTTGAGGGTCTGGCGGCATTTGCTGCAACGTGGGTTGTAAAAGATTTGCGTCGACATGAGCGGCCTCCTGTTGGCGAAGACATCATTCTACCCCGGATTGGGGTTTGCCGGGAGAGACGTCCAGGGAAAAAATGGAGATAATGGCGCGATGCGCTTACCCGGCCCGCATACCCTGTGGAATTTTCTTGCCCTGTTGTGGCACCGTTTCGTGCGTGACGAGGCGTTGGAAAACGCAGCCGCGCTCTCCTATACCACCTTGCTGTCGCTGGTACCGCTGATGACGGTGACGCTGGCCATTTTTTCCGCATTTCCCATTTCGGACCGGGTCAGTCAGGAGATTCAGGACTTCGTGTTCCATAACTTCGTTCCCACCTCCGGCGAGGTGGTGCAGAACTATCTCCAGCAGTTTTCAGCCAAGGCGTCACGCCTGACCGGTATCGGCAGTGCCTTCCTGCTGGTGGTGGCGTTGTTGTTGATGGCCAACATCGACCGGTCCATCAACAGCATCTGGCATGTCAAGAAAAAGCGCAGCCCGCTCAATACCTTCATGGTGTACTGGGCGATCCTTTCCCTTGGCCCCATTCTGATGGGCATCAGCGTGGCGTTGACTTCTTATATCGTATCGCTGCCTTTCTTCGCTGGCGCGGCGGAGGCGGAGATGGTTCGGTCCACGCTGCTTGCGGTGTTGCCGCTCCTGGTCTCCATCCTCGCCTTCACGCTGCTCTACCTGGTAGTGCCCAACCGGCGGGTTCCGGTGTGGCACGCCATTGCGGGAGGAGGGTTGGCAGGGGTTTTGTTCGAGGTGGCAAAGCGGGGTTTTGCGCTGTATGTCACCTACTTCCCCACCTATGAAGCGATCTACGGCGCCATGGCCATGGTGCCCATTTTTCTCATCTGGCTCTATCTCTCCTGGTCGGTGACCCTGTTGGGCGCCGAATTCACCTACTGTCTCGGGATCTACCGTGACGACTGGCGGGTCACCCATGCGGAGAAAGGGGCCAATCTCATCCATGCCTACCAGCTCATGTCGGCCCTTTGGCGGGCCCAACGGGGGGGCGGACCCCTTGCCTTGCCGGTCCTGGCGCGCGCCGTTCCCGGGGTGCCGGAAGACATGCTGGAGGACCTGTTGTATCAACTGGAGGATGCCCAGGTCCTGATTCGAACCTATGACGGCAAGTGGGCGCTGGCGCGTGACATGTCGGAGTTTCGTCTGGTGGATCTCTACCGGTCCGCGCCCTTCGTTCTGCCACGGGGCGCCTTTTTGGAGAGGATCCGTCGTCAGGAGGGCGCGCTCGCCCGCATTCTGGTGGAGGCGGACGACACCCTTCAGTCGATCATGAAGGTGCCGCTGGAGACACTTTTTCGGCAGGAACAGTCTGCGGAGGGGTAGGCGCAGGTTGAACCGACAGATCTGCGGGCCTGTCTATTGATTCAGAGTCGTTACTTAAGGTTGGGGGATGTGATGAACAGACGCATATACACGCTGGCCGGTTTTCTTGCACTGGCGGTACTGCTGGCGGGGCAGGTGCGGGCCGAACCGGTGAATTTCACACTGAAAGGGATCGATGGCAAGACCTACCGCCTTTCCGACTATCGGGGAAAGTGGGTGGTGGTGAACTATTGGGCGACCTGGTGTCCGCCGTGCCGGTTCGAACTCCCTGAACTGGAGATCTTCTACAATAATCACAAGGACAAGGATGCCGTGGTGATCGGTGTGAGCATGGAGAACAGCAGCGACAAGCAGTTGAAGGATTTCGTGGAAGAGCAATTCCTGAGCTATCCCATCGTGCGCACCAAGCCGGCGCCGAGGACCGAGTTGGGCACCGTCCCCGGTTTGCCGACCTCCTACATCGTTTCGCCCAAAGGCGAAGTGGTGGCGCGTCAAGTGGGACCGGTGACGGCGGATGCGTTGGAAAAGTACATTGCCCGGAAGCGGGCGGAGGTGAAAGAAAAATGATCTGGCGTCTGATGCGTCCTGCGGCGTTGGCCGGGTTGCTGGCGGTGTCCACAGCAGTGCCCGCCGCCCCGGCGGATGACTTTTTCGATCAGACCCTGGGCGATTTTCAGGATGAGTTGGAGACCGCCCGCGAAGAGGGCAAGCAGGGTATCCTCATCATGTTCGAAACGGATGACTGCCCCTTCTGCCACCGGATGCGGAAGACGGTGCTCAACCGGCCCGAGGTGCAGGCGTTTTTCAAGAAACACTTCCGCATCTTTTCGCTCGATATCGAGGGCGATGTGGAGATCACCGATTTCAAAGGGCGCACCCTGCGGGAAAAGGATTTCGCCTTCAAGGAATTTCGCGTAAGGGCCACCCCGGTGTTCGGCTTTTTCGATCTCAGCGGTAATATGCAGGTGCGTTACACCGGTGCCACCAGTGGCAAGGACGAGTTCATGTGGCTGGGCGACTATGTCGTGCAAAAGGCATACAAGCAGATGAGCTTCAGCCGTTACAGACGCCAGCGCAAGCAGATGGGTGAGCGGCGCTGAGAATGGGGCGGGCGAGGGGTTGTCTGCTGCTGGCCTGGGTTTTTGCGACCCCGTTGTATGCGAAAGAACAGGCCGTCGCCGAGCCCCTGCCCGAGCCGCTGACCCTGGAGGCGGCGCTGGCGTTGGCGGATGGAGACCATCCCGACATGATGCGGGCCCGGGGACGTCTCCAGGCCGCGCGCGCCGCACGGGCCGAGGTGGATGCCGAAAGCGGGGTCTACCTGGGCATGGAGCTGGCGGCGCGCGTTATCGAGCCTTCGGACGCTTCCGCTTTTCAGCAGCACAACGACAGCTTTGCGCGTCTCTATGTTCGCAAACGGCTCTACGACTTTGGCCGCACGCAATGGCGCCGCGAGGCGGGCGATGCCGAGATCCAGGCCAGGCAATGGGCGCTGATCGATGCGCGCCAGCAGCGCCGTATCGAGGTGATGTCACGTTTCTTCGACGTACACCTCGCTGACCTCGAGAACGCGAGGGATACCGAAGCGGTGGCCGTCGCCTATGTGCGGCTCGACAAGGCGCGTGCGCGGCACCGGTTGAAGCAGCTTTCCGACGTGGCCTTGTCGAAACTGGAGGCGGATTATCAGACCGCATTGCGCCGGCAGCGCGTCAGCGAGGCGCGGCAACGTACCCGGAGGGCGCAGCTCGCGGTGGCGCTGAATCGCCCCGACTCGCTGCCGGCGGAACTCGAATGGCCGGCACTGCCCGATGTGGAGCGCGTACCGGAGGCTTTGGACGCCCTGGTGGAGGCGGCGCTCGCGGGCAATCCCCGTCTGAAATCCCTGCGCGCGGCGCGGGATGCGGAGATGCGCCGGGTCCATGCCGCCCGGGCAGACAGGTACCCGGTGTTGCGCGGCGAACTCGAGGCGGCGGACTACAACCGTCCGAGCGGGGGGCGGGCCCCGCTGGCCGCCAGCCTCGCTCTGGACGTTCCGTTCTATGATGGGGGACAGGCCGTTGCCGAAGTCACCCGTCACCAGGCGCTGGTCCAACAACGCCGGGCGGAGCTGGCGGCGGCGGAGCTGGATCTACGCCAACAGGTGCTGGAGTTGTGGAGCGAGATCAACACACTGCGGGCGCGCAAGACAGAGCTGGAGGCGGTGGGCGAGTACCGGGAACTCGTCCTTGACCGCAGTCGGGCGCTCTATGAAATGGAGGTCACGTCGGACCTTGGGGATGCCCAGGTGCGTATCTCTGATCAACATCTGCAGCGCGCGGAGAACGGGTTCAAACTGGCCCTGGACTGGGCCCGCCTGGACGCCCTGGCGGGGCGGCCGATCACTGCGGCGGGGCGCGAGACAGGGAGGGGGGAGTGATGGGGCGGCGATTCGGGTTTCTGTGGCTGGTGGCGGTGTGCACCGCCGGGCCGGCGCGCGCCGTGGACCTTCCCGCGGAGCTGGACTGGTCGCGCCGGGCGGCGCTGGCCGTGCCGGTGACCGGCGTGGTGCGCGAGGTGGCGGTGCGGCCGGGCCAGCGGGTGGCCAAAGGGGATCTCTTGGTGGCGCTCGACGATCGCCTGCCGGTGGCGCGCCTGGCGCAGGCCGAGGCGGCCCTGCGTCAGGCCCGGAACGACCGTGCCGAGGCCCGGCGTGAGCTGGACCGGGCACTGAAGATGTTCGAGCAGACTCTGCTTTCGGAGCATGAACGGCAGGAGGCCGAAATCGCCGCCGCCGCAGCGGAGGCGGCCTATCAGCGCGCCCATCTTGCACTGACCGCCGCGCAGTTGATGCTGGAATACAGCCACTTGCGTGCCCCCTTTGCGGGGATCGTGGTGGAGGTGCGAGTGCTGGCGGGAGAGACTGTCGTTTCGGCGCTGAAGGCCTCGCCGCTGGTGATTCTGGCGGATGACCAGCAGATGGTGGCGGTTGCCCGGGTGACGGCGGAGCAGGCGCGCCGGTGGCCGGTGGGGACATCCGCGCGCGTGACGGTGGGGGGCGAATGGTACGATGGCAAGGTGATCCAGGCGGGGCTGGAACCGCTGGCGGGGGACGCGAAACCGCCTCACTATGCCCTGAGCGTGGTGTTCCAGCGCCCGGCAGAGCGGGATCTGAGGGCCGGTGAAGCGGGGGAGGTGCATATTGGCGAATAGCGCGGATACGGACGGCGACATTTGCATGCGCTGCCATGTGGCCGGACGGGTTCAGGGGGTGTTCTTCCGCGCCTCCACCCGCCAACAGGCGCGCACCCTCGGCCTCACCGGACATGCACGTAATCTCGCGGACGGAGGGGTCGAGGTATTGGTCTGTGGCGATCCCGCAGCGGTGCGGGAGCTGATGACCTGGCTGCGTGTTGGTCCCGATCTGGCGCAGGTCTCCACCGTCACCTGCGAGCCGACGCCCTATGTGAAGCTCTCCGGCTTCACCATTGGCTGAACTCGCGTCGTTCCGTGAAGTTGCCGCCCCTGACGACTGGCCGTATTCTGCGGCGCTACAAGCGTTTTCTGGCGGACATCGAGCTGGAGGAGGGGCGGGTAGTGGTGGCCCATTGTCCCAACACCGGGACCATGATCAGTTGTTGGGCGCCCGGCATACCGGTGCAGATCAGTCACAGCGACAATCCCAGGCGCAAGCTGGAATGGACCCTGGAACGGGTGGATATGGGGCGTGGCTGGATCGGGGTCAACACCCATCGCACCAATGCGGTGATAGAAGAGGGGGTGAGAGAGGGGGCGATTCCGGCCCTTGCAGGCTACGCGTGCCTGCGCCGCGAGGCCACCTTCGACCTGCCCGGCCATCCCCGCTCGCGTTTCGATCTGCTGTTGTCGGACAGGTCGCGGGGCGAGGCGGTGGTGGAGGTCAAGAATGCCACCCTCCTGGATGAGGAGGTGATCCGCTTTCCGGACGCAGTCACGGTGCGTGGACGCAAGCATCTGGATGCCTTGGCTGAACTCAAGGACACGGGCCGCCGCGCCGTGATGTTGTTTGCGGTCAACCGGCCGGAGGGCCGGGTCTTTGCCCCGGCCTGGTCATTGGATCCCGTCTATTCCCGAAGGCTGGTGGAGGTCGCCGCGGAAGGGGTGGAGGTGCTGGCGGTGCGTGTCGTCCACACGGATGACGCCATGTATGCAAAGGGCGTGGTGGAAGTCGATTTGTCGGGTCAGTAACCTGGGGATTCCATGTCGATGCCGCTGGTATAGGCGTCCACCCGCCGTATGCCCGTCGTGATCGCGCCATCCGCGTACAGCTCCAGCCAGCGGTATCCGGGCGGGGTATCGTCGAGGGTGAAAACATCGCTTTGGGGTTTGAACTGTACACAGGTGGAGGGGGAGCCGATCAGCCGGACCCCCTTGCGTTGCTGTTCGAAGGGTTGGTGGATATGGCCCCAGAGGACGCCTTTTACCTGAGGATTTGCGTCGATGATGGCGAAAAATGGAGCCGGATTGTCCAATGTCATGGTGTCGATCCAGGCGCTGCCGACAGGAACAGGCTGATGGTGCATGCACACCAATGTGGGCCGTTGCCGGTGGCTGGCAAGATAATGGCGCAAGTGTTCCAGTTCGCCGTCGGCCAGATGGCCCGTCTCGGAGCCTGGCACGGTAGAGTCAAGAAATACCAGCGACCAGTCGCCATGTTCCAGGGCGCGAAGGGTCCGGATCTGTCCCTCGTCCATGAGGTTTTTGAGGGTCGCGGCCGAATCATGATTGCCTGGCAGGCAATAGACCGGAAGGTCGATCTTTTTCAGGGCATCGCGCAGTAGACGGTAGCCCGCCTCGCTGCCATCGTGTGTCAGGTCGCCAGTGGCAACCACCAGGTCGGCATTGTCCTCACGTGCCTGCACCATGGCAAGCACCCGTTCGCAACTGTCGAGGGTGTTCAGGCCAAGGAGTTCGCCGGCGGGATCGGCGTAAATATGGGTGTCGGTGATCTGCAACAGGCGGAGGATGGGGCCTGTCGATGGGGGGCGCCGGGATGCGGGTGCGCCCCGGCCGGTCGAAACAGAGCGGTTGTCCATATGCTAATCTGGTCTTTATGGCCTGTGGATGTCCGGAAAATCCCTATTCCGGCACAGCTTGGACAGGAAGTTTATTCTTTGCTGTGGATTAAACCACGACACGAAAGAAAAATTAACCGGATTCTTTGAGATTTCTTAACAACATGTCGAAAAAAGTGTTATTCAGTGGCCTTGTTAAATCAACCCGGCAACGATATGTATCGTTGCCGGGTTGATAAAGCAATGGGGGTATCGCCGATGCCGAGGTTCGAACCACATGACGTTGAATGAGTTGCGCTACATCGTTGCAGTGGCGCGTGAACGCCATTTCGGCCATGCGGCGGCCGCCTGTTTCGTCAGTCAGCCCACCTTGAGCGTAGCGGTGAAGAAGCTGGAGGATGAACTGGGGGTAAGCCTCTTCGAGCGGGGCGCCGGCGAGGTGACGGTGACCCCTGTCGGTGAAAAGATCATCGCCCAGGCGCAGCGGGTCCTGGAAGAGGCCGGTGTCATCAAGAGTCTCGCCAGCCACGGCAAGAATCCCCTCGAAGGGCCGTTGCGGCTCGGCGCCATCTATACCATCGGGCCCTATCTGTTGCCCAACCTGATCCCCGTTGTGGCCGAGCGCGCGCCCGGCATGCCGCTGGTGGTGGAGGAGAATTACACGGCGGTATTGAGTGAACAACTCAAACAGGGCGATCTGGATGTGATCATCATTTCCCTTCCTTTCGAAGAGCCGGGCATCGTCACCCGCCCCCTGTACGATGAACCCTTCGTCGTGTTGCTGCCCGCCGCCCATCCCTGGACCCAGAAGAAGAGTGTCGATCTGGCGGAGCTGGCCGACGAGAATGTGTTGCTGTTGGGCGAGGGACACTGTTTCCGCGATCAGGTGCTGCAAGCCTGTCCGGTGTGCCTCAAGCCCTCGGCGTCGGAGGACAACAGCATGCAGCGGGCGCTCCAGGGCAGCTCCCTGGAGACCATCCGCTACATGGTGGCCAGCGGGGTGGGGCTGACTATTCTGCCGTGCTCCGCCGCGGGCGCACAACGGTTTTCGGAACGGCTCATTTCCGTGCGCCGTATCAAGGGGCGTCCTCCCCGCCGCCGGGTCGCACTGGCCTGGCGCAAGAGCTTTACCCGGCCGGAGGCCGTGGAACTCCTCGCCGCAGCCATCAGGGACAGCGGATTGACGTGTGTGCAGGCGGTCAAATAGCCGGCCTGAAAAAGGCTGAAGTCCCCCCGTTCATGGGTGTCGGTAAAAGGCGGGATCACACTGTGGAAGCCCTCGTCTGCATCATTGTCATTCGATAGTTTATTTCAATTCCACTGATTGGAATAAACAATTTTGTCGATTGGGATTTCCCGGCTATAGTTCCCCTGTCATGGCCGGAAATTCCGGCGTATTTCGATGACAACCCACAACTCAGGAGGAAAAGCAATATGTCTCTGAAAGGCAGCAAAACCGAACAGAATCTGAAAGACGCATTTGCGGGTGAGTCCCAGGCCAACCGGCGCTACCTCTACTTCGCCGCAAAGGCGGACGTGGAGGGGTACAACGATGTGGCGGCGGTGTTCCGTTCCACCGCGGAAGGCGAGACAGGGCACGCGCACGGGCATCTGGAGTATCTGGAAGAGGTGGGTGACCCGGCCACCGGCCTGCCCATCGGCGGTACCGCCGACAATCTGAAGGCGGCCATCGCTGGCGAGACCCATGAGTACACCGATATGTATCCGGGCATGGCCAAGGCCGCCCGTGATGAGGGTTTCGATGAGATCGCCGATTGGTTCGAGACGCTGGCCAAGGCGGAGCGGTCTCACGCCAACCGTTTCCAAAAGGCCCTGGACAGCCTCGATAGCTGATCCCGTTCGGGACGGGCGGGATCATCCGCCCGTCTCACCCCATATTGACGAGTTTCGTTGGACAAAGAAGAGGACAAGATCATGGCGGGTGAAGAACACCGTGAAGGAAGCCTGGAGGCGCCTACACGGCATCCCATCGACTGGCAGAACCCCGACTACTATGACGAGCAGAAGGTGCTTTCGGAGATGGAGCGGGTGTTCGATGTCTGTCATGGTTGCCGCCGTTGTGTGAGCCTGTGTCATGCCTTCCCGACCCTCTTCGACCTGGTCGACGAGTCGGAGACCATGGAAGTGGACGGGGTGGCCAAGGAGGACTACTGGAAGGTGGTGGACCACTGTTATCTGTGCGATCTCTGCTTCCTCACCAAATGCCCCTATGTGCCGCCGCATGAATGGGATATCGACTTTCCCCACCTCATGTTGCAAGCCAAGGCGGCGAGGTTCAAGAAAGATGGGGCCTCGCTGCGCGACAAGGTGCTGAGCAGTACCGACACGGTGGGCAGGCTGGCGGGCATCCCGGTGATCAGCGGTATCGTCAACACCATGAACCGCAACAAGATGTTCCGCGGTGCCCTGGAGGATGAATTCGGCGTGCACCACGATGCGGTGCTGCCCAAGTATTACAGTCATCCGTTGCGTAGCCGCATCGGGCGCAAGGTGGTCGACAAGGCCGAAGCGGCCGGCGCCACCACCGGCAAGGTGGCCCTGTTCGCCACCTGCTACATCAATCGGAACGAGCCAGGCAGTGGCGAGGACCTGGTGGCGGTGCTGGAGCACAACGGCATTCCGGTGACGGCATTGCCCGAGGAGCGGTGCTGCGGCATGCCCAAACTGGAGTTGGGTGATATGGAAGCCGTTGCCAGGGCGAAGGAAGTCAATATCCCGGTGATGGCGCGTATGGTGGATGCCGGCTGGGACCTGATGGCGCCCATTCCGTCCTGTGTGCTGATGTTCAAGCAGGAACTGCCCCTCATGTTCCCGGACGATGCCGAGGTGGCCAAGGTGCAGAAGGCGATCTACGATCCCTTCGAATATCTCATGCTGCGCCACAAGCATGGAAAGTTGAATACGGATTTCAGAAATCCGCTGGGCAAGGTGGCCTATCACGTGGCCTGTCACCAGCGGGTGCAGCGGATCGGCATGAAGACGCGCGATGTGCTGCAACTGGTGCCCGATACCGAGGTGATGGCCATCGAGCGCTGTTCGGGACACGATGGCACCTATGCGGTGAAGAAGGAGTTTCACGAGATCTCCATGAAGCTGGTCCGCCCGGTGGCCAAGCGGGTGCAGCAGGCCGATGCGGATCACGTGACCAGCGACTGCGTCATGGCCGGCCATCATATCGCCCATGCGGTGGCCGATGGACGGGATTCGGTCCACCCGATGACCCTGTTGCGCAAGGCGTACGGTATCTGACAGAGGAGAATCACTATGGCAAACGAAGGCTATCACGAACCCATCGAGTCCCTGCGCGCAGAGACGCGCGACATGCACAAGGCCATCGTCTCGCTGATGGAGGAGCTGGAAGCGGTGGACTGGTACAACCAGCGTATGGATGCCTGTAGCGACGATGAGCTGCGCGCGATCCTAAAACACAACCGTGACGAGGAAAAGGAGCATGCGTCGATGATCCTGGAATGGATTCGCCGCCAGGACCCGGTGTTCGACAAGGAATTGCGGGACTATCTCTTCACCGACAAACCGATTGCCCACGATTGAGGTCACAATGAACATGAGCAAGCTGACACGAGACGATCTCTATTCACTGGAGAAATACGCCGAAGTGCGGCCTGATTTCCGCGCCCGGGTTATGGCCCACAAGAAGAATCGCAAGTTGCCCCTCGGGCCCAACGCGACTCTCTATTTCGAGGATGCGCTCACCATGCAGTATCAGATCCAGGAGATGCTGCGCATCGAACGCATCTTCGAGGCGGCAGGCATACAGGAGGAACTGGACGCCTACAATCCGCTGATTCCCGACGGCAGCAACTGGAAGGCCACCTTCATGCTGGAATACACCGACGTGGATGAACGCCGCGCGGCTCTGGAGCAGTTGATCGGTATCGAGGACAAGGTGTGGGTACAGGTCGCCGATTTCGGCAAGGTCTACGCCATTGCCGATGAAGACATGGAGCGCGAGGATGAGGCCAAGACCTCCACTGTCCACTTCATGCGATTCGAACTGACCCCCGAGATGGCGCGGGCGGTGAAGGAAGGAGGGTCCGTAAGCGCGGGCATCGACCACCCCGCCTTTACCATCGCCGTGGAACCCATCCCTGCGACGGTGCGGGACGCGCTCGCGGCCGATCTGGCGTAACGGCGGGGATCAGAATCCCTCGGTGGAGATGAACAGGCCGACGCGAAGATCCTTGGCGGTATAGATGGTGCGGCCATCCACTTCCATGCGGCCGTCGGCGACGCCGAGCACCAGTTTGCGGCTGATCACCCGCTTCATGTCGATATGATAGGTGACGCGGTCGGCGGTGGGCAGCACCTGCCCACTGAACTTGACCTCGCCCACGCCCAGCGCACGCCCATGACCGGGGTTGCCCAACCAGGCAAGGAAGAAGCCCACCGATTGCCACATGGCATCGAGACCGAGGCAGCCGGGCATCACCGGGTCGCCGGGGAAGTGGCACTCGAAGAACCACAGCTTCGGGTCGATATCGAGTTCGGCGACGATCTCCCCCTTGCCATACTCGCCGCCCACGTCAGCGATGTGGGTGATCCGATCCATCATCAGCATGTTGGGGACCGGCAGTTGAGCATTGCCTGGACCGAACATCTCGCCGTAGCCGCATTTGAGAAGTTCGTCTTTATCGAAGGAAGAAGGTCTGCTCACATTGTTCACCGGTTGCCACTCTAGTTGATGTATGGGGAGACGCAAGCGTCCGATCAGAAGCGAATAACGTGCCCACTGGAGATTTCCTGCTTCCGGGGAGACACAAGACAAGACCGCTCCATCCATCGGGCGGCCGCGGCAGATTGTATCAGCTTTTCGTTCCTCAAGGGGGATTCAAACTAAAATACCCGCAAGTTCGTCGGCCTCCTCCTGGACATCCATCAGTATCTCCAGGCGCTTTTCCGGCGTCAGCCTGCGGAAGGCAGGCATGCGGCCGGGCCGTGGCGATGCCCTCGGCGTCAGCTGGCCTCTGCAAAGACCGCCTGACGGATGAAGGAGACGATCTCGTCCAAAGGGATGAAACGGTTCTCGTGCTCGCCGCGGGCGCGGTACTCCACCTTGCCCTCATCCAGGCTGCGCTCGCCGACCACGATGCGATGAGGCAGACCGATCAGCTCCATGTCGGCGAACATGAAGCCGGGGCGCACGTCACGGTCATCGAGCAGCACCTCCAGCCCTGCCGCCTCCAGTGCGTCGTGCAACTGCTCCACCGCCTCCCTCACCCGATGGGACTTGTTCATCTTCATCGGCAGCAAAGCGACGTGGAAGGGGGCGAGGGCAGATGGCCAGAGGATGCCCTTGTCGTCATGGTGTTGTTCGATGGCGGCGGCCACCACCCGTGATACGCCGATGCCATAGCAGCCCATGGTCATCACCTGGGCGCGGCCCTTCTCGTCCAGCACAGTGGCGTTCATCGCCTCGCTGTACTTGCGGCCGAGCTGGAAGATGTGGCCCACCTCGATGCCACGGGCGATGGTGAGGGTGCCCCTGCCGTCCGGACTGGGATCGCCCTCCTGGACGCTGCGCAGGTCGGCCACCGGCGGCAACGGCAGATCGCGCTCCCAGTTGACGCCGAACCAGTGTTGACCGTCCTCGTTGGCGCCGCAGGTGAAATCGGCAATCAGCGCCGCGGCACGGTCGACGATGGCGGGGAAGGGGAGTTTCATCGGGCCCAGCGAGCCCGGGCCAGCGCCCACCGCGGCGCGGATCTCCTCCTCGGTGGCGAAACGCAACGGGCGGGCCACCTCGGGCAGTTTTTCCGCCTTGACCTCGTTCAGCTCGTGATCGCCACGCAGCAGCAAGGCGATGAGGTCGCTCTCCACGGCGTCGGAGGCGGCCACCACCAGGGTCTTGAGGGTGCGCTCCACCGGCTGGCCGAACTGTTCCACCAACTCGTCGATGGTGCGGGCCTTGGGGGTGTCTACCCGCCGCAGCGTCTCGGTGGGGGCGGGGCGCTGCCCGGGGGGGGCGACCGCCTCGGCCAGCTCCACGTTGGCGGCGTAGTCGCTCTCCGTCGAGAAGGCGATGGCGTCTTCGCCGGAGTCGGCCAGCACATGGAACTCGTGGGAGGCGTTGCCGCCGATGCTGCCGGTGTCCGCCTGGACCGCGCGGAAGTCGAGCCCGCAGCGGCTGAAGATGCGGGAATAGGTAGCATGCATCCGGTCGTAGGTTGCCTGCAGGGACTCCTCGTCGAGATGGAAGGAGTAGGCGTCCTTCATGATGAACTCGCGCGCGCGCATGACACCGAAGCGGGGTCGGATCTCGTCGCGGAACTTGGTCTGGATCTGGTAAAAATTCACTGGCAACTGCTTGTAGCTGCGCAGTTCGTTACGCGCCAGATCGGTGATGATCTCTTCGTGGGTGGGGCCGAGGCAGAACGCGCGGCCGTGGCGGTCCTTGAAACGCAGCAACTCGGGTCCGTACTGTTCCCAGCGTCCCGACTCCTGCCACAGCTCTGCCGGTTGGACCACCGGCATCAACAGTTCCAGGGCGCCGGCGCGATCCATCTCCTCGCGCACGATGGCTTCCACCTTGCGCAGCACCCGCAGTCCCAACGGCAGCCAGGTATAGAGGCCGGCGGCGAGCTTGCGGATCAGGCCGGCACGCAGCATCAACTGGTGGCTGGCGATCTCGGCATCGGCGGGGGTCTCTTTGACGGTTTGCAGGGGAAACTGGGATGTGCGCATGGTCTTCCGGTGGCTGAGTGGTGGATCACAAGGGCCGCCATTCTAGCCGGAAAACAGGCCCCCGCGCACCCTTCGCTTGGATTTGTCGCGTGCGGGGGTGGCAGGGCGCCCCGCGCCCGCTGGCGCTTAAAAAGTCCCGCCGTTCCAACCCCACATATGACGCTCGGCGTTGCTGAACTCGATGTAGATGCGGTCCTGCGGAATACCGGTCAGCTCGTTGACGAGGGCGCAAAGCGCGGCGGAGATCTCCGCGGTGCGCGCCTCCGGCAGGCCGATGCTCTTCAGCTCCAGATAGGCGAGCGGCGAGGCATCGCCGCCAAACAGCATGTGATCGTTGGGCTCGTAGCTCACCATGACATAGCGTTCGGGTTTGCCCAGGATCTCGGCCACCTTCTGCGAAGCGGCGCGTAGCAGATTGGATATCTTGTTGGAGGCGGGGCGCCCGCCCGGTTGCCAGTTGGTCTGTATCTTGAGTGTGGGCATGGGGTTCCTCTATTCGTTGCAATATTTTTCGATCTGTTTCTGCGCCGTCTCGATCATCTTCTGTCGCTCCTCGCCGCTGAGGCGCCGGTAGTTCCCTTTGGGGTCCTTGTAGAGGCGGCGCACGTCGATCTGGAGGTTCTTGAGGTTGGCGCGGGCGCTCTCACAGTTCTGCCGGCGGAGGGACCGCGCCTTCTCGGCCTTGTCTTTCTTTTTGCGCCGCAGTTCCCGGTCCTCGGCCCGATCGCGGAGAAATTGCTGCTGGCGTTCGAGCCGGCGGCGGGCCTCGTCGGGCGATGTGGAGGGGGGCGGCGGCGCCTTGATCGCCTTGGCCTGGCCTGAGGGCGGCGGGGTTTGGGAGTAGACGGTCACGCCGTTCGCGTCGATCCAGCGGTACGTCGTGGCATTCGCAATGCCCGCCAAAGCAAGAAACAACAGACCGGTTGGAAGGGAGATATATCGCACCGTGATGTCCTTTGTAGTGATGGTCGTAAACAGGTGCATTATGGGGTTAGCGGGGGGGATGGCAAGTGCTGTCCACGCGCCAGTGGCGATTTTGCACAAAAGTAGGCTGAAATGCAGGGTTTATCCGGAATTTGCCTTGACCCAGCTGGCTCTTATCGGGTACGTTGCAAAGTTTTCAGTCACAGAATCAATCTCCTTTGGCCGATTTTCGGCGCGGGGGACCAGCGGAGGTCGCGAGCGTGGAATTGAGTGGTGCCGAAATCGTCGTTCAGTGTTTGAAGGACGCGGGCGTCGAGTATGTCTTCGGTTATCCCGGCGGGGCCGTGTTGCACATCTACGACGCTATTTTCAAACAGGAGGACGTGCGGCACATCCTGGTGCGCCACGAACAGGGCGCGGCCCATGCCGCGGACGGCTATGCCCGCGCCACGGGCAAGCCGGGGGTGGTGTTGGTGACCTCGGGGCCGGGTGCGACCAACGCGGTGACGGGCATCGCCACCGCATATATGGACTCCATTCCCATGGTGGTGCTCACCGGCCAAGTGCCTACGCCCTTCATCGGTTCCGACGCCTTCCAGGAGGTGGATACGGTGGGCATCACCCGCCCCTGTGTGAAGCACAACTTCCTGGTCAAGGACGTGCACGATCTGGCGGAGACCATGGCCAAGGCGTTCTACATCGCCACCAGCGGCAGGCCCGGGCCGGTGGTGGTGGATATTCCCAAGGACGTGACCGATCCCAACATCAAGATCCCGTACAGTTACCCAAAGCGGATCAAGATGCGTTCCTACAATCCGGTGACCAAGGGCCATCCCGGCCAGATCAAGCGTGCGGTGGATGTGATCCTGAACGCCGAGCGGCCGGTGGTCTATGCCGGCGGCGGGGTGATCCTGGACGACGCCTCGAAATACCTCATCGAGCTGGCGAAGCTGACCAACATGCCGGTGACCCACACCCTGATGGGACTGGGCGCCTTTCCCGCCAGTGACCGCCAGTTCATCGGCATGCTGGGCATGCATGGCACCTATGAGGCCAACATGTCCATGCATGAGGCGGATGTGCTGGTGGCGGTGGGCGCTCGTTTCGACGATCGCGTCACGGGCAAGATCGAGCAGTTCTGCCCGGATGCCACCATCATCCACATCGACATCGACCCCTCGTCCATCTCCAAGAACGTGCGTGTGGACATCCCCATTGTGGGACCGGTGCGGGCAGTGCTGCGCGACATGGTGAAGGTGGTCGAGGGACACAAGAAGAAACCGAAGAAGGACGCCCTGAAGGCGTGGTGGGCGCGTATCGATGGGTGGCGCGCGGTCAACTGTCTGAAGTACGACCGTAACAGCGCCCTGATAAAACCCCAGTATGCGGTGGAGACCTTGCACAAGGTGACGAAAGGCGACGCCTATGTCTGTTCCGATGTGGGGCAGCACCAGATGTTTGCCGCCCAGTTCTATGGCTTCGACAAGCCGCGCCGCTGGATCAACTCTGGCGGACTTGGCACCATGGGCTTTGGTCTGCCAGCGGCGATGGGGGTCAAGATCGCCCACCCCAAGGCGGAGGTGGCGCTGGTCACCGGCGAGGCCAGTATCCAGATGTGCATCCAGGAGTTGGCGACCTGCAAGCAGCACGATCTGCCGGTCAAGATCATGCTGCTCAACAACGGCTACATGGGCATGGTGCGCCAGTGGCAGGAGTTTTTCTACGACAGCCGTTATTCCCACTCCTATGTGGACGCCCTGCCGGATTTCGTGCATCTTGCAGAGAGCTTCGGCCATGTGGGTATGAAGATCGAGAAGCCGGGCGACCTGGAAGGGGCGATGAAAGAGGCCTTTGGCATGAAGGACCGGTTGGTGTTCATGGATGTGATCGTGGACCCGGCCGAGAACGTCTACCCGATGATCGAGGCGGGCAAGGGGCATCATGAGATGTACCTGCCGCCGGACAGCGAGCTGGTTTGATCATGAGACACATTATTTCGATCCTGATGGAGAACGAGGCGGGCGCGCTGTCACGGGTGGCGGGGCTGTTCAGCGCGCGCGGTTACAATATCGAGACCCTCACCGTGGCCCCCACCGAAGACCCCTCGCTGTCGCGTCTGACCCTGGTGACGCGCGGCAGCGACGATATCATCGAGCAGATCAAAAAGCAGCTCAACAAGCTCATCGACGTGGTGAAGCTGCTGGATCTCTCCGAGGGGCCGCACGTGGAGCGTGAGATGATGCTGATCAAGGTGAAGGCGGAGAAGACCGGGCGCGAAGAGGCCAAGCGCATGGCCGACATCTTCCGCGCCAATATCATCGACGTGACGGATGTGAGCTATGTCATCGAGCTGACCGGCTCCAGCCGGAAGCTCGATGCCTTCATCAGCGCCATCGACGAGGCCAATATCGTCGAGGTGGTGCGCTCCGGACCCACCGGCATCGCACGCGGCGCCAAGGGCCTGACCCTGTAGCGATCCACATCCACAACGAAACAAGCAATCAAGCAGAAAACAAGGCTGAATCCCATGACCATGAATATCTATTACGACAAAGACGCCGACCTCTCGCTCATCCAGGGCAAGCGGGTCACCATCATCGGTTACGGCTCCCAGGGGCACGCCCATGCCAACAATCTGAAGGATTCGGGTGTGAACGTCACTGTCGGCCTGCGTCCGGGATCAGCCTCCGAAAAAAAGGCGACCGAAGCGGGCCTCACCGTCAAGCCCATCGAAGAAGCGGTGCAGGGCGCTGACGTTGTCATGATCCTGGCCCCGGACGAGCACCAGGCGCGGCTCTACCGGGAGCAGATCGAGCCCAACATCGAGCAAGGTGCGGCGCTGGCCTTCGCCCACGGCTTCAACATCCATTTCGAGCAGATCGAGCCGCGCAGTGATCTGGACGTGATCATGATTGCTCCCAAGGGACCGGGTCATCTGGTGCGCTCCACCTACACCCAGGGCGGTGGCGTGCCGAGCCTGATCGCGGTCTACCAGGACGCCTCCGGCCAGGCCAAGGAGATCGCCCTCTCCTACGCGTCCGCCAACGGTGGTGGCCGCGCCGGAATCATCGAGACCAGTTTTCGCGAGGAGACCGAGACCGACCTCTTCGGTGAGCAGGCAGTGCTCTGCGGCGGCACCACCGCCCTGGTGCAGGCCGGCTTCGAGACCTTGGTCGAGGCGGGCTACGCGCCGGAGATGGCCTACTTCGAGTGCCTGCATGAACTGAAGCTGATTGTCGACCTGATGTACGAGGGTGGCATCGCCAACATGCGTTACTCCATTTCCAACACCGCCGAGTACGGCGACCTGACCCGCGGTCCGCGCATCATCGACGACGGCACCAAGGCGGAGATGCGCCGCATCCTCACCGAGATCCAGAACGGCGAGTTCGCACGCGAATTCATCAACGAGAACATGACCGGCCAGGCCACCCTCAAGGCCAAGCGCCGCATTGGCCGGGAGCACCAGATCGAACAGGTGGGTGAACGGCTGCGCAGCATGATGCCGTGGATCAAGGCCAACAAGATCGTGGACAAAAGCAAGAATTGAGTATTCGGCCAAAGCGGAATACACAAGGATATGCGTGAGCCCGAGAATGCCGCAGAGGCATTGACCAGGATAGAGGCCCTGCTCGGGGATACGGCCCGAAAACGGCGGCTCTTCGTCGACTTCGACGGTACCCTGCTGTTATCCAATTCCACAGAGGAATTTCTGGGCCGGGCGAAGCCGGCCTTCCTGGCGGTATTGATACTCAAGGCCCTGGCCCTGTTGCGGCCCTGGGTCCTGTTGTCGCGCGAGCGGGGCTATTTCGTCTGGCGGGATGCCATCAGGGTGTGGACCGTCTTGTTGCTGATGCCCTGGACGCTGATCCTGTTCAGACGCGAGGCATCGGCCATCTTCGAGCGGTATCTCAACCGTGATCTCGCCGCTGTACTGCAGCGGTCGCATGGGCACGAGATCGTGATCCTCAGCTTCGGTTTCGGCTTCGTCATCCGCCGGCTCATCGCCGACACGCCCTTTGCCGATGCCACGGTGGTCGCCAGTTCTCTCTGGCGCCCGACGCGCCTGCGCAAACAGGGCAAGCAGGCACGCCTTCACGAAGGGGGCATCGAGGTGGATGCCCGGAGAGACCTCATTATCACCGACTCGGCCGAGGACGACGCCGACCTGCTCGGCACACTGGACAACGCCTTCTATGTGCGCTGGCCGGGCGAGAAGAGGGAAGGGGCCCATGCGGGAGTCTACCTGCCGTTCTATTACCTCGCCAACATCAAGCGCTCGCCCGAATTCTTCATCAAATCGACCTTGCTCGAAGAATATCCGATCTTCATCCTGGCGTTTCTGCTCTATCAGCCCTTTCACTGGGAGATCATGGTCAGCGGCTCGTTGCTGTTCATGGCCTTGCTGATCATCTACGAGATCGGCTACCACGAAAACGACCATATCGGCTACCGCTACGAGAAGGCCCCCAAGCTGACGGAGGCGTTTCACCGCCAGAAGACCTATCGCGTGGAACCCTATGCCTGGTATTGGTTTCTGGGGATCACGATACTCGCCATTCTGGTGCTCGATCCGCAGCACATCACCACCTCGCTTGCACGCATCGGCATGCCGGAACATCATGCGGGGATCTACGGAGAGGCCGTGTTGGTCGGCTTCTGGCTGATCATGGCGTCGTTGACGCGGTTGACCTTTTTCGTCTTCAATCATGTGCCCCTGGTATGGCGCATCTTCATCTTCTTCCCGTTGCATCTGTTCAAGTATTTTTCCATGCTGGCCATCTTTTCGATTCCGGCAGCCGGTTTTGCGCTGTTGAGCGCGCAGGTGATCCGCACCTGGTCGGTCTACGCCATCCGGCGGTGTGGCGGGGATACGGAGTACATCGTCAGTCAGCTCGTCCGCCTGATGTTCCTGCTCTTTCTGCTCATACTGTTCGCCATTCTGACATCGTTCGGAGAGGTCTTTGCCGCCTGGCAGACATGGGTGATCGTGGCATGGTGTGTGCTCCGGGCGGTTCCTGAAACGGGCCGCAAGCTGTTACACCGTGATGTGCTTGCCGAATTCGTGCCCTGGTCCAAAGGGAAGGATATTCTCAAGTATCCTGGTGCGTAGGGGTTCGGAAGCTTCGCATGGGTATATAATCGCGAGTTCCCGTATTTCAAACCTGAGACCCAGTCCACCCATGGATTCCACGGACGACAGACCCAAACCCCGACGCGGTATCTATCTGCTGCCGAACCTGTTCACCACCGCCACCCTGTTTGCCGGGTTCTATGCCATCCTGGCGGCGATCAAGGGGCATTTCGAGCCAGCCGCCATCGCGATCTTCGTGGCCATGCTGATGGACGGCATCGACGGGCGCGTGGCCCGGTTGACGAATACCCAGACGGCCTTCGGCGCAGAATACGACAGCCTCTCCGATCTGGTCGCCTTCGGGCTGGCGCCGGCGCTGGTCGTCTACCTCTGGGCGCTGGGGGATCTGGGCAAGATCGGCTGGCTGGCGGCATTCATCTATACGGCGGGCACGGCGTTGCGGCTGGCCCGCTTCAATACCCAGTTGGGGATCGCGGACAAACGCTATTTTCAGGGTTTGCCCAGCCCTTCCGCGGCGGCGATCATGGGGGGCGGAGTGTGGATCGGTGCGACCTGGGGTATCAGCGGCGAGGACGTGAAGTGGCTCGCTTGCCTGGTGTCGATAGTGGTCGGCCTGCTGATGGTCAGCAACTTCCGCTACAACAGCTTCAAGGAGATCAATTTTCATGGCCGGGTGCCGTTCGTGTTCGCCGTGGTGGTGATGCTGTTGTTTGCCGTGGTGTTCTGGCATCCCCCCTTGATCCTGTTCGCCATCTTCTCGGGTTATGCCGTTTCCGGTCCCGTGCTGACTGTGGTGCAGCTGCGCCAGCGCCGGGCCGAGCGCCGCGCGGCGAAGCGGGGCGGGGGCGTGGAAGGCAGATGAAGCACAGGGGTTGGAAAACGGATTTGGGTGGGCTATAGTTTCCGCAGCTGCGACCGATTCAATTGTTATGGCACCCATGAACGCACATCGATCGATCTCCCGCACCCGGCCTGCCGGGGTCGCGGCGGTGCGTCCATATGCCCCCCTCCTTGCTCCGCTTGCCTTGCTGCGACTGCTGCCCTGACGGGCAAACGATAGACAAAACGCCCCGGCGGGGGCCAGACGGCACGCAACAACTTCCAATCTTTCCCCGGATTACATAAAGTCCGCCAGGCATACATGCAACGGGCGGACGCTGGAGCAACCCTATGAGCAACGCGGACAAACTGATTATTTTCGACACCACCTTGCGCGACGGTGAGCAGAGCCCCGGCGCCTCCATGACCAAGGAAGAGAAGGTGCGTATCGCCAAGGCGCTGGAGAAATTGCGCGTGGATGTGATCGAAGCCGGCTTCCCCATCGCCAGCCCGGGCGACTTCGAGGCGGTGGAGGCGGTGGCCAACACGGTGACGGACTCCACGGTGTGCGGCCTTGCGCGGGCGCTGGACAAGGACATCGACCGCGCCGGCGAGGCGCTCAAGGGGGCCCGCAGCGGTCGTATTCATACCTTCATCGCCACCTCGCCCATCCACATGGAGCGCAAGCTGCGCATGACACCGGATCAGGTGGTTGAACAGGCGGTGCGGGCGGTGACGCGTGCCCGCCAGTACACCGACGACGTGGAGTTCTCCGCCGAGGACGCAGGCCGTTCGGAGATCGATTTTCTCTGTCGCATCTTCGAGGCCGTGATCGACGCCGGTGCCCGCACCCTCAATGTACCGGACACGGTGGGCTACGCCATGCCGCACCAGTTTGGTCAGATGATCGCCGCCCTGCGTGAGCGTATCCCGAACTCGGACAAGGCGGTCTTCTCCGTGCATTGCCACAATGACCTGGGTCTCGCCGTGGCCAACTCCCTGGCGGCGGTGCGCAATGGCGCCCGGCAGGTGGAGTGCACCATCAACGGCCTCGGTGAGCGGGCCGGCAATGCCGCCCTCGAGGAGGTGGTAATGGCGGTGCGCACCCGTCCCGATATCTTCCCCTGTGAGACGCGGCTCGATACCACCCAGATCGTCAACTGCTCCCGGCTGGTCTCCAACATCACCGGTTTCCCGGTGCAGCCCAACAAGGCCATCGTCGGCGCCAATGCCTTCGCCCACGAGTCCGGCATTCATCAGGACGGTGTCCTCAAGAGCCGGGAGACCTACGAAATCATGCGCGCCGAGGATGTGGGCTGGACCCATAACCGTATGGTGCTCGGCAAGCACTCGGGCCGCAACGCCTTCCGCGCCCGGCTCAAGGAACTGGGGGTGGTGTTTGACTCCGAGGAGGAACTGAACGAGGCCTTTGCCCGCTTCAAGGAGCTGGCGGACAAGAAGCACGAGATCTTCGATGCGGACCTTCAGGCCATTGTCACCGACACCAACATCGCGCAGGAGAACGAGCGGGTGAAACTGGTTTCCCTGCGGGTCTGTTCCGAGACCGGCGAGACCCCCAAGGCGGATGTGGTGCTCACCGTGGACGGGGAAGAGGAGCCCGGCAGCGCCATCGGTGGCGGGCCGGTGGATGCCGCCTTCAAGGCCATCGAATCCATCGTCAACACCGGGGCCCAGCTCCAGCTCTACTCGGTGAACAACATCACGAGCGGTACCGACGCCCAGGGCGAAGTGACCGTGCGGCTGGAAAAGGAGGGGCGGATCGTCAATGGTCAGGGCGCGGACACCGATATCGTCATTGCCTCTGCCAAGGCCTACATCAACGCCTGCAACAAGATCCTGCAACCCCGAACGCGGGCCCATCCACAGAAGGCGGACGTCTGAGACCGGGCGGGGCGGAGGAGGCCGGTGCAAGACGAGCGGCGCAATGCATACCTGGATGCCATGGGCATCACCCGCTGGCGGCGGCGGGCGGTGGTATCTGCCGATGCCGACCCCCGGCCATCGGCGTCCCCACCAGCACCTGTGGACACGTCGGGGGTCCCTCCAGCGCCGGAGGCCGTGGAACCGGCAGTGGCGGCGGACGATGTGTCCACCCTCGACTGGGATGCCCTGCGCCAGCGGGTGGCGGCTTGTACTGCCTGTCCCTTGCACGAGACCCGTACCCACACCGTATTCGGCGTCGGCGATCCCGAGGCCGACCTGATGGTGATTGGCGAGGCGCCGGGCGCCGATGAGGACCGCCAGGGCGAGCCCTTCGTGGGCCGGGCGGGGCAACTGCTCAACGAAATGCTGCGCGCCATCGGCCTGAGGCGGGAGCAGGTGTTCATTGCCAATATCCTCAAGTGCCGTCCGCCGGGCAACCGCGACCCCCGGCCGGAGGAGGTGGCGCGGTGCATGCCTTACCTGCGGCGGCAGATCGAACTGATCCGACCGCGGTTGCTGCTCTCCGTGGGGCGTATCTCGGCGCAAAATCTGTTGCAGACGGATACCCCGGTGGGGCGGTTGCGGGGACGGGTGCACCGCTTCGGCGAGACAGGTATCCCGCTGGTGGTCACCTACCACCCGGCCTACCTGCTACGGTCGCCGGAGCAGAAGGCCAAGGCATGGGACGATCTACAGCTCGTCCTGCGGACCCTGGGAGGCGTGCGATGAGCGCCATTCTGCGGGAACCAATGTGGCGTCTGCGGCCGATGACGCAGAAGGATGTGGGGGCGGTGCATGCCCTGGAGCAGCGGGCCTACGCATTCCCCTGGAGCGAGGGGATCTTTCGTGATTGTCTGCGGGCGGGATACTGCTGCTGGGTGTTGGATCTGGAGCGGGAGGTGATCGGCTACGGTGTGTTGTCGGTGGCCGCCGGGGAGTCGCACTTGCTCAATCTCTGCGTGGACCCGGCGCGGCAGGGCAATGGCCTTGGCCGACGCCTGCTGAAGCGCATGATCGAACTGGCCCGATATCACGATGCCACCACCCTCTTCCTGGAGGTGCGTGTCTCCAACCGGGTCGCCATCCACCTCTACGAGAGCGTGGGCTTCAACGAGGTGGGCGTGCGACACCGTTACTATCCCGCCCGCGACGGTCTGCGCGAGGACGCCCTGATCATGGCCCTCACGCTATAGGCCGAAATGCCGCCCCGTCGCGGCAGAGGGCCGCCGCGATCGGCGTTTCGAGTGGTCAGGGAAACGTCATCGTGCGCCCGGAAGTGGTATAATTGCGCTTTTTCCCGTCTCCAGAGCACCATGTCCTCCACACTCCAGCAGCAACGCCAGCGCCGGCGCACCTTCGCGATCATCTCCCATCCGGACGCCGGCAAGACCACGCTCACCGAAAAGCTGCTGCTGTTTGGTGGCGCGATCCAGATGGCCGGCACCGTGAAAGGACGCAAGGCAGCGCGCCACGCCACCTCCGATTGGATGGAGCTGGAAAAACAGCGCGGTATCTCCGTCACCTCCTCGGTGATGCAGTTTCCGTACGGCGATGCCGTTGTCAATCTGCTCGACACGCCTGGCCACGAGGATTTCTCCGAAGACACCTACCGCACCCTCACCGCAGTGGACTCGGCGCTGATGGTGATCGACGTGGCCAAGGGCGTGGAGGCGCGCACCATCAAGCTGATGGAGGTGTGCCGCCTGCGCGATACGCCGATCCTCACCTTCGTCAACAAGCTCGATCGGGAAGGGCGTGAGGCCATCGAAATTCTGGACGAGATCGAGACCGTGCTCGGCATCGCCTGCGCGCCGGTCACTTGGCCCATCGGTATGGGCAAACGCTTCAAGGGGGTATTCGACCTGCGCACCCAGCGCACCCACCTCTTCTCCCCCACCCACGGCGGCAAGGTCCAGGAGGGGGAGGTGATCGAGGGTCTCGACAACCCCCGCCTGGATGAGGTGATCGGCGATCAGGCCGAGGAACTCCGGGCCGAGATCGAATTGGTGGAGGGGGCCAGCCACCCGTTGGATATCGACGCCTATCTGCGCGGTGACCAGACCCCGGTCTTCTTTGGCTCGGCGATCAACAACTTTGGCGTCAGGGAACTGCTCGACGCCTTCGTGGAGTACGCCCCTCCGCCACGACCCCGCGCCACTGACCAGCGCCTGGTGGAACCCGACGAGGAGAAGTTCACCGGCTTCGTTTTCAAGATCCAGGCCAACATGGACCCCGCCCACCGGGACCGCATCGCCTTCCTGAGGGTCTGCTCCGGCGCCTACAAAAAGGGCATGAAGATGCGCCATGTGCGCATCGGCAAGACGGTGCAGGTGAGCAACGCCATCACCTTCCAGGCCGATGCGCGGCGCCATGTGGAGGCGGCCTGGCCGGGGGATATCATCGGCCTCCACAACCACGGCACCATCCAGATCGGCGACACCTTTACCGAGGGCGAAGTGCTGAAGTATCAGGGCATCCCCTATTTTGCCCCCGAGCTGTTCCGCCGCGTGGTGCTCAAGGACCCCCTGCGCATGAAGGCGTTGCAGAAGGGGGTGCTCCAGCTCTGCGAGGAAGGGGCCACCCAGGTGTTCCGGCCACTGAAGAACAACGACCTGATCCTGGGCGCCGTGGGTGTGCTCCAGTTCGACGTGGCGGCCCACCGGCTGAAGGACGAATACGGTGTCGAGGCCCTCGTCGAGCCGGTGCAGGTGGCCACCGCGCGCTGGGTCGTCTGTGACGATGAAAGGGAACTCCAGCGCTTTCGCGACAAGGCGCACGAGCATCTCGCTATGGATGGTGACGACCAGTTGGTCTACCTCGCCCCCACCCGGGTCAACCTCGACCTCACCCTGGAGCGCTGGCCGGAGATCCGTTTTCTTGCCACCCGGGAACTGTGAATCCTGGGGGCTCGCGGTTGATCGTCTGTTCTACCCTGATAGGAGGAGAATCCATTGGAAACCGAAAACATCGAAGCCCTGATCCGCGCCGGCCTGCCTGGCGCGGAAGTGAAGGTAACCGGCGACGGCCGTCATTTCGAGGCCGTGGTGGTGAGTGACGCCTTCGCTGGCAAGTCCCTGATCCAGAAGCACCGGATGGTGATGGAGACGGTCAAGGCGCAGATCGCCAGCGACGAACTGCACGCCCTCTCCATCAAGGCCTTCACGCCAGAAGAATGGGCCGCCGGGCAGGGTTGACGCCGTGCCCTTGCAATCCCGCCTGCCGCCTCCATACTCAGTAACAGGCAATAACAACGCGGCGCGGCGGCGCCCATGGGTATCAGGAGGTGCGTGATGTTCTTGAAGCGGAAATCCACCGGCGATCTGGTCGAAGTGCTGAGTCTCAAAGACCTGTTCAATCCCATGCATCCACAGATCGTGGGGCGCTACAACAAGGGGGAGGAGTTGCAGGACCCCGAAAAGTTCGACAAGGCCGACCTCGAATTCCTCTCCGGCGAACCCCTGCCGCGCTGTTGGCTGGACGTTCATTATCGGGACGACGAACTGCATCGATAACCCCTGTCCACGAGGAGAGGCCCCTGGATGCGGTCTGGATAGTTACCTCTCCATGATGCGGAGGCGTGTGTCTCGATCCACTTGGTCCGATGCCGTGAGAGGGCCAAGGGCAGCCGAACCCGATGTTCATTCCCAAATCGTATGAGAAGGGTGGGCTCAGGCTTGACTTTTAGCATGTGATGGGATGTATTCTACCCATTTGTGCAAGTGGTAAATCAGGCCGTCGCAAAGGGACGCAAGGACCGGTGTTGGCGGCAGGAACAGGAGTGATGACGATGTTCGGTGGATTGAGGATTGGATATGCGTTGCTGCTGCCTCTGGCGGTATTGGCCATGGGGAGCGCCCAGGCGGCGACGGTCTTGTTCGAAGAAGACTTCAATGGTAACGCACTGGATACCCAATGGGGTTCGCAGCCGGGTACGTGGAACAGTAATTCCACTGTCGTCAATGCAAACAGTAAATGGGTGTTGGCGAATTGGACGGATGCAGGTTTCAAGGATGTCGTATGGCAGCGGGGCCATGCGACCCTGAGTGATGGCAAGCTGAACATCAATCTCAATAAGGCGGGAGATGGCAATGCTCCGTGCCCGAATGGATGTAGCGACAAGCGCTACGCCAGCGCCCAGCTCATCACCCGTGAGAGATTCGGGAACAATACGCGGGTGGAGGTGCGGATGAAGACGGCCGAAGGGCAGCAGGGGGGCGGCGGTCTGATCTCCTCGACATTTCGTTATCTGGATAGCCCCCATGACGAGATGGATATCGAGTTTCTATGGAAATCGGACGGGAAGATCCATGTGGGCTATTTTGCCGATGGCCAATCCAGGCATGAGAATATCGATCTTGGATTCAACGCCTCCGAGGGGTTCCACACCTACGCCTTCGAAACCGTTGGGCCGATGCTCCGCTGGTATGTGGACGGGCAGAACGTGCAAGAGATGACCGCTCCCAAGACCTTGGAAGCCGGGCAGGTCCGGCTCGATCTGTGGACGCCCAAGGCAGGAACGGGCGTGGCAAACTGGGCGGGCACTTTCACCGGCGATCATACCACCGCGCAATACGACTGGATCAAGATCAGCGCCGTGCCTCTGCCGTCGGCCATCTGGCTGTTCGGCGGCGTGCTGGGGATGTGGGCGGCGGGCCGCCGTGTGCTCAGCGGCGGCCTGAGGCCGGTGACTCAGGCCGGCTGAATCGGCGCGACGGGACTGCCGTTCCGTCTCTCTGGACGAACGGCCAGCCACCGTCTCTTCTCTCCTCCCTCTCATCATCGAATGCGCAGCGGTCCCGGGTCCAGCCGAGGACCGCTTGGTTTTCTTTGTCTTCGGACACCCGAAATGGCGGCCGCGGATCGCAGGCGCCGTGTCAATGTGTGTCGGTGGCGGGCGTGAGGTTGTTTTTTCTGTCTTCGCTCCGTAGCATGCCGAATTTTCAAATCGGGAGATCGGATCTTGGATGGATACGTCATGAAGAATCGGTATGCCGGGGGTGTCCCTTTGTTGCGCGCGCTCACCTTGATCCTGGCGTCGGTGGTTGTGCCTGTCACATGGGCGAGCCCGGTTTTCTACGAGGAATTCGACGGCGAAGTGCTCGATACCCATATCCACGCCGGCGATCCGGACTATTACAATCCCAACAGCAGGTGGATCGTCGGCAACTGGCTGGGCGCGGGTTTCAAGGCCGTCGATTGGCAGCCGGGACACGTCTCTGTGGGGAACGGCACCCTGAAGCTGGTCCTGGACCGCACGGGGGACGACGGCCGCTCCTGCCCTGATGGATGCGCCCGGGATGGCGGCTCCAGGGCGTTTGCCGGGGGGCATCTTCTGACACGCGAACGCTTCGGCACCGGGGTTCGGGTGGCGGTGCGGATGAAAGCGCCCGCGGGCGATGGACTCGTCACCGGCGCGTTCAGGTACGCGAACGCTTCGGGTGATGAAGTGGATTTCGAATTTCTCGGCAAGGATCCCGGAACAGTGCAACTGAACTATTTCATCGGCGGACAGGGCGTCGTCGAGCACGAGCGCTACATTACGCGACGAAACAGTACGCGTGACGATAGCAACGCGGTCAAAATCCTGGCCGAGGACTACCGGTTCACCGATTTCCATACCTACGCTTTCGAAGCCGTGGATTCCGTTCTCCGTTGGTACATCGACGGGCAGCAGGTCCACCAAGTGGATGTGGGACAGGTGCTGGATGAGGGCCAGGTCCGGCTCGAACTGTGGTCGCCGGTCGAGGGCAGCCCTACCGACACATATTGGGCGGGACATTTCGAGGGTCAGCGGGCGGTGGCCGAGTACGATTGGGTCAGGATCACCGCCGTCCCGCTGCCGCCTGCGTGGCTCCTTTTCGGTGGCGCCATGCCGCTCCTGTTGCGGAATCGCCGGGGCAAAGGGGGAACGCGCGACAAACGTTGACGTTATGACTGACCTTTTCGGGGTAGAATCCCCATATCTAGCCCGGATTATTCATGAATCGCCGCGATGATTGCACAGAGGATTGTCCA
>JALSTP010000186.1 GCA_026983675.1 Sedimenticola sp.
CAGCCGACGAGGAAGCCGTCACCGCAGGCGGCAATGACCGGCTCATAGGCCGCGGAAGGACCGCTCACCGCGAGTGGCGAGGTAAACCCCGCTGCATCCCGCTCACGAAAAGCCACCCGCACCGTGGGTCTGCCGTTCGCGTTGTCCTCCCACACCAGCGCCAGTGTGCCCCGGTTGCTGGCCATTGCCCGGTTTCCACTGGAATCCAGATGGTAGAACACGCCACCATCGGAGGAGGCGATGGTCAGCGGCTCGGAAAATTCAAGCGCCGCTGCACAAAACGGTGATACCAGCAGGACACAGCAGGCCGCGATGATTCTCAGGTTCATTGCGGCCTGCTCCGGGTGGCGAGAAAATCATTGATCGGCATCCTGCGGTAGTGTTCACCCTGGACATAGGCGTCGAAATCGATGAAATCGTCGACGGTCTTGAAGCCGGGCACACGCAGGATCTGTTCGCCATCGGGTTCCAGATACAGAAACAGTGGGGTGGCGTAGACATTCAGCCGCGCGCCGAATTCGGCCTCGGTGATCCGCTCGCCAGTGGGCAGGCGCAAACGCTTCCCGCCCTCCGCATCGACATAGACGAGGACATAATTGCGGCTGTAGAGGTCGTGCAATTGCCGGTCGGAGAAGGTTTCGACATTGGTCCGTGTACAGTAGCCACAGCCGTAGCGGCCGAAATAGAGAAAGATGCGTTTGCCGGTCTGGCGGGCAAGCTGCGCCCCCTCGTCGTAGGGCAGGAAATCATAGCCCGTGGGAGGATTGGCGGACAGCGGCCGCAGAAACAGCGCCAGAATGGCCGCCAGCAGGGCCCTGTATCGCGGGTGCGGGTTTTTGTTCATTATGTGCTCCCCCTGGTTCCCGAAACCGCCAATCTATCCACAGAAGTCAGGCAAGTAAAGCCTGCCCGGTCGTACCTCCTGGATCACGAACGAGAGGCGGCGATAAACGATTGCCCGTTGCATCCGGGCACAAAAAAGCCCCGCATTCTTGCGAATGCGGGGCCGGAGCCTGGGTTGAGGCGGTTTACATCATGCCGCCCATGCCGCCCATGCCGCCCATGTCGGGTGCGACGGCCGGGGCTTCTTCCTTAGGCGCCTCGGCGATCATGCACTCGGTGGTCAGCAGCAGACCGGCCACGGAAGCGGCGTTCTGCAGCGCCGAGCGGGTCACCTTGGTCGGATCCAGGATGCCCATGTCGATCATGTCACCGTACTCGCCGGTGGCCGCGTTGTAGCCGAAGTTGCCTTCTCCGTTCTCGACCTCGTTGGTCACCACGGAGGGCTCGTCACCGGCATTGCTGACGATCTGGCGCAGCGGCTCTTCCAGCGAGCGACGCAGGATGGCGATACCGACATTCTGGTCGTCGTTGTCGCCGGTCAGATCGCTGATCGCAGCGCGGGCACGGATCAGGGCGACACCACCGCCGGGTACCACGCCTTCCTCGACGGCGGCGCGGGTGGCGTGCAGTGCGTCCTCGACGCGGGCCTTCTTCTCCTTCATCTCGACCTCGGTCGCAGCACCCACCTTGATCACGGCAACACCGCCGGCCAGCTTGGCGACGCGCTCCTGCATCTTCTCCTTGTCGTACTCGGAGGTGGACTCCTCGATCTGGGCCTTGATCTGTGCGATGCGGGCCTGGATCTCGTCACTGGAG
>JALSTP010000187.1 GCA_026983675.1 Sedimenticola sp.
GCCAGCGCGCTGGAACGCAGGTCCGGCGCCTGCCTGAAGCCCCTAACCCTATGACATTCAAAGATAGGCCACGGCGGAATACGATATATATTGTTGCCGGGTTAATATGTCTGTGGCTTCTTCCGTATCCCCGTGCCTGGGCAATAGAGGGTCTCGGTCTCTCCATGGAGAGGCTCTCCGGCGCGGGCTGGAGCGCCCAAGGCGTCGACCTCTCGGTCAAGCTGTTGCCGGGGGGCGCGGCAGCCTTTGAACTCCATATCGCCCGCCTGCGTCTCAAGGGATTGAAGCGACCCGCCGAAGAGGTCTCGGTCCGGTGCGTCAAGGGGAATGTCCGGCCCGGATATTTGAGTTGTCCCGACGCCCGCGTCCGCTTGTTCCATCCCGTTTTCCGCAAAATGGGGTTCCACGCCGGCGTCGCATGGGATGCCGGCAAGCGTCTGTTCAGCCTTGAGATCACCCGCTTGGCCTTTGCCCGGGGCAGCCTCCGCGGAACGTTGAGAACGGACCCACAAGGTTGGCGGGTGAAAGTGCGCGCCCGGGGGGTGGATCCGGTCCTGGCGCGGCGGCGGCTCAAGGCCCTTCTGCCGGGGCTTCCGGCGTCCCCGAAGGTCACCGGCCGGATGGACCTGCGCCTCCAGGTATTGGGTAAAGGTGACGTCGCGCAGCGCATCGAATGGGCCCTGGAGACGCACAAACTGGCGGTTCGCGGACAGGCCGCGGGGATCGAGGGAGAGGGGTTGCATCTGCTCTGGAAGGGGGAAGGGCATCGCGCCCGCAACGCCTCCTGGCGCGGCAGGTCCCATATGCGCCTCGATGCGGGCGCCCTGTTGACCCCCTGGTTCTATCTGGACCCCGCTGTGGCGCCGGTCACTCTGGAAACCCGTTTCCATGGCGGAGGCAGCCTCAAACGCCTACACTTCGATGCGATTCGCTACCGGCATGGCGACCTTCTACGGTTTGACGCCCAGGCCGATCTCGATCTCCGACCCTTCAGGGTTCGCGGCTTCCGCCTGATCTCGGAAGATATCCCGCTCCGGGGCCTCTATGAAAACTATCTCCAGCCCACCCTCGCCGAGAGTCTGCTGGAGAGCGTGGTGCTTTCGGGCGCCGTCAGGCTGTTCCTCAAACAAGACGAGGCCGGCCTCAGCCTCTCCGCCGATGTCAAAAACGTCTCCGTCAAGGATGCGCCCCCGGAGGGCGCGCCGCGCTTTGCCCTCCGGGGGCTCGACGGGCGGATGGAGTGGCGGGAGGATGGACGCGCTCCATCTTCCTACCTGCGGTGGGCCTCCGCGCGATTGTTGGAAAAGATTGCCATTGGTCCCGCATTGGTGCATTTCCACCTGGATCGCAAAGGATTCCACGTTCTGCGCACGGCGAAGATCCCGGTCATGGACGGCGAGTTGGTGGTCGATCGGCTCCGGTTCGATGGCGGCGAGGGTGAACATGGCCGTTGGCAGTTCGAAGGGGTGCTGACTCCCATCTCCATGGAGCGATTCAGCAAGGCCCTTGGCTGGCCGCCGCTGGCGGGCAAGCTCTCGGGCGTGATCCCCGGCATCGCGTATGAAGACGGCACGCTGAAGGTCGAAGGGACCCTGCTGGTGCGCATCTTCGGCGGGCGGGTGCGCATCCGCAATCTGGTGCTCGACGATCTGCTCGGCTATCTGCCCACCCTGCGGGCCGATATCGATTTCCACGATATCGATCTGGAGACCCTGACCCGCACTTTCTCTTTCGGCCGCATCACCGGCAGGCTCGAAGGTTATGTAAAGGGACTCTATCTGGAAGACTGGCGGCCGGTGGCCTTCGATGCCCGGCTGGAGACGCCGCCGGATGACCCGAACCGTCATCGCATCAGCCAGAAGGCCATCGACAATATCTCCAACATCGGTGGGGCCGGCGTCTCCGGGGCATTGTCACGCAGTTTTCTCGGCATCTTCAAGGAGTTCAACTACGATCGCCTGGGCATCAAATGCCACCTGCGGAAGGGTGTGTGCCATATGGAGGGTGTCGCGCCGGCGGAGAACGGGTATTATCTCGTCATCGGAAAGGGCATTCCCCAGATCAATATCAAGGGGTTCACCCGCGAGACCGACTGGAACCGCTTGGTCGATCAACTGGTCGAAATCACACATGCCGGTGCGCCGGTCGTGAAGTAACAGGATGTCGAAAGACGCGGTTTTTCAACATCCGGATGACACTCTGTCGATGGAGAAGAGCATGAAGGCCATCAAGATCACCCCCGCACTGCTGACGCTGTTGCTCATCACCGCCTGCGTCACCATCAATATCTACTTCCCTTCCGCGAAGGCGCAACAGGCGGCCGAGAAGATCGTGGACGATATCCTCAGTTCCGGCAAGGGCGGGACCGGTCAACCACCGAAGACGCCGCCCGTGAAATCGCCCGGAAAAGACAAAGACGGCTCCGCCTCGTTACTGCACGATCTCTACCGGATTGCGGGGCAAGGGTTCGATTTCCTGATCCCGGCGGCGGAGGCGGCCACACCCGACTTCAATATCGATACGCCGGAGATCCGCAGGCTGCGGGCCTCCATGAAGCGCCGGTTTGGCAGTCTGTCGGGCTACTACCGCAGTGGCGCCATCGGTTTCACCAACAATGCGCTGGTGGCCATTCGCGACGCCTCGGCCGTTCCGCTGAAGGAACGGGCCCGGCTGAAAAAGCTGGTGGCGGCGGAGAACGCCGATCGCAACCGGCTCTACAAAGCCATCGCCAATGCCAATGGTCATCCCGAATGGGAGGAGGATGTCCGCGAGGTCTTCGCCCGCACCTGGATCGACCGTGCCGGCAGTGGCTGGTGGTATCAGAAGGCTGGCGGTTCCTGGACAAAAAAGTAGACATCGGCGCGCTGTATTCGGGATGAGCCGTTCTCGCAGACGAAAGACGCTGCCTGCCGAGCCGGTGGCGGCCAGCATCGATACACTCGATCAAAAAGGGCGCGGTGTGGCGCACATCGACGGCAAGGCTGTCTTCGTCGAGGGCGCCCTGCCGGGCGAGGCGGTCCTGTTCACCTATACCCGCCAGCGGCGAAGCTATGATGAAGGCCGGGTGGAAATGGTCATCAAGCCTTCGCCGGACCGGGTGGAGCCGCGTTGTCCCCATTTCGGCGTGTGCGGGGGCTGTTCATTGCAGCACATGGCGCCGCGGGCACAGATCCTGGCAAAGCAGCGGGTCCTGATCGACGCCCTGGAACGCATCGGCAAGACGCGTCCCGAAACCTTCTTTCCCCCGTTGGAATCCCCCCGCCAGTGGGGTTATCGGCGCAAGGCGCGGTTGGGGGTCAAGTATGTGGCGAAGAAGGGCAAGGTCCTGGTGGGGTTCCGCGAGCGCGGCGCCTCTTTCGTCACCGATCTGAGCCGCTGTGAAGTGCTCAACCCCCTCATCGGCGAAAACATCCAGGCCCTGGGGGCGGTGATCGACTCGCTCTCCATTCGGGAGCGGATTCCCCAGATCGAGATGGCCATGGGCGACAGGACCTGTGTGCTGGTCTTCCGGGTACTCGATCCTCCGTCCGCTGAAGACATCGACCGGTTGCTGGCCTTTGGCCGCGACCAGGGGATCGGCATCTACCTCCAGGACGGAGGGCCGGACAGCATCGCCCCCGCCGCGGAGCCGGTCACGCTCGATTACACCCTGGCCGCCTTCGATATCACGCTCCGGTTCCTGCCCACGGATTTCACCCAGGTCAACCGTGAACTGAACGGATTGATGGTGGAACGGGCGCTGGAACTGATGCAGATCAAGTCGCACGAACGGGTGCTCGACCTCTTTTGTGGACTCGGCAACTTTACCCTGCCCATGGCCCAGGCCGCTGCCGAGGTGGTGGGGGTGGAGGGGGAGGCCGGACTGGTGCAGCGGGCGAGGGAGAATGCGGCGCGCAATGGCATTGGCAATGCCCGTTTCCATACCGCCGATCTCTATGCCATCGAGGACAACGAGCCTTGGCTGGGGGAACGTTTCGACAAGGTGCTGCTCGACCCGCCCCGCTCCGGCGCGGCGGAGGTGCTGGTGCACCTGCCGGCGCTTGGCGTCCAGCGCGTCGTCTATGTCTCCTGCTACCCCGGTACCCTGGCGCGGGATGCGGATGTCCTGGTCAACCGGCTCGGTTACCGGCTGCGAGGCGCTGGCGTCATGGACATGTTTCCGCACACCGCCCACGTGGAGTCCATCGCCGTGTTCGAGAGGGATTGACCATGGGGGTGGAGATCGAACGCAAGTTTCTGGTGCGGAACGATAGCTGGCGCGCGGCGGTGATTTCCGAAAGCGAGCTCAAACAGGGTTATATCGCCCAGCGGGAGGGGCTGTCGGTACGTGTGCGTATCAAGGGCGAAAAGGGTTTTCTGACCATCAAGAGCGGTATGGGGATCCGGCGCGGGGAGTTCGAGTATGAGATCCCCCGGGCGGATGCCGAGCAGCTGTTGCGGGACAGCGCCGAGTCCGGCTGTATCGAAAAGACGCGGTACAGGGTTCGGAGCGGCGCCCATGTCTGGGATCTCGATGTCTTTGGCGGCGACAACGCCGGCCTGGTGGTGGCGGAGATCGAACTGGCGCGGGAGGATGAGACCTTCGAGATACCCGGCTGGGTGGGAGCGGAGGTCTCTGGCGACCCGCGTTACTACAACGTCAATCTGGCCAGGACCCCCTTCGCGCGGTGGTGATGAGCCGACTGCTTGCGTTTTTCATTCTGGTGTTCGTGGCGGGGTGTGGCGGTCATGTCACGCCGCCTGACCGCGTGCGCCTGGGAATCGCGTCGCCGGCCACCACCCTCGATCCGCGTTTCGCCACCGATGCCACTTCCAGCCGCGTGGTACGGTTGCTCTACCGGCGCCTGGTGGATTTCGATCCGGCGGGCCGGCCCGTGCCCGCCCTGGCGAAGTGGGAAGCCATCACCCCGACGCATTACCGTCTGCGGCTCGGCCGCGAGGGGCGTGTCTTCTCGGACGGCAGCCGTCTCACCGCGGCGGACGTGAAGGCGACCTATGCCTCCGTGCTCGATCCGGCCACTGCCTCGCCGCATCGCACCACCTTGACGCTCATCGAGCGTATCCGGGTGATCGATGACGACACCCTCGACTTTTTCATCGACCGGCCCGATCCGTTGTTCCCGGCCTATCTGGTCCTGGGCATCGTTCCCGCACATGCCCTTGCCGGGAAAGACGCACTCAACGAGCAACCCATGGGCAGCGGCCCCTTCGAGTTGGAAGAGTGGCGCGATGACGGCGCCATGTTGCTGCGCGCACGGAGCGACGGCCGCCGGGTCGAGCTGGTGCCGGTCAAGGACCCGACGGTGCGCACGCTCAAGCTGCTGCGCGGCGAGATCGATTTGTTGCAAAACGACCTGCCGCCGGAACTCTACCACTACCTCGACGCCCGCGGCACGATGCGACTGCACCGTCGGCGGGGCAGCAATTTCACCTATCTGGGCTTCAACATGCAGGACCCTGCCACCAGCGACTTGCGGGTGCGTCAGGCAGTGGCCCACGCCATCGACCGCACACGTATCATCCGTTATGTGCTGCATGGTGGGGCCCGGCGGGCGGAGGCGCTGTTGCCACCGGAGCATTGGGCCGGCAATCCCGATTTGAAACCGATCCAGTACGATCCGGCGTTGGCGCGCCGGCTGCTACATGCCGCGGGCTATTCCGCGCGTCATCCCCTGCATCTGGTCTACAAGACCTCGACCGATCCCTTCCGGGTGCGGCTCGCCACTATCATCCAGCATCAGCTCAAGGAGGTCGGTATCGACACCGAGGTGCGCAGCTATGACTGGGGGACCTTCTATGGCGATATCAAGGCGGGGCGTTTCCAGATGTACAGTCTGTCGTGGGTGGGCATTCGCACGCCCGATGTGTTCCGTTATGTCTTTCACAGCACATCGCTGCCGCCGGAGGGCGCCAACCGCGGCCGCTATGCCAGCGCCGAGGTGGACCGCCTCATCGGGCAGGCGGAGTCGGCGCCCTCACTGGCGGCGCAGGCGCCGCTCTACCGCAGGATCCAGCAGCAGCTCCATGAGGACCTGCCCTACGTCCCGCTCTGGTACGAGGATCAGGTGGTGGTGGCGCGCGCCAGCATCCGGGGCTACCGGCTGGCCGCAGATGGTAACTACGATGGACTGATCGATGTGCGACGGGGGAGGGCGCATCAGTGAATACTGTCCGTCAGCGTTTGAACGAAGTGCGTCGCAATGGCGTGCGCTGGATCGATGTGGATCTCGACCGGCAGGTGTTGTGCCTGATGGCCGGTGATCAGGTACTTCGGCGGTTTCCCGTATCCACCGCGCGCAACGGCCCGGGTGAACGCCGCGGCAGTGAGTGTACCCCCCGGGGGCTGCACCGAATCCGCCTCCGCATCGGTGCCGGCAGTCCGCCGAACACCGTCTTTGTGGCCCGCCGCGCCACCGGTCAGATCTATACCCCGGAACTGGCGCGGAACGCGCCGGAGCAGGACTGGGTGCTGACCCGTATCCTCTGGCTTTCCGGGCTGGAGCCGGGACGTAACCGGGGCGGTGAAGTCGATAGCCTGCGTCGCTTCATCTATATTCACGGCGCCCCGGACACCGAGCCAATGGGGCAACCCCTTTCTCACGGCTGCATCCGCATGCGGAATGCGGATATCATCACCTTGTTCGACGAAGTGACCAATGGCACCCTGGTGGATATCCGGGAGGGGCGGCGTGGCTAGTTTTCTGATCGCTCGGCTTGCCAGTGCGCTGGTGGTGATATTCGGGGTGGTCTGCACGGTGTTTCTGCTCATCCATCTCGTACCAGGCGATCCGGTGGAGCTGATGCTGGGCGAGTCGGCCCAGCCGGCGGACAGGGCCGCCTTGCGCGAGGCGCTGGGACTGGACAGACCCCTCCCGGTGCAACTCGGCGTCTACCTCGAACGTCTCGCCCATCTGGATCTCGGCCAGTCACTGCATTCTCAGCGACCGGTGGCCGAAGTGCTCGCAGCCCGGCTGCCAGCCACTGCGGAACTGGCCGTGGCCGCTCTCCTGGTGGCGATCGTCACCGCGCTGCCTCTCGGCGTGCTGGCGGCGACCCATCACAACGGCGCCTGGGACACGGGGGCAATGGGCTTTTCCCTGCTGGGTGTCTCGATCCCCAATTTCTGGATGGGCCCCTTGCTGATCCTCGTTTTCTCCATCGGCTTGGGCTGGACGCCAGTGAGTGGACGGAGCGGCCTTGCCAGCCTGATCCTGCCTGCCCTGACACTGGGAACGGCGCTTGCGGCGATTCTCGCGCGCATGGTGCGCAGCAGCCTGTTGGAGGTGCTGAATGAAGACTATATCCGTACCGCCCGGGCCAAGGGGCTGTCTCCCGCCGCGGTGATGTGGCGCCATGCCTTGCGCAACGCCTGGTTGCCGGTCATTACGGTGCTGGGATTGCAGCTCGGCGCGTTGTTGGGCGGCGCGGTGGTGACGGAGACCGTATTCTCCTGGCCGGGCGTCGGGTCGCTGATGATCGAGGCGATCCAGAAGCGGGATTATCCGGTGGTTCAGGGGTGTGTGCTGGTGATCGCCGTTGCCTATGTGGTGGTCAACACCTTGACGGATCTGGTCTATGGTTGGATCGATCCGCGTATTCGGCTGGGCGATGCCTAGGGGCCCTGTGCTGATCCTGGTCCTGTGGGCCCTTGCCGCATGGTGGGGGCCGGCGCTGCCCCTTTCGCCCGACCATATAGACCTTACCCGCATACTGGCCCCGCCAGGCCCTGGCCACTGGCTGGGCAACGATGCGCTGGGGCGCTCCGTCGCGGCCCGTTTGCTGGCAGGGGCGCGCACCTCATTTACTGTGGCGGTCGGCGTGGTTCTGGTCTCCGCCATTGTCGGGACGCTC
>JALSTP010000188.1 GCA_026983675.1 Sedimenticola sp.
AACGCAGCCTGCGGGCCGGCACGCCGCGGCCTGTCTTTGAATATCATAGGATTAGGGGCTTCAGGCAGGCGCCGGACCTGCGTTCCAGTGCTTGGCAAGGGGATAACCCTTGCCTGCGCACTGCGCCTTGTTCCGGCGCCTGCCTGAAGCCCTGAATGCGATATATATTGTTGCCGGGTTAATAACCCAACAAAGCACCCCCTTGTCCGCCCAGCATCGGGCGCTAAAATAAAGGCAGGTTTCCATGGATTACCAATGATGAACCGACAACAGACTCTCCAGCAGGCACTGCGCGCTGCACTGGACCCAATGCATCTGGAAGTGCTCGACGAAAGCCACATGCACAATGTCCCCGAAGGGGCCCAGTCCCATTTCAAGGTCACGGTGGTCAGCGAGCGATTCGCCGGACAACCCCTCATCGCCCGCCACCGACAGGTCAACGCTGCGTTGCGCGACGAGTTCGAAGCCGGGTTACATGCCTTGGCGATCCACGCCATGACCCCTGCAGAGTGGTTCAAGCGAGGTGGCAAGGCGCCGGCATCCCCTCCATGTCTCGGTGGGTCAAAGGCCCAACCGTGAGAAGAAAATTCAAAGGCGCGGCATGGCCCGCTGGCGCGACACCATCGGATACCTGGTCCGCCGCCTGAAATGCGCCCCCGTGGCGCGTTCGGCGGAGGAGCAACAACGCATCGAGGCCGCCACCCGGCAGCTCGCCCTCTATCGTTTCAGGGGCTGTCCGTATTGCGCCGTTGTTACCCGCGCCATTCGTCGCCTGGGTCTCGACATCGAGATCCGCGACACCTTGCTCCACCCCAAATGGGCACGCGAACTGCTGCGGGAAGGCGGAAAGAACCAAGTGCCCTGCCTGCGCATCGAAGAGGAAGGAGGCGCGGTAACCTGGATGTACGAATCGGCAGACATCGTCGCCTACCTGCGCACGCGGTTTGGATGAGTCCTATTCCCGCCGGCTGAAATAGGCGCGGCTGAGTTCCACCACCACTGGACTCAACAGCAGCAGGGCGACCAGATTGGGAATCGCCATCAGCGCATTGAGGGTATCGGCCACCAGCCAGATGAAGCTCAGCTTGGCCACCGCACCCACCGGCAACGCCAGCACCCAGACGAGACGGAAGGGCGTGATGGCACGCACGCCAAACAGATATTCCGCACACTTCTCGCCATACACACTCCAGCCCAGCGCCGTGGTGAAGGCAAAAACAGCCAGCCCGAAGGTGACCACATAGCCACCGAAACCGGGCAGCGCCGTCTCGAAGGCCAGCGAGGAGAGCGCCGCCCCGGTCTTGCCACTGGTCCAGGCCCCGGAGACCAGGATCACCAGCCCCGTGAGGGTGCAGATCACCAGAGTATCGATGAAGGTGCCAAGCATCGCCACCGTTCCCTGGCGGACCGGATCGTCCGTCGCGGCGGCCGCATGGGCGATGGGCGCACTGCCCAAACCCGCTTCGTTGGAAAAAATGCCGCGCGCCACGCCGAAACGGATGGCGGCCCACACCGCCGCCCCGGCAAAACCACCCCCCGCTGCGATGGGCGTGAAGGCATAGGTGAACACCAGTCCCAGCGCTTGGGGAATGGCGGTCAGGTTCGAGGCCAGGATAATGAGGCCACCCGTAAGATAGGCCACCGCCATAATCGGTACCAGATGTCCCGCCACCTCAGCGATGCGCCGGATGCCACCTATCAGCACCAGCGCCACCAGCACCGCCATCACCCCACCCGTGACCCAGGGCGAAATCTTGAATGAAGTGTTCAGCACATCCGCCACCGAGTTGGCCTGCACCATGTTGCCGATGCCAAAACCGGCAAACAGGCCGAAGACGGCGAAGGCGGTGCCCAACCAGGTCCATTTCGAGCCAAGCCCGTTCTTGATGTAGTACATCGGGCCACCCACATGGTTACCGGCCTCGTCCACCTCACGAAAACGCACCGCCAGTACCGCCTCTGAATATTTGGTGGCCATCCCCACCAGCGCCGTACACCACATCCAGAACAGCGCCCCCGGTCCGCCGAGGAAAATGGCCGTCGCCACCCCCGCGATATTACCGGTGCCGATGGTGGCCGAAAGCGATGTCATGAGGGCGTTGAACGGCGTGATATCACCCTCCCCCGTCTGCTTGCGACCGGCCCACAACATACGGAATCCGTAACCCAGACGCCGCACCGGCATGAACGCGAGACGCACCATCAGATACAGCCCCGTCCCCAGGATCAGGATGAGCATGGGCCAACCCCAGACAACACCGTTCACCGCATTGACCCATTCTGTGATGGTTTCCATGGGGCCTCCTCCCGAAAAAGTTGGATGATCGGCGTACCTTGTCAGAGGATCCGTGGCGAGTCAAAGACCTTCCCTCAAATCCGACAGGCCCCTGACATCACAATTTGTTACCTTAATACAGCCCTGAATTGACCCAAAACAAGGAAAAATAGAACGCGTTGCGTTAGTTTTACCATTAACCTGGCAACAATATATATCGCATTCAGCCGTGGCGTGCCGGCCCGCAGGCTGCGTTGCTCCATCTTGCTATAGGGTGGCTACAGCGGCGATGGGCCGCCTTGCTGCGAACCGGCACGCCACGGCTGAATGCGATATATATTGTTGCCGGGTTAATAAGATAAGTCTCAGGCTCAAGGGGGGCACATCACCATGTCCGTTTGCAAAAACCTCAGATCCTTCACCCGCCGCCATGAATATATCGCGGATTTCTTCTCGCTCCTTGCCGTTGGACTGCTGTTCGCCGCCGTCTGGGGAATCCTCCACTATTACGCGTTGCTGTCTGAATGGTTGAAAGCGGACATCCTGTTTCATGCGCCGATTGCCGCCATTGGGGGTATTGGGTACATCGTTTTGATCTTTTTTCTTCTCGCCCTGGGTTCCTCCCGCTCCACCACCGATGACGAGCGCTGTTTTGGCACCTTCAAGGGGCGGTTGCATGGCGCCCCTTCCCTCGGCAGCGCCTTCAGAAACTGGATCGAACACATCGAGCATGTCGGGAAGCGGCACCGCTGAGGTAATGCTTCAACCGGTTGAAGCGGCCCCTCCAACACCCTGGTAGAGCATCGTCAGGATGCCCATCGACACCACACTGAGTCCAACCAGTTGTTTCAACAGGGGCCTGCGCGCCCACTGGGAGATGTGGCCGACGTAGAAGCCCGCCGCCACCAGGGTCGGCAACGTGCCCACACCAAAGGCCCCCATGAACAACGCCCCCCCAACCGCCGTGCCCCGGGTGGCGGCGGTGAGCAGCATGGTGTACACCAAACCGCAGGGCAACCAGCCCCACACGGCGCCATAGATGAAGGCCTGGCCCAGGGTCTGCACAGGCATCAGCCGCCTTCCAAGAGGTTCCAACCGACGCCATACCGGACCACCAAGCCTCTCGACGCGGGCAAACTGTGGAAACCAGCCCGCAATGTGCAGACCGATACCCACCATGATCAAACCTGCCGCCCAGCGCAACCAGAGGTGCCCACTGGCCAGATGAAGCCCCTCCAGCAGGGTGGCCCCTAACCCACCGATTACCGCGCCAGCAAAGGTATAACTGAGGATTCGCCCCAGATTGTAGGCGAGAATGAACAACAGGAAGCGTCGGCTGTCAGCGCGCAGATCACCCGGTAGACCATAGCTCAACGCCCCCATGATGCCGCCGCACATCCCGGCACAGTGCAGGGTACTGAACAGCCCGACAGTGAAGGCAACGGGAAGCGAAAGATCCAAAATGGGGCTCCGGTCCGATGGGACGACCCAGTGTATCCCAATACGCGGCTGGACGCCGAGCGAAGAGTGGGCAAAGATATACACCATGTCCGACACCGAAAACCAGATCGAGGCCGCTCGTCACCTGCTGCGCGGGCGATTCCACGCGATTCTCTCCACCGCCTCGGCGCGGTACGAAGGTCACCCCTTTGGTTCACTGACCCCCTACTGCCTGGAGAGCCGTGAAAATCCCCTGCTGCTGCTCAGCCACCTTTCGGAACACACCCGTAATCTGGATGCCGACCCGCGCTGCGCCTTCACCCTGATGGAAGAGCATGAAGGCGACATCCAGCAAGCCCCCCGCCTCACCGGCCAGGCCGCCGCCTACCCGTTGCCGGCGGAAGAGCAGCCGGCAGCGGCACGACGCTACTTCCGCTACTACCCTGCCGCCCGCCCCTATTACGAACAACTCGGTTTCCGCTTTTACCGGCTGGAGCCACTGCGCTTCTATTTCGTCGGCGGTTTCGGAGCTGCACGTTGGTTCGGCACCGACCGCATCCTGCGGCCCGTCGACGATTCGTATGAAGATGCAGCACAAGCGGTCATCCAGGAACTCGAGGACGAAACGCCCTGGCTGACGCGGCTCGCCAGCGCCCTGAAACACCCTGCCGGAAAACCGGCGGCAATCGCCGGCCTCGATCGAGACGGCATCGACATCCGCCTCGGAGACCGGCTCCACCGCCTGTGGCTCGACCTCCCGGACCCGACCCGCCGCGCGGTGATGAAGGCCGTCTCCGCCCGGCTGAAACTGGCTTGACCTGGATTTCCCACCCGATTGCCGGGTTAATAATCACACACCGAATACAGGGTAGATATGCCCATACTGCTTGTATAGAATCTTTCTAGATATTACCAAGTATTTCACTTGGTTTTTTTAAGAGAGTGAGAGCTATATGAGTTACCAGGAGGCAGCAGTAATGAGCGTTGAACTACCAGAACGCGACGGCGACGGCTATTTGACCGACATGAACGCATGGACCCCGGAGATTGCGCGGGCCATGGCCGATGCCGACGGATTCGAACTGACAGACGAAAAATGGGAACAGATCCTGAAGGCCCGGGAGTACTATGAGGAACACGCCACTGTGCCCCCCATCCGTAAATTCGCCAAATACCTGGGGCAGGACAAAAAGGATATGTTCAAGCTCTGGATGACGGGTCCGATGAAACCGATCACCAAGTACGGCGGTCTGCCCAAGCCCACCGGCTGCGTCTGACCTGCGCGAAGCGAAGGCTTCGGGATTTGAAGGAGGCCATCGGCCTCCTTTTCTATTGATGGCAATACACATCCTGCTTCCATTGGTGGCAATACACCTCCTGCGCGCACACTCTTCTTCGTCGACCTGCCCGATGATGTGAACCACCGACTGAACAGCCGGATCCGCAGCGCCCGCCCAATAGAGTCTTGTAATCCTTACGCGCAACCCCAATCATAAGGGGCAATCCATAACACTCGATAACCAGCGGTTTTTTCCGAATGGAATACAAAGACTATTACAAGATCCTCGGTGTTTCGCGCGACGCCACCCAGGACGAGATCAAGCGCGCCTACCGCAAACTGGCGCGTAAATACCACCCGGACGTGAGCAAGGAACCGGATGCGGAAGCGCGCTTCAAGGAGATCAACGAGGCCAACGAAGTGCTCAAGGACCCGGAGAAGCGCGCCGCCTACGATCAGCTCGGCGCCAACTGGAAGGCAGGCCAGGAGTTTCATCCACCACCCGGCGGCGAAGGCTTTTATCGCCAGGAGTTCCACTTCGATCCGGAAGAGGCTGCGCAGTTCAGCGACTTCTTTTCCTCGATTTTTGGCGGCGGATTCGCGGGCGCTGCCGGTGCGGAAAGGGGCGGGCGAAGCCGAAGCTACTCCATGCGCGGCCGGGACCAGACGGCCAAGCTCCTGGTCAGCATCGAGGACGCCTACCATGGGGCCACCCGCACCCTGCACCTCGACGTCCCGGAGCTGGACGACCACGGTCATGTGGTGAACAAGCGCCGCACCCTCAAGGTGCGTATCCCCAAGGGTGTCACCCAGGGCCAGCAGATTCGGCTTGCCGGTCAGGGTGCTCCGGGGATCGGCGGCGGCCCCGCCGGCGATCTTTATCTGGAGGTCGATTTCCAGCCCCACCCCATCTACCGGGCGGAAGGCAAGGATATCTACGCGGCCTTGCCCATCACCCCCTGGGAGGCGGCGCTGGGGGCCTCCATCTCGGTACCCACCCTCGGTGGCCCGGTGAAGATGAAGATCCCGCCCGGTTCCCAGTCGGGGCGCAAGCTGCGGCTCAAGGGACGCGGCCTGCCCGGCAAGCCGGCAGGGGATGAGTACGTGGTACTGGAGATCGTGGTGCCACCGGCGGACACCGAGGAGAAAAAGTCCCTCTGGAAAGCGCTGGCGGAAAAGATGCCCTTCAACCCGCGCGCCAAGATGGGGGTATAGTGAATGACCAAGGCAATCGATATACTGAGTGGCGTGCTGCTCGACGAGACCACCCATGTCGGCGTCGAGGAGTTGCGCACCCTGTGCAACATCCCCGAGGAAGTGCTGGCGGAGATGGTGGCCGAAGGGCTGCTCCAACCCCTCGGCACCCAGCGTGAGGAATGGTCCTTCAGCGGCCCGCAGATCCACCGCGCGCGCATCGCCTCGCGCCTGTTGCGCGACCTGGAGCTGAACATGGCGGGCGCGGCCCTGGCCTGCGATCTGCTGGACGAGATACGCGAACTGCGCCGCCGCGTCGCCTCGCTGGAACATCAGCTCGGCCTGCGCCGTTAGTCTGCATCGGTTAAGATACGCCGCTCCGCTTCGAACGAGGAACGACGTATGACCTCCGCCGCCATTCTGGGCCCGCTCAACGCCATCCACGAACTCCAGGCGCAATTGCTGGAAGACGTGCCGGATGCCGATGCCCACCGGCAGTTCCACCCCGAACTGGGGTCCCTCGCCTGGTATCTCGGCCGCGGCGTCTATCAGGAACTCTACTGGCTGCGGGAGAAGATCACCGGCGATGACGACCTCAGCACCCGCGTCGCCCACCTGTTCACTCCCGGCGCCCTCCCCCTGGCGGAGCAATGCGCACAACTGCCGCCCAATGACCATCTGCTCAACTGGGCGGCGGAGATCTGGGAGGCCCATCTGGTCCGGCTCGCCAACCCGGGCGGCCTGCCCCCCCATCCCCTGCTCGAAGCTGACCGGCTGCCATGGTTCCTGCTGCAGGAACAGGCCCGGCACTACGAATCCATGCTCATGGTGCTGCAACTGCGCAGCCTCGAAACGCCCACCGATGACTATCGGGTGCGCGAACCCCTGCGCGCTTCGCCGCCCCATTACGCCACCCACCTCATCGACCAGGGCCACTACCGCATCGGCGCCCGCAACGAACCCGCCGCCTGCGACAACGAACTGCCGCCACAAGCGGTGGAACTGGCGCCCTACCGTATTGCCACGCGGCCAGTCTCCAACGGCGACTGGCTTGCCTTCATGGAGGCGGGTGGCTACGACGATCCCGTCTGCTGGAGTCAGGAAGGCTGGGCATGGCGTCAGAACGAGACCGGCGCCCACCCTCTCACTTGGCGGCAGGATACCCAAGGGCAGTGGTACGCATTGGGCATCAACGGTCCCGCGGACCTGGTGGCGGATCAACCGGTGAGTGGCATCAACCGCTACGAGGCAGAGGCCTTTGCGAAATGGGCGGCATCACTTGGCGGGGCTCTGGAAGGCGCGGTGCTGCAACACGAGTATCAGTGGGAAGTGGCCGCCCGTACCGGCGGCATCGAGATGTACGGCCGCGTGTGGGAGTGGTGCGCCAACCCTTTCCACGCCTACCCGGAATTTGAACCCTGGCCGTCAACGGAGAACTCCCAAGCCTTTTTCGACGCCGGCTACGTCAGCCTGCGAGGCGGCAGCCTTCACACCCAGCGGGTACGGCGGCGCACCAGCGCCCGCCACCGGTTGCGGCCGGAACAACGCTTCGGTTTCGCCGGCCTGCGGTTGGTGTTTCCGCCGGGCGAAGAGACCCGCTGGTAGATATTAACCCGGCAACAATATAT
>JALSTP010000189.1 GCA_026983675.1 Sedimenticola sp.
TCCTTGTCCACACAGGGAATTTTCCTTCCTCGGCAATACAGCCCGTATTCCACTCGGTCGGAAAATCCCCTGTGCGGACAATTCTCTGCGCAATCATCGCGGCGATTCATGAATAATCCGGGCTAGGGCAGGGGGCGGCTGTGACGGGCGGGGACACGTTCGATGTCCCAATGGGCTATCGCCCAGGTCCAGAACTCGCGGACGTTGGCCGGCACTTCGGGCGGCAGTGGCTGGTCTAGGAAGTGCAGCGTCTTCAACAGGGCGGGAAGCGGGGCGTCGGCGTCCACCGGTGTATCCGCATGCTGTTTGCTCAATTTGCGTCCATGCCGGTCAACCGCCAGTGGCAGGTGGGCATATTCGGGGGTGGGCAGGTCGAGTAGCCTCTGGAGGAGAATCTGTCGTGGCGTGGAGTGGAGCAGATCCGCGCCTCTGACTACATGGGTGACGCCCTGGGCGGCGTCGTCCACTACCACCGCGAGTTGATAGGCCACGTAGCCGTCCGCCCGCCGGATCACGAAATCGCCCACCTCCCGTTCGATGCATTGGTGCTGGGCACCCTGTATGCGATCATGGAAACGGAATGTCTCACTGGGGGTGCGGACACGCAACGCGCGCGGCGCCTTCCCTCCAGGGAGGCCATCACGGCAAGTACCCGCGTAGATCACGCCTTCGCGTCCCATACGCCCGTTTTCCGCCACCTCCCGGCGTGAGCATGCGCAAGGATAGACGATGCCCCGAGCAGTGAGCCGGTCAAGGGCCGCGGAATAGGCGTTGTCACGGTGCCTCTGGTAGAGCACAGGCGCGTCCCATTCGAAGCCGAAGCGTTCGAGCGTGCGCAGGATACGGTCAGCCGCGCCCGGCGCCTCCCGGTTCCGGTCCAGGTTCTCCATGCGCACGATCCATTCACCTCCACGGGAGCGTGCGTCGAGATAGCTGCCCACCGCGGCAAGCAGCGAACCGAAATGCAGGGCGCCTGTAGGGGAGGGGGCAAAGCGGCCCCGGTAAGTGAGGGTGGAGGCTCGCGTACTCTGCTGTTCCATCAGAAATGAAAAAGCCGGCATCGGAGGCCGGCTTCTACGCTGGGCAGTCGGAACAAGGGACTAACCGCTTGTGAGGCGTTTATCCCATTTGTTTTTCCTTGATTTCCTCAAGGGTCTTGCAGTCGATGCACAGGGTCGCGGTCGGGCGCGCTTCAAGTCGCTGGATACCAATTTCGACCCCGCAGGATTCGCAGTAACCGTATTCATGGTTGTCGAGCTTGGTCAGCGTCTCATCGATCTTTTTGATCAGCTTGCGCTCGCGGTCCCGGGTACGGAGTTCCAGGCTGAATTCGGATTCCTGCGAGGCGCGATCGTTGGGGTCGGGGAAATTGGAGGCCTCGTCCTGCATGTGATGCACGGTACGGTCCACCTCCTCCATCAGCTCTTTTTTCCAGGCGTTCAGGATCGCGCGAAAGTGCGCTTCCTGATTCTTGTTCATGTATTCCTCGCCCTTTTTTGGCTTATAAGGCTTGAATCCAAAAAGGCTGACGCTGTTTTCCTTTTTTGCCTTGGGCATTCGTAACTCCTAACCTCTGTGGTGAAGGGCGCTATCTATACCAGAATCGCCTTCGTGTCGCAACAATGTCCTATTATTTCGTGCGCCGGCAGGATAACTTGAGTGATGCAAAATAAACTACGAAAAACAGTTGGTTATACAGGGTGACGGTCCCTGTCTCTTCGGGTAAGCTAGGAGTCTGTCGGATATAGGATCAATCTACTCGGCAACTGCTCCATGCGTTGCTCTACCTCCTGCATCCATGCAGTCGTGCGCTGATGGAAAAGCGGTCCGTTTTTCCTCGATTTTTCGTTGCGTAGGCCCATTATGCGCCTCAAAATCGGGAAAAACCGGCCTCGCTTTCCCACCATGCTCGCGACGATCACCTAAACCCGACAGATTCCTGGCAAATTTGGTAGTTTGAGGACACCTAACTGTATGAGCCAACTAAAAGCACTCGTATTCGATGTGGATGGCACCCTGGCCGACACCGAACGTGATGGCCACCGGGTCGCATTCAATGCCGCCTTTGCGGAGGCGGGTCTCGACTGGCATTGGTCGGTGGAGCTCTATGGAGAGCTCTTGTCGGTCACGGGCGGCAAGGAGCGCATCCGTTATTACCTCGACCGGTATAACTCCGCTTTTCAGCGGCCGGAGGACTTTGACGCCTTTGTCGCCGAACTGCACAAGAGCAAGACCCATCATTATACCCAGTTGTTGTCCGAGGGAAGGATTCCATTGCGCTCCGGGGTGCTGCGTCTTCTCACCGAGGCGCGGGCAGCCGGCCTGAGGCTGGCCATCGCCACCACCACGACGCCGGCCAACGTGAGCGCCCTGTTGCGCTACAGCGCGGGTGACGATGCCGAGGATTGGTTCGAGGTGATCGCCGCGGGCGATATCGTTCCAGCCAAAAAGCCGGCACCGGATATCTTTGTGTATGCACTGGAGGCACTGGGGTTGCCCCCTTCATCGGTGATTGCATTTGAGGATTCCGCGCATGGTCTCAGATCGGCCCTGGATGCGGGTATCGAGGCGGTGGTGGTGACGGTAAACGACTATACCCGTCAGCAGGATTTTTCGGATGCGGCGTTGGTGGTGGACCAACTGGGCGAGCCCGGTACGCCGGTAGAGGTGATAAAAGGGCCAGACACCGTGGAAATCGTGGATGTCAACGCACTGCGCAAACTGCACGCACGGGTGCATGGCTGATCCACATATCGCTGGGCGCATGGCGCGCATTCAGCCGTTCCATGTGATGGATCTGTTGGCGCGGGCGCGTCGACTGGAGGCGATGGGACGCTCCATCATTCACATGGAGATTGGCGAACCCGACTTTGCCACCCCTCGACCCGTTGTCGAGGCGGCGCAGCGCGCGCTGGATGAAGAGAACATCCACTATACGCCCGCGGCGGGGCTGCAGACTCTGAGGTCTGCAATTGCGGCTTTTTACCGGCGGCAGTTTGACCTTGAAATCGACCCACAGCGTATTCTCGTCACTCCTGGTTCCTCCGGGGCACTGCAGTTGGTTTTGAACGTGCTGGTCGATCCCGGTGAACGGGTATTGATGGCGGATCCCGGTTATCCGTGCAACCGACACTTCGTGATCCTGGCAGGCGGGGAGCCCGTGGGTATCCCCGTGGGGGCGGAGAGCGGCTATCAGATGACGCCGGGGCATGTGCAGCAGAATTGGGCGCGGAAGAGCCGGGCGGTCATGCTGGCCAGTCCTTCGAACCCCACGGGGACGCTTGTGCCGGAGGAGAGTCTGCGGGCGATCCATGCCTTTGTGCGTGAACAGAAAGGAGCGTTGATTGTCGATGAAATCTATCAGAACCTTGTCTATGATCGGTCGCCCGTCACCTCGCTTTCCCTGGGCGACGACCTCTTCGTCATTAGCAGCTTTTCAAAATATTTCGGTATGACCGGCTGGCGTCTGGGGTGGGTGGTGGCGCCCGAGGCCTATGTCGAGGCGTTGGACCGACTTGCGCAGAACATTTTTCTGTCGGCGCCGACGCTCTCCCAGCATGCGGCTCTGGCGGCCTTCGACGCCCGGACCCGGCAGATTCTTGAGGCCAGGCGCACCGAGTTTCAGGCACGCCGCGACTATTTGTTGCCCGCACTGCGGGAACTGGGGTTCGGCATCCCTGTCGAACCTGAAGGCGCCTTTTATCTCTATGCCGATTGCTCCGCGTTTGGCATGCCGAGTGGTGAACTCACCGGGCGTCTGCTGGAAGAAAGCGGTGTTGCGGTGACTCCCGGCCATGACTTTGGTCACAATGCGGCCGACCGCTATCTGCGTTTTGCCTACACAACGAGCATGGAGAATCTGAAGGAAGGGGTTGCGCGGATTCGGCGGCTGTTGACCCCTTCCTGAGACCGGCAACGACAGACTCCTAGACCCTATGTTTTGGCCAAGAACTGTTCCATAGTCCCTTATGGAACAGTTGCTTGCAAGCCAAAACATAGGGTCTAGGATATGCCGGGCTGTTTCACGGCAAAGATCAACAAAAGGGCCTATTGTACCGGGACTCGCCTGGCAATGCGGTGCGCACCTGTTTGCGAAGTGAGTAACAAATGGGAATTTACCGCTTATTTTGGGAATGAAAGCGGGTTATCATGGGTAGGAGAAGGCTGTGTATGGCTTGCCATGAAAGATAGACAGGTCCAAGAGAGATACGATGGCAGTGGATCAAGTATTGGAGATGACGGAATCGAACAAAGGCGCGTTGACCCGTCGGTTGGCCGCGGCCAGGGGCGCGTCGTCCAAGGGCGCTCGCATTTTTGGGCACTGGCTGCCGGTTCTGGTGGCTCTGCTGCTGTTGTTGGCCATTGCCTACCTACTGGCCGGATTGACATGGCGCCTTTTGGGAGCTGACGATGTGTCCTCCGGTATTGGGATGGGTAAACAAGGCATGCCGCTTGCTGTAAGCACGGAAGGGGATTCGGCAAAGCCCGGTGAAGTGGCGAAAGAGGTGGCGGCCCAGCATCTCTTCGGCAAGGCCGGGGTCGTGCCGGCGCCGGCGAAATCGGCTCCGGTTCAGGCCAGGGAGACCCACCTCAATCTCAAACTCTTCGGGGTCTTCGTGGATGAAGACCCCAAGAAAGGCTCCGCGATCATAGGCGGAGCCAGGGGAGAACAGAAGTTTTACGACACGGGGGAGGAGGTTGCCGATGGGGTGAAGCTGGCCGAGGTGTATCCTGACCATGTCGTGCTATCGCGTCGTGGCCGCAATGAACTGCTGCGCTTTCCGGAGACGAGCAGCAGGGGCTTCCAAGGGAGCCCCTCTCCGCCCGCACGTGCCAGACGCGCCTCCTCGCTGGGTGCTTACCGGGAGGAACTGAAAAGGCATCCGGAGAAGCTGCTGGAGCAGGTGGCATTTGTCCCGGTGAGGAGTGGCAATGGCAGTTTGAAGGGATATCGGTTGTTACCCAAGGGTGATCGTGCGTTGTACAACCGTCTCGGCGTTCGTCCTTCCGACCTCATCACGTCCGTCAATGGAATTTCCCTCGATAACGATCAGCAAGCGTTGAAAGTGATCAGTGCGCTTGGCAACGCGCAGCAGTTGAGCATCGGCATCATACGGCACGGCCAGCAAGAAAACCTCGACATCGACCTGAGCCATTGATCCGATCCGGTCACATTTATTATTAACCCGGCAACAATATATATCGCATTCAGGGCTTCAGGCAGGCGCCGGAACAAGGCGCAGTGCGCAGGCAAGGGTCATTCCCTTGCCAAGGTCGCTCCAGTACATCCATGCACTCGCGACACTTGGACATCCTGTCCAGCGCACTGGAACGCGGGTCCGGCGCCTGCCTGAAGCCCCTAACCCTATGATATTCAAAGACAGGCCGTGGCGTGCCGGCCCGCAGACAGCGTTGCCCCATCTTGCTGTAGGGTGGCTACAGCGGCGATGGGGCGCCTTGCTGCGAACCGGCACGCCACGGCTGAATACGATATATATTGTTGCCGGGTTAATAACCCGGCAACTGCTCCATACGTTGCTCTACCTCCTGCATCCATGCAGTCGTGCGCGGGTGGGAAAGCGGTCCATTTTTGCTCGATTTTTCGTTGCGTAGGCCCATTATGCGCCTCAAAATCGAGAAAATCTGGCCTCGCTTTCCCACCATGCTCGCGACGATCACCTAAACCCGACAGACTCCATAGGGCGTGTCTTTCTTTGTGGATTATGCTGCCAGAGTACTGTGACGGGGCGCGATGCGTTGCTTCATGCGCGCGCGTGGCGCTGTCTCTTCTGCATGCCGGGTCGCCATTGTCGTTTAAAGGTAAAGGCCCATCTCTGAGCCCCTTGCCCATGTGAGCAAGACCGGATGGAGTTCATGGTTAATCCCGGAATCGTGGGCATAGAAAAAATGGGGCTGAACGCACATAGCGCCCCGCAAAACACGGGGCGTTATGTGCGCCGCAATGGGTGGCAAATCAGCGTGACGTGAGCGCGGGCTTGGTATCACCGACGCGGCGGACCCAAGGGCTCAATTTCCTCAGGGCGGGGGGCAGTTTTGCGATATCGGCCGTGGCGGCAGCAGGGTCTTTATAGTGGCCGTAGATGACCGAATACATGGCCTGGCCATTGACCATGTGTCTGAATACGGTGCCTTTGCCAGCCAATCCATATTTATCGATAAACGCCTTTGCCGCCTGCCTGGATGAGGTGCTCATCAACTGGATGGCGTAGGCCGGTGACGAATCGGAGAGCTGTTGAGCGTTGTCACCGCCGGATTTCGCATCGGGTTGGGCAGGCCGTGTTTTCGAGGCAGGCCCTGCGCCGGTGGGTTCCGAAGGAAGTACAATTTCCTTACTGGCGGATGCCGGGGATTGAGGGCCCTTTTCCACGGCCCTGCCGCCACCGGTCTGGGCCGCCGCTACGCTCTTACCTGCGTTACTGCGATTGCTTTGTCCATTATTCCTATGTTGCAGGACTTCATGGCGTTGCAGGGCTTCTATTGCCTTGGAAAAGCCTTTTGCCGCCGAGAGTTTGAACCAGTCAAGGGCAACACCGGTATTCTGTTCCACCCCTTGCCCATAGTAGTAGAGGTAGCCCAAGGCGTACTGGGCGGCGGGATCGCCTTTGTCGGCAAGCTGTTTCAATATGACGGCGGCTTGGGAGTAGTTGCCTTTGTGATAGAGCGCCTTGGCCTTCTCGAACGTGTAGTCCTCCGCCGCGAGGGTACTCTGACCATTCTGGCCCCTCACGCTGGCGCAACTGGGCAGGAGAGCGCTGAGGGAGCCTGCCAGCAAAAGTGCACTGGTCAAGCGGACCATACGGCTCGCAACCAAGCGATTGGCCGGAAGTGTGTTGTGAACATCGTTTGCCGCGTATGACACATTGCCTCCTTGATGCTTCCTCTGAGGGTCGAGTTTCAATGATACCGCAGGCGAATAAATTTCGCATGCGGCGATTCGGCGCCGGTGCTTAAACGAAAAAACTGGATTTATCAGCTTACCAATTGATTCAATTCGAAAATCGGTAGCAGGATGGCCAGTACGATGATGAGAACCACGCCTCCCATGACGAGGATCAGGATGGGTTCGAACAGTCCCAGAACGGTGGCGATCATGGACTCGATTTCCCGCTCCTGGATGTTTGCAGAGCGTTCCAGCATACCTTCCAGATCGCCACTTGCTTCGCCACTCGCCATCAGACTGAGGGTCAGCGGGGGAAAATAGCCGGTCTTCTCCAGCGCGGTATGCAAGGCACTGCCCTCCCTGACGCGCAGCGTCGCGTCTTCGACACCTTGGCGCATGGGGACATTGGTGAGCACCTGCGAGGAGATGCGCAACGCCTCCAGGATGGGGACGTTGCTCGCTGCCAGAATGCTCAGTGTACGAGAGAAGCGGGCGGCGTTGATGCCCCGAATCAAGCGCCCGATAAGCGGGATCTTCAATTGAAAGCGCTGCACCATGGCCCGAAAGGCCGGTTTTCTCAATAGCAGGTTGAAGCCGATGATCAGTGCCGCGAGCAGACCGAAAATCAGCATGCCATGTTCCCGTAGGGTGTCACTGAGGGTGATCAATGCCTGGGTGAGCGGCGGCAGGTCCTGGGCGACGTTTTCGAATACCCGCACGACCTGTGGTACCACGTAGGTGAGCAGGGCGATGACGATAAGGATGGAGATGATGGTCAGCAACGCCGGATAGAAGAGGGCGAGCAACACCTTCTGGCGCATCTGCTGGCGGCTTTCGGTGTAGTCTGCCAGGCGGTCGAGG
>JALSTP010000190.1 GCA_026983675.1 Sedimenticola sp.
GGCGGCCACCTTCTGCCAGTCCGGTGTCTCGGGCGCCTTGGGAAACAACCGCGCCAACGCCTGTTTCAGCGCTTGCTCATCAGGGAGCTCGAAGGGAGCAGCGCGGGCCTCCAAGGCCGCCGCCAGACGATACTCGTGCCGCCAGTATCGATGCAGGTAGAGACGCGCACCGTCGAGAATGAGCGGCCGGAACTCGCCCGGTCCACCCACCACCGCGCTGCGGCGCAAGACATCGATCCAGGGACCTGGCTGTGGCAGTACCATGCCCTCTCCCGCTCTTCCCGCGCCATCGCCCGCCCGATCCAGCGGCAGGCAGACATGGCCTTCGCCGGTGTGCCGACTCACCAGCGCCGCCGCCAGGGCCAGGGCCTCCGAACCGCCATCGTCGAGCCGGCACATCAACCGGGCGAAATGGAGATCGAGGGGGCCGGCCAGCCCTCCCCGCTGCAACGAGGCGAAGAGCCCTTCCAGATCAGCCACGGCCTTCCTCCAGATAGCGGTCCAGCGCCGTTATCACCGCCCCCGGGATGCGCGCGCGGTAGATACCGTAGTCCGACCCCCATTCCGGGTCCATGCCGCGCAGGAAGAGGTAGTAGATCCCGCCGAAATGGGTCTCGTAACGATAACCGGGGATGCGCCCACGCAGGTAGCGATGCACCGCCAGCGCGTAGAAAAGATATTGCAGATAATAGCTGTCGCGAGCGATGGTCTCGCCCAGCCGTTCCGCGGCATAGGGCGTGCGGCCCAGCCCCAGCCAGTTGGACTTGTAGTCGAGCAGGTGGAAACGTCCTCCGGCCTCGAACACCAGGTCGATGAAACCGTGCATGAATCCCCGCACCGGCTGAAAGTCGAGCCGCCGCAGCGCCTCGCGGACCGGACCCTCGGGGGCGAACCCGTGCTCCACCAGCAAATCTCTCAGGCCGCTCGAATCCAACTGCTTCAACGGATAGTGAAACTCCAGCTCGGTGAGGCGGCGTCCCAGACCGACCTGGGCCAGACGCAACCCCTCGCCGTCCAGAGGGGTGTCGAGCACCCGCGCGGTCCAACGGCTCACGAACGGCGCCCAGTCGGCGCCAAAACCGTAGCGGGCGAGCGCCTCGCCCACCACCGATGACAACACCTCGGGGGTCGCATCGGTGAAATCGAGCCGCTCGAAGATCCGGTGCAGACAGCTCCCCGCGCGGGCCCCGCGAGGAAAACTGTCCACGCTGTAGCCCTCGGGGATCTCCGGCAGGGGCGCCGCCTCGTCCGGCAGGGCGTCGTGGTCCGCATCATCCTGGACGTGGAGGCGGGACGCCAGGGCACTGAAGCTGGTCAGCCGTTGCGGCGGGGGGATGACGCCTTGAAAGCGGAGCGCCTGCAACTGTTGCATCACGCCCCCCTCGAGGTCCAGCGGCACCTCCGGCCGTATCTGATCGATGCGGGTGACCGAAATGGCGTCGCATCGCCGGGCGAGCGCCTCCAGCAGGGCGTGATGGGCCTCGCCGTCCATCCCCTTGAAGGCCGCCTTCCGCTCGTCGATCTGCATCCCCTCGGCAATCGACGCGGGAGGACGCAACAACCAGCCAAGTCCCGTGTAGCCGGAGCCGTCGAAGGGGACCCAGGTGCAATAACAACGGCACTGGGCGCGGGTCACGGCCACGTAGAGCAGACGTATCTCCTCCGCCAGCGACTCCGCCAATGCCTGCTGCCAGTGCGCCTCCATTTGCGCCGAGCCCACCTCGAGGACGAGGCGTTCATCCTCCCCCGCGCGGTGGAACAGAAAGGGCGTGCCGGACGTGGCGGCGCCCCACCTTCCGGAACTGGCATACCAGAGGTACGGACAGAAGACCACCGGATATTGAAGCCCCTTGCTGGCGTGGATGGTGACGATCTGCACCAGAGCGGCATCGCTCTCCAGCCGCAGCACGGAGGGATCATCCGAGGGGTGGTTCAGACTGCGCTGCGCGGAGAGCCATTTCACCAGCCCCTCCATGCCGGGCTGGCGCTCCCGCTCCTCGGCGTGCAGCAACTCGGCAAGATGGTTGAAGTTGGTCATGCGGCGCTCCCCGCCCTGCCGACCGAGTAGCCGTTCGGCCACCCCCTCTTTCAACATCAGGCGGCGGAACATGCGGGCAAAGCCCTGCGCGCGCCACAGCCGATGGTAGTCGAGGATACGGTCCATCGCCTCGTCCAGCCCCTCCTCGTCCCCGTCCAGGGCGCCCAGCCGGTCACCGCTGTAGCCGAACAGGGGGGTGACCAGCGCCGCCCTCACCAGTCCGCCCCGCCCCGGCTCGAGCAAGGCCAGCAGCAACCGCTCCAGCGCCACCGCCTCGTCCGTCTGGAACACGCTGTCGTGGGTGCGGAGGACGGCGTTGATCCCCACCGCCCGCAACGCCTCCAGAACCTGTTGCCCCTGCACGCGCGTCCGCACCAATACGGCAATGTCCTTCGCCTCCAGCGGCGCATCCCCGATACAGGCCTCTTCTTGTTCCGCCGCCCGCAGCAGGCGGGCAATCTCCGCCGCGGTGTCCATCGCCACGCATCGACTGCGTCCCTCCGCGTTCCGCATCTCCTCCTCCATCGTCAGGAAGCGGAAACGGAAGACCGAGGGATCGTCACCCTTCACCGTCAGATCCGCCTTACCCTCCTGGGCAGCGACCACCGGATGGAAACCGATGCGCGGATCCAGAAAGGGCCGCTCATGGCCCTCGAACAAACGGTTGACGGCACCCACCAGAGCGGGCACCGAACGCCAGTTCTCCGCCAGCGTATATTGCCGCCGGGTATCGCCCCTCGCCCGCAGATAGGCATAGACATCGGCCCCCCGGAAACTGTAGATCGCCTGTTTGGGGTCGCCGACCAGGAACAACGGATGGGGCTGGCCGGCGTAGATGCGGGAGAGGATGCCATACTGCAGCGGGTCAGTGTCCTGGAACTCGTCCACCAGCGCCGCCCGGTAACGTCCACGCAGCAGTGCGGCGAGGCAGTCGCCATGCTCCGCGTGGAGCGCGCCGTGGAGATCGCCGATCAGATCGTCGAAGGTGCGCGCGCGCTCGCGCGCCTTCTCCTCTTCCAACCGCTCACGGGCAAAGGCCATCAGCGCCGCCCGGTGGGCGAAATACGCCTGGCGGTAGAGGCCATGCAGCCGTTCCCGGGCATCGAACAGTTCCTGGCAGGCATGGAAAAAGGGGTGCTGGAGAGGAGTGCATCCTTTCTTGGTCGCTGCTTCGATCTCGCGGTGGGTAAATTTTTCGAATTTCGGTGGACAAGCACCGCCGCCACCTAGATAGGCGTCCATCCCGGCGAACCAGCCGTCGAACAATCTCTTCCTGTATATGTTTCCTTTCAACGTTACGTTGTCCTTCAGCAACGCGACAATCGCCTCTCGCTCCCGGCGCCAGGTGCCGGCCGCGACTTCGAACGCCGCGTCCACCGCCGATTCCGCCATCTCCACCACCTCTGGCGCCGGCATTGGCACCGCCAGCACCTCCAGTCCGGGCCGGCCCAGCCATGTGCTGAGATCCTGGTACAGGCTGTCCGCACTGATCTTCTGCTCCAACAGCCAATCGACGAAAGGGGACGCACCATGCTGAAGATGCATCGCCCAGTAGTCGTCCACCACCCGCTGCAACCGCTCCGGCTGCGCCGCGACCCGCTCCACCTCGAAAGGCAGCGCGCCGCGAAAGGCGCTGTCCGCCAGCACCCGCTGGCAGAAGCCGTGAATGGTGTAGACCGCCGCCTGATCGAACTCGAGGATGGCGCGCTGCAGCCGCAGGCGCGGCGTTTCCACATCGCCACAGGCGCTCACGAGCCTCTGCGCCAGTTCATCGTCCCCACCGCTCTCCAGGGCATCACGGCAGCTGATCAGACGGGCAAGGATACGCTCCCGCAATTCGGCGGTGGCGGCATTGGTAAAGGTCATCACCAGAATGGCAGCCACCGGCAGATCCTTTTCCGCCACCAGCCGGAGATAGAGGCCGGTGATGGTGTAGGTCTTGCCCGTGCCGGCACTCGCCTCGATCAGCGTCGGGCCGTCGAGTGGGGCGGTGAAGAGATCCCAACGTTCCACGCTACCCCTCCTCCATATGGGCGTGGAGCGGTTCGAGCACCCGCCGGGCCAGCGCCTCGAAGTGAGCATCCAGCACATCGCCGCCGGGGAAGACCAGGGAATAGTAATCGTCACGCACCCATTCACCTGGGCAGCGATGGTTGCCAAACCATTTCCCTTCCGCCGCAGCCATCGCATCCTTTCCGGCGATGCGCGCCACGAGATAGGCCCAACTGGTGTTGGGGAAGTACGGCAGTGGCCGGGCCAGTCCTTCCCGGTAGCAGGCAAGCAAATCCGCCAACTGTTCACGGGCGTCCGCCACCGGGGTGAAGTGGAGCACACCGCCCTGATGGACCCAGACCGTATGCCGTCCTTCCTCCTCCGTGACCGACCCGGTATCGCCGTTTCCGCGAACACGCGAAGATCCGGGCCTGCTCACAGGCTGCCGTTTGTCTTCCACCGGCAGGTTCAGGCAGAGATGGCGCAGCCACAATCTGAGCCGATCCTTGTCCCATAGTTCGCTGGCGCTGTAGCCGAACTGCCCATGACGGCCGATGCCGAAAAGCTCGCCGCTGAGGGTCATGTCGCCACTGCGCAGATCCACCGACACGCGCTCTGCCGGCACCGTCTCGTGGTACTGGCGTATCCGTTTCACAATGCTTTCCGCATCCGCCAGATAGCGGGCGAAAAGCGCCTCGCCCCAGGCCCCGTCCGGCAATACGCCCGCCCCCTGCATCCACCGGTGCACCTCTTGCGGGTCCCTGCCATCGAGCATGGCCGCTACCATCCGTTGCCGCCATTCCGCCACCTCGAAACGGCCCAGTGCCATGGGATCCCGCACCTCCGGCAACGCCGCCCCGCCTTTCAGGTCGATGCCCATCCGCCGGCGCAGCAGAAAGCGTACCGGATTGGAAAAGAAATACTCCAGGTCGGTCAGTGTCGGGTGGTTCCAACGCTCGGGCGGCTTTGGCAGAAATCCATCCAGAAAAGGCGGTGGCGACACCTTGCCAGGGACCGTCAACCACTGGGCGGCGCGCGCCAGGGCGCGGGAATAGGCCGCCAGCGGCGAGCGGCCCGCGGCAAAACAACGGGGATCGAACGCTTGCAGGGGATGGCGGATCACTTTCCCGTTACGCACCTCATCCCGCGCCTTTGCATCGGCGGCATAGCGGGCGAGGCAGTCGATCAACTCGCTGACCACCACGGAGGGCGGCCGGGGGCTGTTATCGCCGATGTCTTGGCCGACGTAGCTGATCAAGAGTTCCCGGCGGGCGGCGAGCAGGGTCTCCAGAAACAGATACCGGTCATCGGCCCGGCGGGAGCGGTCCCCCGGCCGGCGATGCCCCTGCATCAGATCGAAATCGGGTGGATGGCGCTCGCGGGGAAAGCGGCCGTCGTTCATTCCAATAAGGCAGATGACCTCAAAGGGCAGGCTGCGCTGAGGCGTCAGGGCGCTGAAGGTCACGCCGCCACGCAGGAAGCCCCCCAGCCCCTGGGTCTGACCGATGCGCTGCTCCAGCAGCCACAGCATGCGCTGGGTCGACACGGGGGCTTGATAATCCGCGGCGCGCGCCTCGTTCAGCATCGTCGCCAGCAGGTCGCGGAGGGTCTGGAGCTGCCCCTCCTCCTCCCCTTCCGGCAGAAAGAACAGATCCAGCGTCTCCAACAGCAACGCCACCCATCGGTCCAGGGTGCGGGGGTGCTCCAGTCGTCCGGCCAGGGTGAACAGACGTTCCATGAACTCGTGCAACGCGCCGAGAACGGCGGCGTCGCCGCCGTCCACGCCGGCATACGGGTGCCATCCCTCGAACATCCGCCCCTCCCCATCGCCCATCGCATAGCCGAGCAGCATCCGGTCGAGTCCCGCCCGCCAACTGTTGGCGTCACGTCCCTCGCGGCCAAAGCGGCGGCGATGGGCCGCATCCCGCCCCCAGCGGATGGCGTCCTCCCGTACCCAGCGGATGATCTCCGGCAGATCATCCTCGGCGAGTCCGAAACGCCGCTGCACCGCCGCCACCTCCAGCACCGACAGCGGCCGGTCGGCCTCGAAACGGCCCAGCGGCATGCGCAGCAGATCCAGAAAGGCGCGGACCATAGGGGCGGCATCCAGGCCGGGGCGGTCGGCGAGTTGAAACGGGATCGACGGCCGGTCGCCCGGCTCGCCGAATACCGCCTCGATGTAGGGCGCGTAGACGGCGATATCCGGTGTCATCACCAACACGTCATCGGGCCGGAGACCGGGGTGACGTTCGAACAGGTCGAGCAGCCGGTCCTGCAACACCTCGACCTCCCGCATCGGGCTGTGACAGGCATGAATCTGTATCGACGGATCGCGGCAGATGGCCGCTGGTTCGATCCGCGCCCCCTCCTCGGGGGTGCTCAAGAGCAGAATATCCCGCTGCAGCCGGCCCAGCAGCGTCTCCGCCCCCGGCGCCTTGAACAACTCTTCGGAACCTGGATCCAGGTCCAGGATGGAGGCAAAGAAATCGCGCCCCTGCCCCCCCATCGAGGAGAGCAACGGATTGCCCACGTCCAGATAGAGCTCGTCGCCGCCGGCCTCGGCCTCGCGCCGGGCCTGCGCGGCCTCGCTCACAGTCTCGCTCCAGTGGCCCTCGCTGGGGTTGAGCAGGAACAGATGGACCTCCGTATGCTCCGCCACCCGCTTCAACACCTCCAGGTAACCCGGCGAGAGGGTCTGAATGGCGAACAGAATCACACGATCCGGCAACCGGCCGGTATCGAGACGGCCTTCATCCAGCCCGGTGAAGAAACGTTGCTGCCAATAGACCCAGTGTTGCGCCCGGCCCCCTGCCGTCAGCACGCGCCACAACGCCGCCTGCCAGTCGTCGCCTTCGATGGCGCGTTTCCCCTGCTCCCAGGCCAGAATCCAGTCCGGCCGGTAGACGAGGTATTGGTCGAATACATCGCTGATCCTTTGCGCCAGTTCATGCCGCATGCGTTCATCGGCTTGGGAAAGATAGGCGCGCAAAGGATGGAACACGTCGGCGTCGGGTAACGCGGAGAGAAAGGCGTCGATACGCCAGACCATCACTTCCGGCTCGAAGCCTGTGACCTCGGGGATCTGTTCCGGAAAGAGGCGGCGGAACAACCCCCAGATGAAGGCGCCCGGCAGCGGAAACTCCACATTGGCGCAGACGCCCCGCCCCTCGGCCAGCCGCAAGGCCAGCCACCGTCCCAGGCCGGCATGGGGCGTCACCACCGCCTCCGGGACGAAGGGAGAGCGGCTCCCCGTCTGCATCACATCGGCCAGTCGCTGGGCGAGGTCTTCGAGCCGGTTGCTTTGATAGAGACTGAACATGAACGCCATTTAAACCCAGTCAGGGGCTCAAGGCGCGAGCCTCCGAGCCGGATATTAACCCGGCAACACTATATACCGTATTCAGCCGTGGCGTGCCGGTTCGCAGCAAGGCGCCCCATCACCGCTGTAGCCACCCTACAGCAAGATGGGGCAACGCAGTCTGCGGGCCGGCACGCCGCAGCCTGTCATTGAATATCATAGGGTTAGGGGCTTCAGGCAGGCGCCGGACCTGCGTTCCAGTGCGCTGGACAGGATGTCCAAGTGTCGCGAGTGCATGGATGCACTGGAGCGACCTTGGCAAAGGAACGACCCTTGCCTGCGTACTGCGCCTTGTTCCGGCGCCTGCCTGAAGCCCTGAATGCGATATATAGTGTTGCCCGGTTAATAACACCATTCTACCGGAGTTGGCGGGTCAGAAGGACACGGCGGTTCAGGCCAGAGGCTCGGGCCGGCCCAGGTGATAACCTTGGGCGAAATCGACGCCGATATGCCGCAGCAGTTCGAGAATCTCTTCGTTTTCAACGAATTCTGCAATGGTTTGCTTGCCCAGTAGCTGGCCGATCTCGTTGATGGACTTCACCATTGCCAGATCGATTTCGTCCTCGTGGATATCACGCACGAACTCGCCGTCGATCTTGAGGAAGTCCACCGGCAAATGCTTGAGATACCCGAAGGACGACATGCCGCTGCCGAAGTCGTCCAGCGCAAAACGGCAGCCGAGTTCGCGCAGTTCCTTGATAAAGGCGGACGCCTTGCTGAAGTTGGTCACCATCGCCGTCTCGGTGATCTCGAAGCAGAGGCGGTCCGGGGGTATGCCATAACTCGCGATCTGCTCGCGGATGAACGCCAGAAAGTAGCTGTCGGTCACCGAATGTCCCGATAGATTCAGGGTGCATAAGGCGATACCGTGCAACCGATCCGGGTGTTCCGCCAACCATTTGAAGGTGGTGCGCACCACCCAGCGGTCGATGGTGGGCATCATGTTATAACGCTCCGCCGCCGACAGGAACAGGGCGGGCGAGACGAAGGCCCCCTTCTCGTCCTGCATGCGCAACAGGATCTCGAATCGCTCCCCTGTATCATCATCCTGCCGCAATGGCCTGATCGGCTGGTGATAGAGAAAGAAGCGCCCGTCCTCGAACGCATCATGCATCCGGCTGATCCAGCACATCTCCTGTTTGCGCTGCGCCAGATCCTCGTCATCGGTCCGATAGACATGCAGGCGGTTGCGCCCCTCTTCCTTGGCTGAATAACAGGCGGCGTCCGCTGCGCTCAACACCTCCGCCAGACTCATCGCAGGATAACCAAGCGCGACCGCGCCGATGCTGCAACCAACGCTGAAGACCTTGTCTTTCCAGGTGAACCGGTACTCGCGAATGGTATCCAGCAGTGTCCTGGCGGTCTCCACGGCATGCTCCAGGCTGCAGTTGCGCAGCAGGATACCGAATTCGTCACCCCCCAGGCGGGCGAGCAGATCGGAGCCGCGCATGTGGCGGCGGATCAATGCCGCAAGCTGGCGCAGGAGTTCGTCGCCGGCCGCGTGGCCGCCGGTGTCGTTGACCACCTTGAACTGATCGAGATCCAGATAGAAAAGGGTGTGCCGGTCGCCCTTGTCCATCTCCGACAAGGCATGGTTGACGCGCTTCTCGAACTCGCCTCTGTTGACCAGCCCCGTGAGGGAATCGTGGCTGGCCTGGTAGGCGAGTTCCTCGGCCAGTTCCCGGGCGTCGGTGATATCCCGCATAAAGGCGGTAAACACGGGATCGCCGTTGATATCCACCCGACTGACGGCCAGCTCCAGTGGAAATTCACTCCCGTCGCTGCGCATGCCCAGGGTCTCCATGCGCCGCCCGATGAGGGCGTTGCGTCCCGTTTCCAGATGCTTGTCGAAGGCCCGGTTGTGCGCCTCGCGCAACGCCTCGGGAATCAGGAGGGGCGCCATCGGCTCGCCGACCACCTCGTCGCGCCGGTAGCCAAAGATCTTTTCGGCCGCCAGATTGAAATCGATGATCCTGCCGTCCACGCCGACGCTGACCACGCCGTCGAGGCTGGTATCGAGAAAGGCCCCTTTACGCGCCTCATTCTCCTGCATCGAGGCGATCGCGTCAGCACGCCGCCGCTCTTGCCGGTAGAGCTTGTGCATGGCATAGAAAATCCCGCCCAACCCCACCAGCCAAAGCATCAGAAAACCGATGGTACTGCTCACCAGCCGTGTGTGGCGACGCGCCAGCAGATCGTTCATCGGCAGCTTGATCCCCACCCCACCGCCGATATCGCCCTCTCTATACCCTTGTGCCGCGTGGCAGCGAACACATCCTTTGCCCATCATGATCGGTCGCATCAAGCGCAGGTAGGTGCCGTTCCCGTCCTCCACCAGGTCGAAAACCTCCTTCCTGCCCGCCCTGAACTGTTGCAGGGCGCGCCGTTCCCATGCGTCCGGTGCGTTCTCCGGGCGCAGGGGATGGAGACTGGTGATGCGCCCCGGCACGCCATAGAACTCGCCGTAGCGTTCATTGATCTGGCGGATCATGCGCGCCGGGTTGATGAGCGTCAGCCGTTTCCCGGAGGGCGTGGTGATATCCCGTTCCGGCAGGTGCGCCAGATAGGGGTCGGGTCGGTTGAGATCGGAAACAGGAACGTAGAGGGTGGCGTAGTCGGAGGCCCACAGGCGAAAGGCCAGATCCTTGCGAAAATGCGCGCGTGCCTCACCGGTGGCCACTGCCATCATGGTGCGGTTGGCTTGATGGTATTCCCAGACCAGCAACCCCCCAACCAGCACGCTCCATAATAGGATCAGTGCCAATCCGCATTGCAAAAAGCGTCTCCGCGCCATGTCCACCACAATCGATCCCAAGTGTTTATTCCATAGAGTCCTCCTCTAAGGCATCGGCCGGACCTTTAATTTTTTTATTATTAACCCGGCAACAATATATATCGATACCCCTCCGGGCGGAGCCTCCCGCGCTTGGTGTTGAAAAGGCGGCGAAGACGCATGGGGGTGGATAAAGACTAACGGCGGGACCCTGGCAAGGATATCCGGCATTCTGTCAGCGCTGCCGTAGAGCCGCCTCCCCACGCGGGTGTTGGATGAAAGGCGCCCTCCGGGTCAGTACCCGGCAGGATGGCTCCACTGAGCGCCGCCCGCGAGCACGTTGGTGGTCATCTCCACAATCTGCGGGGAGGCCTCCTCCACGACACCCTCCACTTCGCTCCGGTCGAGTCCTGTGATCTCCCAGGCCACCGGATGAATCCGGCCGATTGAGTCGTCGAGATCATGACCCCATGACTCGCCGCTGGCAACGACACAACCGATATGCACCAAAGCGGTCTCCAGTCCGAAGTCGCCGACTTCTTCCAGGGCGTGGTGATACCGGACAACTTGCTGAATGCTCTCGGGAAGCCCCCATTGTTTCACTAATGCGTGGCCCACCTCGGCATGATCGAAACCCAGCACGTCCTGCTCCGCCGCGCTCAACAGATCGTCGTCCCGCTCGGCGATGAGGAGGATATCCCGCGCCTGCTCCGGGAGGTGCTGAAGGATGGCCAGCCGGCCAATGTCGTGCAACACCCCCATCACAAACAACCGTTCGCCATGCAACACATCGCAGCGTTTGGCCAGGGTCCGGGCATAGGCGCCGGTACTGATCGCATAGTGCCAGTACTCGGTCATGTTCATCAGGTCCGCGGGGATCCCGTTGAAGAGCTGCCGCGCGGCGGTCATGACTGCCAGATCCCTCAGGTCCCGGGTGCCGATGACAGTCACTGCCCGGGAGATGGTCTCCACCGGTACCGGCAGTCCGTACATGGCGCTGTTCACGGTACGCAGCAGACGCGCACTCAAATCGGTATCCTGGCTGATGACTTCACCGATATCCGCCGCGGAAAATCGGGGCGAGTCGATCATTTGGTTGACGTGGACGCACACCTCGGGCAACGCCACCAGTTGGTCGATATTGGCTACGAATTCGGTGACAGTCATAGTTTTTTCTCCGGAGAACAGGCTGTTTGTTGGATGGGCCAAGGGTATTGCAAGGATGTGCCGTCATTTTCAATGTCTGTAACCCATTGAAAACAAAGGAACCAGAACAGGCCGTTCTTTCCGGTTCCGTGCTTGAAAGGGTCCGAGGAGTCTGTCGGATTTAGGATAAGTCTACTGCGCTTTCCCCCCATGCACGCGACGATCACCTAAACCCGACAGACTCCGAGAGAGAGCCTTTCAACATCCTGTTGGGGCGCGGTGGCATCCTGCACCGCGCCCACTTTCCTATAGTCGACCCAATATCCCCAACCTTTACCGCCTGGGGATCAGCCGCTACAGTGGGCACATTTCAGGATGTGACACAGATCTCATGTGTCTCGCTTCAATCTTCATTCGGAGAGGTTACCCATGCCCTATTTCATCTACAGAATCACACCACCGGACACCTTCGAACACCTCGACACGAAGGAAAAGTACCGGGACGCCAAGGTCCGAGTCACGGAACTGCGCAAGGCACTGCCCGATGACAGCGACGACATCGTTCGCATGATCTTCGCCAAGAATACGATGGAGGCCACCAAGCTGCTTGCCCGGCCCCCGGAGCACGAAGGCCAGATCATCGGCGACGACTGACGCCTTGTACGCCTTCATGATATTCTTGTCTTTCGATGAGAATTTTATTCTTCCGCCTGCAGGCAGTAGACATTCAGGCACAGCAGCGATCCTGTCGCCAATGCACCGTACGCGACGCAGCGGTTGAGGAACGGAGATGAAATCAAACCGGTCGCCCGAAACAAACACCGGCGCTTCGCGATTCCCGGGACTCTTGGACCAGTGCCGCGACATCGTGCTCGTCTTCGCCAATGCCCAGCTTGCGGAGATGTTCAGCCATACCGATACCGCCCTGATCGATTTTGCCGAAAAGGCGGAGAACAATCAGGTACAGGGGCGTTTTTTCGAGGCCATCACCGAGATTCGCAATCAGCGGCCCGATATCGAACACACGATGCGCCAGCAGATAACCGCGGCCTTCAACAAGATGGGAAATTGGCAGGGCGCTCAGTTCGGCGATGGCGCCGGTCCCGGATATGAAGTGGAGGAACTGACCCTGGTGGATGACGACGACATGGACGAATCGGTCGCCATCGGCAACATGATCCAGCGCACCGAGGCGAACTGCTACGCCGAACTCTATGCCCTGGGACAGCGCTTCGCCATCCTCAACCGCGGCAGGAAGATGACCGCCGATGAGTTGCCGGCCGGTCCCCACCCCCTGGTCTACGGCTTTCAGGCGGCACTGCGGCCGGTGCAGATCGATACCCGGGTCAAGCTGGTGCTCTATGCCCTGTTCGACAAATTCTTTTTGAAGCAACTGCCCGGTCTCTATGACGAACTGAATGCCCTGCTCACCGAAGCTGGCATACTGCCCAACCTCAAGCCCGCGGTGAACAAGGCCGGTCAAGCGGCGAAGGCGGGCCGACAAGAAAAAAAACATGAGAAAAGCGAACAGGATGGAAAGGCCGATCAGCCGCGCGCCGTACCCTCCCGGGCGCTGGGAGAGGAACTGTTCGACAACATCCTCGACCTGATGAAGGCGAACCGGCAGCGTAGCGGCCGGCCCGTGCGCGAACCGAAGCACCCCGTTCCCAAGGAAGAACTGGTCTCCGTCATCCACCACATCGAGCCCTCCGTGGGCACCCTCTTTCCCGAAAGCGACGGAAGTGACGCCGCCCTCATCTCCAACATCGAGATCGACCTCGAACTCCTGGAGCGGATCAAACGCACCCTCGCCCAGGACCGGGAACAGATCTTCAACGAAATTGGCGAAGAAAACATCAGTGGCGCCGACGCGGACACGATCGACCTGGTGGGCATGCTGTTCGAATACATGCTCAACGACCCGGTCCTGCCCAACGTGGCCAAGGCGCTCATCAGTCACCTGCACACCCCATACCTCAAGGTGGCCATCATCGACCGCGAGATGCTCACCAACAGTCTGCATCCGGCGCGGGAACTGCTCGATCTGCTGGTGGAGGCGGGCGGCCTCTGGGTCGACGAAACGGATACCGCCTACGGTATCTTCCCCCACATGCAGACTGTGGTGGATCGCGTTCTCAAGGATTTCATCGATGATATTACCCTGTTCGGCGAACTCCTCGCTTGGTTCAGAGGCAAGGTGGAAGCCCAGAGGCAAAGCACCCAGCTCATCGAGAAGCGCACCCAAGAGGCCACGAAGGGCAAGGAAAAGCTCCAAGTCGCGAGGACCCGCGCCCAACAGGAGATGAAGGCGCGCACCGGGCAATGGCCGCTCCCCGGCGTTGTGACGGACTTCCTCACCCGGACCTGGGTGGACAAACTGATCTTCATCCTGCTGCGCAATCCGGAAGGCGAATTCAGCGACGAATGGAACGAGGCACTGCGGCTGGCCGATGAGATCGCCTGGGCGTTCGATCCCAACGCTACCGACGCCAGTCGCAAGGCATTTGCACATAGCCTGCCCAAACTCCGATCAAGCATAGAAGAAGGTCTGGAATCCCTCGGCGGTGTGGCGCGTGGCAATATCGACGCCCTGTTCAGGTTGCTTGAATCGCCAGCAAAACCTTGGGATACGGTGTCGTCCGAGGAAAAGAAAGCCGCAGTTGAACCGCCGGCCCTGGCAGCGCAGCACCGTACCCCGTCTTCCCGATTCATCAGCGGCGAAACCGGCCAGGCGGATGAAGAGGCCGAAAAACCGCCCACCCCGGCCGAAAACGAACTGATGGGGCGGCTGCGTGCGCTCGGTACCGGCCTGTGGTTCGAGCTGATCCCGCCGGACAGCGACACCCGGCGCCGCATAAAGCTTTCCTGGCTGAGTGAGAAAACCGATCTCTGCCTGTTCGTGGACCGCGCCGGCGTTCAGGCCGCCGTGATGCCCCTGCTTGACCTCGCTCGGGCCATTCTGTCGGACAACGCCCGCATCATTCGTCAGCCCAAGCAACCCTTCATCGAACGGACACTGGTGGCGATCCGCAACTTTCTCCGTCATCCGGAAAAAACGCAAAAAGATAAAGAGCCTGACGATACTGCCGCTACCTGATCGCAGGGACGTTGTTGTTCCAACCCGGCGTCCCGGAGCGGGGGAGATCCCCACGAGACCACCACCAACAGGGCAGCAACGCAATGACCGAAAAAAGGAACCAGACGAGAAGGGTTGCCAGGGGCAAATATGATCTTTTCGACATCAACAGCGGCGAGTACCTGGGTATTCTGGTCAATATGACCACGGAAGGCATGATGCTCATGAGCCGCACCCCGATCCCCCCCGATTTCGTCTTCCAACTGGAGATGCGCATGTCCCGGCCATTCCGTGGTACCGCATCCGTCACGTTTGGCGCCGAAGCGCTCTGGTGCATGCGATCGACCGGGAATGGCCACTACTGGACCGGCTTTCGCATCATCGATATCGCCGATGAGACCGAGGGTTTTCTCGCCGAGATGATTGCCAGTTGGAAGCCGGAGACACGCTCCGCCGCCTGAACGAATGGCCCCTGCGACGCCGGCACCCCCCGCAGCCAAAACCGGCGTCACCATCCTGCTCCCTTTCCGGGATGCCGAAACCACACTGGCAGAGTGTCTCGATTCCATCGCCGTACAGACCTTCACCGCCTACGAACTGCTCGCCATCGACGATCACTCGAGCGACCTCAGCGCATCGCTGGTCCGCCAGCGCGCTACCAGCGATCCACGTATCCGCGTGATCTCCAACCCCGGCAAAGGGCTGGTGGCCGCCCTCAATTTTGGTCTTGAACAGGCCCGGCATCCCTTTATCGCCCGCATGGATGCCGATGACCGCATGCTGCCGCAACGGCTGGAAATGCAACGGGCAAACCTGACCGACCACCCGGAACTGAGTGTTCTCGGCACCCAGGTGCGCCTGTTTCCGGAAGAGGCCATCACCGCTGGCGCCCGCGAGTATCTACGCTGGCAGAATCTTTGCGTCACCCCTCAACAGATCGCGACCAACATCTACATGGAAGCGCCCCTCGCCCATCCTTCGGTGATGCTGCGACGCGCGGACGTCCTGGCCATTGGCGGCTACCGGGAAGGCCCTTTCCCCGAGGACTACGACCTCTGGTTCCGGGTACATCATTCCGGAGGACTGATGGCCAAGGTACCTCACATCCTGCTCCACTGGCGCGAAAGGCCCGACCGCACCTCGCGCACCGATCCCCGTTATTCCCGAGAAGCCTTCGACCGCCTACGCGCATCCTACCTGTCGAAGGATCCCCTGCTCACCCGCCGGTTCGAACGAGTGGTCATCTGGGGTGCGGGCAGGCGCACACGCAAGCGGGTCAGGCATCTGCTCGACCAGGGCATCGAACCGCTCGCCTGGATCGACGTCGACCCACGCAAGATCGGAAACCGGATCAACGGCGCCCGGATCCATCCACCCGGGTGGCTGGAAGAACAAACGCCGAAACCACTGGTACTCTGTTATGTGGCAAGGCATGGGGCCCGCGAACGGATCGCGGCGTACTTGGACATGCTGGACTATGCGGCTGGAACGGATTATTTGATGATCGGGTAGCGGCCCCCGTTTACCCTCCCCTGCCGATGCGCATGCAGGCGAGTGAACGCTCAGGAATCTCCCGGCCGCGCCGTCTGTTGATAGAAGCTGAGCACCTTGCGTACGTAGTCCTGGGTCTCTGGGTAGGGAGGGACACGATTGCCATACTGACGCACGGCCTTTTCACCGGCGTTGTAGGCGGCCAGAGCCAGCTTGAGGTCGTAACGAAACATCTCCAGGAGTTCACGCAGGTAGCGGGCGCCCCCTTCAAGGTTGGCCTTGGGGTCGCGCCGGTCGCTAATACCGAGCCGCCGCGCTGTCTCCGGCATCAACTGCATCAGCCCCACTGCTCCCGTGCTCGACGTGGCATTGGGATCATAGAGGGATTCAACCCGAACCACCGCGTTCAACAGTTCGGGCCGCAGTTGCCAGCGTTCGGCTACCGCCCGTATCAAGGGCTCAAAACGCTTGCGATTACGCTGAAAGGCCTTGGCATTGACGCGGGAGGTTTTGCGCTCAAAGGCCGTCGAACGCCACAGCAGGCGGAACCCCGGCCGCTTGATGGGACGGTTGGTGTAATGCATGACCCCATCGGGGCCAAGGTACTTGTAGACCACCGCTGCCGTCCCCTGTGGCAGCACTATCCCCAACGCCAATATGAAAATCGCAACCGATGAACGAAGCATCAAACGTTTACCCGTAACGAAATCTGATCCTTTGCTCCACGACGGAAGCCCCATTCCGCACTTCCACCCCCAGTGTACTCGGCTTGCGCCACGGAATCCTTGAACCGCGACACGCCGCAGATGCCTTTCTATTGACCTGTCGATCAAACAGGTCATCCCGACCTATTGATTGCATGCCCTCTTCCTTCGGCGATCTTACCCATAATATTTTTATATTAACCCGACAATTCTTAATTGCCGGATTGATAATATTTCCCGGACGAAAAAAATCCAGTGTCACCCCCTCTCCGATACCATCAATTAGGTCCGGGAGAAATCGGCCAGCCCCTCGATCTCGATCTGCGGCCGGCGAATGGTGCGTATTCGCAGCTTGGCGCGCCGCCGGTCACCACGCCGACGATCGTCAAAGGCGAGATCGTCTCCGTCAGCATAATAGCGCCGGCGGTCCTTATAGCTCGAGCGCCGAAAATACTTGCGGACCTCCACCGGCTTACCGCGAATTCGTTCCCCATCCAGTCTGTTGATCAGGGAGAGGGCCGCCTTGGCCGGCTGCACCGAGATCAACCCATGATACTCGATGTGTCCGTTTTCGAGATCCTCGATGCGCAGAATCTCACATTTGTCCACCTGCGGCTGCGATACGAAAGGCAGACGCCACCAGAAACGGTGAGTCGCCTTGTCCACAAAACGGCCGAGTTCCCGTCTGGAAACCCCTTCAGGAATGCGTCTGACAAAGATATACATTTTCCTCCCCTCGGCGCTGCTGTCCCTACGATGTACCAATTATATGCCATCCACGCCCGTGCGTTGCAAAATGTCATTTCATCGCCCGCAACACTTTTTGTATTTTCTGCCGCTGCCACACGGGCAGGGATCGTTGCGCCCCACCTTTGGTGCATCGTGTTTGCGGGGTTTCGGCGCCACAAACTCACCATCCACGTAGTACCAGACGCCCTCGACCCGCTGAAACCGGGCGATTTCGTGGTGTATGCGGTGCACACCCTTTTCATGGAATCGGGCAACGAACTCCACCACGCCTTCGTCGTCTCCCTCACCTCCCCGTTCCACCGAGCGCACCTCCAGCCCCTCCCAACCGGCCTCGCGCGCCCAGCGGCGGGTGGCCTCGATATCGTGGTCGTCACGGTGCTCGGGATGCAGGGTTTCATGCAGATACTCCACGTCGCCCTGCAGATAGGCGCTGTAACGCGAACGCATCAGCGCCTCGGCCGTCGCCGCCTGTTTCTCCCTGGCCAACAGAGGGGCGCAGCATGCCCCCGCTGCCCGCCCGGAACCGCAACCACACATCGTCATCTCTCGCCACCTCCACTTATGGTCAGAATCGCAATAACATTATTAACCCGGCAACACTATATATCGCATTCAGGGCTTCAGGCAGGCAAGGGGCATTCCCTTGCCAAGGTCGCTCCAGTGCATCCATGCACTTGCGACACTTGGACATCCTGTCCAGCGCACTGGAACGCAGGTCCGGCGCCTGCCTGAAGCCCCTCACCCTATGATATTCAAAGACAGGCTGCGGCTGAATACGATATATATTGTTGCATCCAACCCACGCGCGCGGTTGAGGGTTCCGCGACGACCGCTCTGCTATTTCCTGGCGGCAACATTTTTTCCCTGTCTTGCCCTCGGTAGAAAGGCGAGGCTGCTGAGAACCTGTTTCAGTTCTTTCTTGACCGCTGCATAGTCGTCGAAGAGAAACACCACATAGGCATCGGCCACGGTGCTGCGATGCATGGCGAGCACCAGCCCCTGTTTGTACTGGCTGCCGTAGTCGGGGGCGACATCGAAGACCCCGGCCGCCGCCCAGTCGGCGTTGAACAACTGTCTTGCCTGCTCCACCGGATACTCCTTGGTCGGTGTATAGCCTCCCCCAGAGAGACGGGTGGCCACCGACTGGAACATCAGCGGGAAGATGTGATTGGGATCAGGGGCCGAACCATGGGGGTCGTCGTACTCGATGTGCAACCGCTTGAAAGGCCGTACCGTATAACGAATCTCCAGCCGTCCATCGGGGCTCGCTACGGCCCTGTCATAGTCGAACACCTCATTCGGGCGCACCGCTTTTTCACGATACCCTTCGGGGAGTTGCAAACGCATCTCGCTCTCGTCGATTAACGCAGTGAATCCGGGATAATCCCCGGCAACGGGCGCGCCGCTCTGGGCGGCGGGCGCGGCCATCAGGCCCAATGAAACCATCGACAAAAGCATCGTCATCAGAGGCTTCATGGCGTCTTCTCCTTTGTGACCTCTGTTTTGGATTCCGCGGGCTTGTCTGCCGATTTGGCCACTTGGCCGGTGGACCATCTCTTGAGAATCGCCTGCGCGCTCTGTTTCCATTTCTCGTTCTTGCTGAGTTCGATGAAACGCTTGAGATCGGCCTCTGCGTCCTTCCGCCGCCCCAGGATGTCGTACACCATGGCGCGATTGAAATAGGGCGCCGGCGTATGGGGATCGACGGCGATACAACGATCGAAATCCTGCAACGCCTCTTGGTTCCTTGCCGCCTTCACCCGGAGCACCCCGCGGTTGAAACGCGCAGACAGGTTGTCAGGCTGCAGTTCGATAGCGCGATCGAGGTCCGCCATCGCCTCTTTCTTGCGTCCGAACTGGAGATAGGCCTGAGCGCGGTTGACGAGGATGCGGGCATCCTTGGGCGCCAGTGTGGCGGCCTTTTCGAGGTCTTCGAGTGCATTGGCATATTTCTGTTGCTGCAGGTAGAGGCTGCCGCGCACTGCATAGAGGTCGGCGTTGTCGCCGTACCGGGCGATGGCCTCGTCGAGGGTCTGCATCGCCAGCGGTGTGCGCCCCTCCTGCTGATGTTGCAGGGCCACCTTTATCAGGCTCTCGGGCCCCAGGGTGGCGTGGGGGTTGTATTGCCCGTGCGGCCCCCTGACGACCGAAGCCGACTGATTCATGGCCTCCTGCCCCGGCGCAGCCGCTGAGGGATCCGCCAAGGAGATTGCGGCGAGGAGGGACAGAATGGCGCCAACCCCCGTCAACCACGATCGATTCGGCAATTTTGAATGTTGTTTTCGACTCATCTTCATGACCTGCTCCGAAGCCCTTGTGTGGTAAGGGGTGCCGGTGAAGGAAAGGCCCGTCATGAGAACACGACGGGCCTTTCGGTTTGTGCCTGCACTCCTGGCCCGGGGCCAGGAGTGTGCCCAGTCTACGCTATTTCTTCGACTTGGACGCGGCGTAGGTCTTGAGCAGCTTGTTCAGCATCTCGATGTGCTGCGCATCGGTGAGTTGACCCGGCGTGGAGACCTTGTCCCACAGCTGCTTGTTGGTCATTTCACGATGGCAACCCATGCAGAGACCCGTGCGCTCCATGGCCTGTCGCATCTCCTTCGGCAGCGACCGGGAGAGCGGCCAGTGGGTGCCCACGGTCTGGGTCTGCTCGCCATTCTTGACGATGGTTGACCAGTCGTAGTCCAGTGCGGAAATCTTCTGGATCTGGATCTTGTAACGGTTGGGAATCACCTTGCCCGTCTTTTGATCGATCAGATCCTCGACGACATCCACCGGATACCGGGTCTGGAACACCCCGCCCGCGATCCCGTAGCCAAGCGCCTTGGGATTGTTGTGGCAAGACTCGCAGGTCCGTGCCTTGCGCTGCGCCGAGTGCGGCTGCACCGGGGCCATGTCGATGCCATCCGGCACCCGCTTTTGCCCCAGTTCCTTCTGCTCGTCGTAGGACTTGGCCATCTGGTTGAGCGCCACCGCCTTGCCGTCACGTCCGATAACGGTGTAGACCACCTGGCAACCCGGCATCAGCGGCGTCACGCGCCCTTCGCCGTTGATCCCCAGGACCGGCTCTTCCCAACGCAGGTAGGAGCGCGTCTCGAACACCTTGCCCGGGCTCTTGATGCCGTGGGTCCCGAGCGGCGACTCGGCGGTCTGGCCGTTGTCGGTGCGTTTGGAACCGCCGGCGATCCAGTCGGTGTCCATGTAGGGCTTGCCTTTCTTGTCCTTGCCGTAGTTGACCTGGACGTGACAGCCATAGCACTGCGGCACCCATGACGCATGGCAGGTATAGCACTCCAGGCTCTCCTGGTGCTTCTTCACCTTGCTCATGGCCACCATGGCGTCAGGGCTCTTCCAGCTGTTGTCGAGGGCGATCTGCTTCAGCAGCGGGACCTCGAAATCGTTGCCGGTCGCCGAGTGCAGGATCACCTTTTTGCCTTCCTTCACCACGTTACCGAAGGGGTTGCCCCGGGTGGTCTTGAGGTATCCGTCCTTCTTGTCGTACGTGGTGGCAAAGGCCGCCGTCTCCGCCATCAACTCCTGCCCCAGACCTCTGCCCTTATCCGCCAGTTTGCCCTTGAACTCCTCGGAGTAACCCAGAGGCAGCTCCCAGGGAAATTTATCAGGCGTGCCATGACAGTCCTGACACTCGATCTCTACCTGCGCCAGCGTGGTGCCGAAGATGTTGCCATCGCCGTGCATGTCGATGGACGTGTGGCAGTCCTGACAGAGCATGCCGCCCTTTGGGTTGCCGGGCCGGCTCTGGTCGATCTGGTGATGCAGATCGTCGGAGATGAAGAGATACTTCTTGGTGTGCAGCTTCGGCTGCTTCATGCCTTTCTCGTCCCACGGCGACCCATATGGAAACTCCATCAACCCCTGATAGGTCACACCGATACGCTTGCCGCGGTTGTGGCAACTGTTGCAGGTCTCTACAGGGATACCTGAATACTCCACGTCACCGTGTTTGACCTTGGTCTTGCGGGTGGCCTGAAGCTTGTGTACCAACATATGGCCCTTCTCGTTCTTGTCGATGGTGGGGTCGTTGCCCTCGTAGTAGCCCTCGTTACCATAGGGTATATGGCAGGAGGAGCACCCCATGCCACGGTAGTCACCCCGCTTCTCACGGCCTTTGACGCCGACATGGCAGCGCTGGCATTGCTGGCGCTGATAGGTGAATCCCGCCAGTTTCGGATCCTTCTCGATCTCCTCGACGGAAGGCTGCGGAATCTGCTTCAACTCGGTGGGAAACTGATCCTTGTGGGCAGCGATCATCGCCTTCATGTATGCCTTGTACTCCTTGGTCCCCACCTGCGGCACCTGACCATCCGTGTCCTTCACGTCGTAGTCCCCCCAGGGCACCTTGTGGTTCTGCACCTCCTTGATCCCCCAGGTATGGAGATTGCCCTGGATCTTTCCCGCCTCGGTGTTCATCAGGGCCCGTTCCAGCCGGTAGGGATATCCGGCATGGCACTGCCCGCAGGTATTGTTGGCGATCCAGATCGATCCGGGATCGGGGTAGAAGGTCTTGGGACCGGCGCCGCTCTTGAGCCCTTTCGGCGCCCCGCTATGGGCCTCCTTCGCGGTCAGCCCCATCGGGTTTCCCCCATGACAGACGACGCATCCGTTGGCATCTCCATTGGCCTGACCCAATGCCTGGATCTGCAACATCATCGGCGTCTTCGCGTCCCGGATCTCTTCGATACCCTCATGACAGCTCAGACACCCTTTTGCCTTGGCCGTCGCCGGACTCACTTTCTCAGGCACACCTGCCTGAACCCAGTTGGCCAGACTGATGGCCATCAGGATGAACAATAGTCGTTTCATCGCTCACTTCCCCCCTTGAACTGTTTGGACTTCATTCAGGTCTGGACCGCAACGAGCCCATGGGCAAACGGGACGATCCCCCTCGGTTTAATGGCATGATTCGTACCTTAATTCTTGAGATGGATAGTCAGGATTCGCGGATCGCAATAAAAATCGTGGCATCGCCGGGCGTTACATCCACAAGATATTGATTGCACGGCGGTTGACGGCCGAATCAGCGCTTCGTCCGCAGTACATGCCGGGAAATCCCCAATCCGATACGTCGCGCGGGCATCGCGAAAGAACGCTCTTGTCACCCTCCTTCTGAACATTTCATTCAATTTTCGCAAAGAACATGGAACGCAATGTTCATAGTGCCCCCGCAACATCCGAATGCCGCTTTCACTGCGCCGGGATCCGTCCGGGCTACTCATTGGGATCGAGGCGGACAAGGCGGTTCGGCGCACGGTAGAATGGGATACACCATGAGTACTGCATCTGGAAAACCCGACACCCGCACCGCCATGAGGCGTCTCATCGAGGAGGCCAGGGCCACTTTTCCGTTCGACGCCCCCGAGGCGCAAATCTGCGCGGATGGCTGCGACGGTTGCTCCATGAAACTGCTGGAATTCATTGGCCAACAACTGGACGAGTGGGAGGTCCGCCTCGACGACGGCGAACGGCCCGACTTCGGCGATCTCCACCGTCTGGGCCGCCTGTGCAGGAAGACCTTCGATGTGCTAAAGCGCAACGGGCTAGTGGACACACCGATATGAACAGCGGCCAAATCATCATTGGTCTCACCTTTCTGGTGTACATCCTGGCGATGCTGGCCATTGGCTGGGTGGGTTATCGCCGCACGAGCGACCTCTCCGACTTTGTGCTCGGCGGGCGCTCCCTGGGCAGTTGGGTCACGGCCCTGAGCGCCAGCGCCTCGGACATGAGCGGCTGGCTTCTGCTGGGCCTGCCGGGCTTTGCCTATCTTTCCGGCATGGAGTCGTTATGGCTCTCCGGCGGGCTGCTGGCGGGCACTTGGCTCAACTGGCGTTTCCTCGCTGCGCGGCTGCGACGTTACAGCGAAGCGGCGCACAATGCCCTCACCCTGCCTGCCTTCTTCGCCCATCGTTTTCACGATGACAGCGGCCTGTTGCGCGGCCTCTCGGCGCTGTTCATCCTGATCTTCTTTCTTTTCTATACTGCATCGGGTCTGGTGGCGGGTGGCAAACTGTTTTCATCGGTGTTCGGCCTGCCCTATACCTGGGCGGTCATTGGCGGCGCGCTGGTGATCATCCTCTACACATCTTTCGGCGGTTTCCTCGCCGTCTCCTGGACCGACCTGGTGCAAGGACTGCTCATGGCGGCAGCGCTGATCGCCGTGCCCCTTATGGCGTTCACACAACTGGGCGGCGCCTCGGCCATCGCCGGGAAGATCACCCATTACAACCCGCACCTGCTCGACCCCTTCACCGACGGCAAAGGCGCGCCCCTGACCCTGACCGCCATCGTCTCGCTGATGGCCTGGGGCCTCGGCTATTTCGGCCAGCCGCACATCCTCGCCCGTTTCAAGGCGATCCGTTCACCGGAACAACTGCCCCGCGCCCGGCGCATCGCCATCACCTGGGTCGCTGTATCCCTGGCCGGGGCATCCCTGGTTGGACTGGTCGGCGTCCCCATGCTCAACCCCCCGCTCGCGGACGCTGACTCGGAGAAGGTCTTCATCCATCTGGTTAACCTCCTGTTCCATCCCGTCGTCGCCGGTATCTGCCTGGCCGCCATCCTGGCCGCCATCATGAGCACCGCCGATTCGCAACTCCTGGTGGCCTCCAGCGCATTCACCGAAGACCTCTACAAGGGCCTCGTCGGACGCGACGCCGATGAACAGAACCGGGTGCGCCTTGGCCGACTGGCGGTATGGGGAATCGCCCTGCTGGCCACCCTGCTCGCCCTCGATCCCGAAAGCAAGGTACTCGACCTGGTTGCCTATGCCTGGGCCGGCTTCGGCGCGGCCTTCGGCCCGCCGCTGATCCTGGCGCTCTTCTGGCGCCGCATGACCCGCAATGGCGCCCTTGCCGGAATCTGTGCCGGCGGCATCACCGTAGTGGCCTGGAAACAGCTTCATGGCGGTCTGTTCGACCTCTACGAGATCGTCCCGGGATTCCTGCTCGCCACCCTCGCCACGCTACTCGTCAGCCTGTCTGACCCGCCACCGGCAAAGGCGACTACCGACCTGTTTGATGAGGTAGCGGAAGCTTCTCAGAAAAATCGCTACGGATGAAGGCCAACCGTCTCCGGCATAACACACATGGCCGTCCCATTGCCTCCTCGCCATCGCCGATCGTTATATCTTCGTGATATTTACGTGATCCAGCCTTTATCTCCGTCTGTTTTACTTCTTTCCGTGGCTTGCAAAGGCCCACCGTTTATCAATAGAGAGGGAAAAACCATGAAAACAGCATATGTTACCGCGATCATCGCACTCGTCACTGCCGCCCCCTTCGCCCAGGCCGAATCGATGGATAAGGGCAAAATGATGGAAAAACCGATGCATCACGAACAGATGATGCACGAAGAGAAAATGATGGATGGCGACAAGAAAAAGATGATGATGAAGAAAAAGGCAATGCATGGGGACGACATGATGGAGGAGTCCTCGAAAATGGAAAAGATGGAAAAACCGATGCATCAGGAGCACATGATGCACGAAGAGAAGATGATGGATGGCGACAAGAAAAAGATGATGATGAAATAGGCCCCGCCGATAGTGCCCCGGCACGCTGCTGCCGGGGCGGTAAACCGCTATACTTGGACACCATGTCTCCCAACCCATCCGCAAGAAAACGCGTCTTGATCGTAGAGGATGACGCCGACATCGCCCGTCTGGTCCAACTTCACCTCGAAGACATCGACTGCGAGGCCGACGTGGTCCACGACGGCGCCGAGGGTCTCGAACGGTTTCAGGCCCGCCCCTACGCTTTGGTGGTGCTGGACCTGATGCTGCCCGGGATGGATGGCCTCGCTTTGTGCCGTAAACTGCGCGAGTCATCCGACTATGTCCCCATCCTGATGCTCACCGCGCGCACCTCCGAGCTGGACCGGGTGATCGGTCTGGAGAGCGGCGCCGACGACTACCTGACCAAACCCTTCAGCATTCCCGAACTGCAAGCGCGCATCAAGGCGCTGTTCCGCCGTGTGGAAGCGCTCTCCAGCCCCCGCCCCACCGAACAGGAACAGGCCACGCTCCGCCACGGGGACCTGCTTATCGACCCCTTGCGCCATCAGGTGACGCTGGCAGGTGACCGCATTGACCTCACTGCGCGTGAATTCGCCCTGCTGCTGTATTTTGCCCGGCACCCCGGCCAAGTGTTCAGCCGCAGCCAACTGCTCGATCAAGTATGGGGCTACAACCACGACGGCTACGAACACACCGTCAACACCCATATCAACCGACTGCGCGCCAAGATCGAACGGGACCCGGCCAACCCCCGCTATATCGAGACGGTGTGGGGCGTGGGCTATCGCTTCGCAGTCCCCCCATGCTAAAGACGCTCTATGCCCGCCTCGCCGTTGGTCTCGTCCTGCTGCTGGCCGTGATCGGCCTGCTTTATACCGCCATCACCCGCTACGCCACCGAGCACTACCTGCAGGAGATCAGCCACAATCTCAACCGTAACCTGGCCAGAAACCTGGTGGCCGACCGCAACCTGGTGGCCGCCGGAAAGCTCGACGAGGCGGCGCTCAAAGAGACCTTCCGCCAGTACATGGTGATCAATCCCAGCATCGAGATCTATCTGCTCGACCTGGAGGGCCGCATCCTCTCCTTCTCGGCTGACCCGGGCAAGGTGAAACGCAAACGGGTCTCGCTGGGACCGATCCGTGCGTTCCTGCGCGGCCCCCAGACTACCCCGCTGCTGGGCGACGACCCGCGCAGCCACGACCGCCAAAAGGCCTTCTCCGTGACCCCGGTCCCCAGCGCCGAGGCGCCCGAAGGCTATCTCTACGTGGTGTTGCGTGGAGAGGAGTTCGATCAGATCGAGCGCGCCGCCCGCGAAGGGTTGTTCCGCCGCATCAACGGCTGGGCCTTCGGCATCAGCCTGCTGTTCGGCCTGATCGCCGGCCTGATCGTCTTCAGGGGCCTGACCCGGAGGCTCCACCGTCTCTCGTCGCAGATGCAGGCCTTTCACGAGAGCGGTTTTCGCCATCATACACCCTATCGCGCCACCCGCCGCCAGCAGGCGGACGAGATCGACCGGCTCGGACACACCTTTGACGAAATGGCCGAACGGATCGAAACCCAGATCAAGCAGTTGGAGGCCCAGGACGGCCTGCGGCGCGACCTTGTGGCGCGAGTCTCCCACGACCTGCGCACACCGCTGGCCTCACTGCAGGGCTACCTCGAATCGCTGGCGATGAAGGGCGACGGAATCTCCCCTGATCGGCGCAAGGAGTACATCCGCATCGCCCTGCGTCAAAGCCGCCGCCTGGCACAGCGCATCGATGAGCTGTTCGAACTGGCCCGCCTCGACGCCCAGGAGACGCGCCCCCGCTGCGAGCCCTTCTCCCCGGCCGAGCTCCTGCACGACGTATCGCAGAAGTATCACCCGCGGGCGGAGCAGCAGAGGGTGCGCCTGGAACTGCAGACCGGCGATGCGCTCCACATATTTACAAGTGCCGACATCGCCCTCACCGAGCGAGTGCTGGAAAACCTGCTCGACAACGCCTTCAGTCACACGCCCGAGGGCGGCCATATCGAAGTGCGTCTCGCGGCCGACGGGGCGGGAGCCATCATCTCTGTCACTAACACCGGTCAGGGCATTGCCGCCGCCGACCTGCCCCACTTGTTCGAACCCTTCTACCGCGCCGGCAACGGCAACGACGAACGTCCTCACGCCGGCCTTGGCCTCGCCATCGCCAAACGCCTGGTCGAACTCCAGGGGGGCGCTATCCGTGTCGAGAGTGTGCCCGCTAAAGGCACCACGTTCACCTTCACCCTGCCGCTGGCAGAGACGTTATAAAATCGTGAGCCTTCCGTAAACGCCCTGTGAAAGGGGCAGACGATACTGTACCTATGAAGAAGATACGACACTCAATCAGACCCTCAGAAATCACCGACCGTGCCGTCTACATGAACCGGCGCCGTTTCATTGCCGGTATGACGGCAGCGGGATTGACTGGCACGGCCTCCGCCTTTTCGTTTTTCGGCCTGTTTGGCGATGATGAGCCCACGGCCGTCGAGCTGTACCCTCGCCGTCCCCTGAAGGCGTCGCGTCGGGCGTTCAGCGTCGACGAATCTCCCACCGACGAGGCAGATGCAATCGGGTACACCAATTTCTACGAATTCGGTACCGAAAAAGGGGATGCCCAACGCTATGGTGAGAGATTCAAGCCGGAACCCTGGCGCCTTACCATCGACGGCGAATGCGAACGGCCAGGCGACTATACGCTCGAAGATATCCTCAAGCCCCACCCATTGGAGGAACGCATTTACCGCCTGCGTTGTGTCGAGACCTGGTCCATGGTGATTCCCTGGGTGGGATTCCCCCTGGCCGATCTGCTCAAGCGCTTCGCCCCCACCTCCCGCGCAAAATACGTAGCCTTCGAAACCCTGTATGATCCCGAACAGATGCCCGGCCAACGTCGTGCCGTAGTGGAATGGCCTTACCGCGAGGGGCTGCGCATGGACGAGGCGATGCACCCACTGACGCTGATCGCAGTGGGGATGTACGGTGAGACCCTGCCGGTGCAGAACGGCGCCCCTCTGCGACTCGTCGTGCCTTGGAAATACGGCTTCAAGAGCATCAAATCCATCGTCCGCATCCACTTCAGCGAGAAGCTGCCCGTCACCACCTGGAATCAACTCCAGCCCGATGAATACGGCTTCTACGCCAACGTCAATCCAGCGGTGGACCACCCCCGCTGGAGCCAGGCGCGGGAACGGCCGGTGGGCGGTTGGCGGCGGCGCGACACCCTCCCCTTCAATGGCTATGCCGAAGAGGTCGCCCACCTCTATCACGGCATGGATCTGGCGAAATATTTCTGATCATGAACAGAACCAAAAGAGTTGGAACAGCTGGGAGGGTTGGCGTTGTGAAGCCCTTGGTCTTCGCTGCCGGGATGATGCCCTTGAGCCTTCTTTTCTGGCGGGCTTTCAACGATACGCTGGGCGCCAACCCTGTCGAAAGCCTGATCCACGAGACCGGCCTGTGGGCGTTGCGGCTGCTGCTACTGACGTTGGCCATGACGCCTCTGCGCCGTATCACGGGCTGGCCGGGCTGGATCCGCCTGCGCCGCATGTTGGGCCTTTACTGTTTTTTCTATGCCGTGCTGCATCTCACGGTCTACCTGTGGCTGGACCAGGAACTTCGTCTCTCCGCCATCATCGAAGACGTCATCAAGAGACCCTATATCACCGTGGGGGCCGCCACCTTTCTGATGCTGACGCCGCTGGCCGCCACCTCTTTCAACCGTGCCATCCGCTGGTTGGGCGGCAAGCGCTGGAAACAACTGCATCGACTCGTCTATCTCTGTGGACTGGGGGCCGTCATCCATTACCTCTGGCTGGTGAAGGCCGATCTGGCCCCACCGCTGATGTACCTCATGATCCTGCTTGGCTTGCTTGCCTTCAGGATTCCCCCGTCACTCCTTCGCAGATTGAGGGGCTATTCCACTGGCAAACTGGAGACAAAACATGAACGCTATCAGACTTAGAAGACGCTGGATGCCGTTGTTGGCGGGTGCCGCCCTGCTGGGTCTTTGGGTTTTTGCGGCCGCCACAGGCACCCGGACCCATCCGCAAGGAGACCCGACGATGAAAGACAGCTCAAACGCGCAGATTCAAAACACGAAATGGCACCGCCCCACCGCTGCGGAATTGAAGCAACGTCTGACCCCCGAGCAGTATCACGTCACCCAGGAGGAAGGCACTGAACGCCCCTTCAAAAATGCCTATTGGGACAATCATCAGGAAGGCATTTATGTGGACATCGCCTCCGGTGAACCGCTCTTCAGCTCGCGTGAGAAGTATGATTCCGGCACCGGCTGGCCGAGTTTCTACGCGCCTATAGAGCCGGCCAACATCGTCCGTAAACACGACCGGAAGTGGTTTATGGAACGCATCGAGGTACGCTCCCGGATAGGCGACTCACACCTCGGCCATCTGTTCGATGACGGTCCCGCGCCCACGGGGCTGCGTTACTGCATCAACTCCGCTGCACTGAAGTTCATCCCCAAGGAAGAAATGGAAAAGGCGGGCTACGGCGAATATCTCTATCTGTTCGAAAAAGCGCCTGAGACCGCCTCGAAAGCGCAGTAGACTATTATTATTAACCCGGCAATCTTCTCCCCGGAAAGTGATGAGGAACCATAGAATCGATGGGCGTCGTTGCGCGCTTGCTTCGGCCTGACGATGAACGCCAACTGATCGGCTGGCTGTTTCTGCGCGCGCTGGCGCTCATCTATTTCGCCGCCTTCCTCTCCCTCTCCGTCCAGATCACCGGCCTGGCCGGGCCGACCGGCATTCTGCCTTTTCAGGAGGTGCTGGACGAGGCCTCTCGCCAGCATGGCCGCCTGGCATGGCTCCATCTTCCCACGCTGTTCTGGCTCAGCAGCAGTGACGCAGCCCTTGTGGGGGCCACCATAGCAGGGTGCGTCGCCTCGCTGCTCTTGTTGTTCAATATCCTGCCCATCCTCTGCCTGATCACCCTGTTCATCCTCTACCTGTCGCTCTATCAGGCCGGGCAGTTCTTCCTCAATTTTCAGTGGGACTACCTGCTGATGGAGAGTGGCTTTCTTGCCATCCTTTGGGCTTGGTATCCTAGCCGGCTCGTGGTTCTACTATTTCATTGGCTGCTGTTCCGGCTGCGTTTTATGTCGGGGCTCTCCAAGATCGTCAGCGGCGACCCGACCTGGGCCAGCCTGTCGACACTGAACTACTACTTCGAAACCCAACCTCTGCCCCATGTGGGGGCCTGGTATGCCCACCAGCTGCCCGAATGGCTGCTACAGACCGGTACTGCCTTTACCCTGTTCGCCGAGTTGGTGGTGCCCTTCTTCATCTTCCTGCCCAGGCGCTTCCGCCTCTTTGCGGCCGGTGTCACGCTCGTCATGCAGTTGCTCATCCTTGCCACCAGCAACCATAACTTCTTCAACCTGCTGACGATCGCCCTGTGTTTGTTCCTGCTCGATGACGGTGTCGTCCATCGACTGCGCGGCATCACCAGAACGGCACCGCCCGCCCCGGTAAACCAGAATCGCCCGGCGCTCGTGGCATCGGGACTGGCGGGGTTGCTGATCTTCTCCAGTTCCCTGCCCCTTCTCTTTCAAATGGCCTCCGGAAGCCCACTGGCAGAACCTCTCCATCGATGGACCGTGTACGTACGCAACTTTGGCGTCGGCAACGCCTACCACGTCTTTCCGGTGATGCAGACCGAACGTGTCGAACTGGAGGTACAAGGCTCACTCGACGGAATCGAGTGGCGTCCATACCGCTATCGCTGGAAACCGCAGGCCCTCGACCGAACGCCGCCCTTCATCGTTCCCCACCAGCCGAGGCTTGACTGGATGCTTTGGTTCGTGCCCACCCAGCACCCGATGCAGCTCTATTGGTTCGACCGCTTCCTGCGCCGCCTGTGGGAGGGCTCTTCCAGCGTGGAACACCTGCTGGCCGGCATCCCCTTTCCGGACCAACCGCCCCGTTACCTGCGGGTCATCGCCTATCGCTACCACTTCACCACCGCCTCCGAACGCGCCAGGACTGGGGACTGGTGGAAACGCGAATACCTCGGTATCTTTCCCCGGATTCCCCCACGTCACCCGTGACCCAAAGACCAACCGGGGCATTGATAGATGTTGTTAACCTGGCAGCAATATATATCGCATTCAGGGCTTCAAGCAGGCGCCGGACCTGCGTTCCAGCGCGCTGGACAGGATGTCCAAGTGTCGCGAGTGCATGGATGCACTGGAGCGACCTTGGCAAGGGAATACCCCTTGCCTGCGCACTGCGCCTTGTTCCGGCGCCTGCCTGAAGCCCCTAACCCTATGATATTCAAAGACAGGCCATGGCTGAATACGATAAATAGTGTTGCCGGGTTAATATATTGCGTATCGTTGCCCACCCTGAACAGCGAGGCCAAACATGACCGACAAGCTTCCCAGTCCCCTGACCCCCCAGCAGGCAATGAGCATGATAGAGGATGACCCTCGCACGCTGCTCGTCGACATTCGATCCACCATGGAGTTTCTTTTCGTCGGCCACCCCGAAGGCGCCGTGCATGTCCCTTGGATCGATGAACCCGACTGGGTCGTGAACCCCCACTTCGTCACCGAAATCCGCAAGCTCCTGCTTGGCGGCGCCATCTGCACCATCGACGAAGGCTGCGCCGCCGTGATCCTCATCTGCCGTAGCGGAAAACGCTCACTCGAGGCGGGCAAGGCTCTCTTGGAGGCGGGTTTCCATCGCGTATTCCATGTGGAAGAAGGGTTCGAGGGCGAACTGGATGAACATCATCACCGCAGTTCGGTCGGCGGTTGGCGGTTTCATGGATTGCCTTGGGAACAGTGCTGACGACAGCCCTTCCCACTCAGACACAGGAAGCATGAATCTTGTCCTCCCTGAAACATCTTTTCGAGCGGAACCGGGCTTGGGCAAACACCCTCAAGGACAAGGACCCGGAGTTCTTTGCCCGGCTGTCCAGGCAGCAGACGCCGGATTACCTTTGGATCGGGTGCTCCGACAGCCGCGTACCCGCCAACCAGATCGTCGACCTCCCGCCAGGCGAGGTATTTGTCCATCGCAATATCGCCAATGTGGTGGTGCATACCGATCTGAACTGCCTGTCGGTGATTCAATACGCCGTACAAGTGCTCAAGGTGAGACATATCATCATCTGCGGACACTACGGCTGCGGCGGCATCAAGGCCGCCGCCGAGAATCATGAACACGGTCTGATCGACAACTGGCTACGCCATATCAAGGACGTGGCCCGTTTTCATGGCGATGAACTGGAAGGGCTTGACCACCGGACGAAACTGGACCGATTGTGCGAGCTGAACGTCGTGGAACAGGTGGTCAATGTGTCCAATACCACCATTGTGCGCCACGCATGGCGCGACGGCGCGGATCTCACCCTCCATGGGTGGGTCTACAATCTTGATAGCGGTCTGCTCAAGAACCTGAAAATCGTGGAGCCGGCCGGCCGATAGTATTATTATTAACCCTGCCATGGCCGGCGTTGTAATCGCGGCTATTTTCTGTACGAGGTTTTGGCCGACTGAAGCAGCAACTCAGCACGCTTGTGGAGCACCGTTCCAGGTTTGGCGGCCTTGACGATCGCCCCCAGAAGCTCGACCCGGGGGGCCTTTCCCGCAAAAGTCAGTATCTTGCCTTCCACATAGCGATTCAACAGCCGCTCCGCCTCCTTGGCATTGAGGTCGGACAGGGTAACACCGATTTCCTTCTCCAGCGGGCTTGCCGTCGCCATGCCACTGACGCCCGCCGACAACGCTACCGCAAGCAGCAGCGGAGATAACCATGCGGACCTCCTGAGCCCCCATCGCCCCAAGCCGCCTCGCTTTGTGAACCCTGGATACGACACATTGCACATACGGGCCAATATCTTCATATCACACCTCGTTGCTGTGACCTGTTGAACCTTATTCCCTCTCGTCGATCCATGCCATCTGAATCGCTTCCAGCACTTTCTCTCCAGAATGATCGGGGTCGTCGTCGAATTCGTCAAGCGCCACGACCCAATTGCGCAAATCCACAAAGTTGACGGTTTTGGGATCCACTCCAGGGTATTTCTCATCGAGTTCGATGGCAATATCCAGCACATCCGTCCATTTGAGACCCATGCGACCTCCTAATGACTCTCTGACACCATATTGATGGTGTATTTCGGCAACTCCACTACCAGATCATCCTCACCCACCACGGCCTGGCAACTCAGACGGGACTCCGGTTCCAGCCCCCATGCCTTGTCCAACAGATCCTCTTCGGTCTCGTCCGGCTCGTTGAGGGAGTCATATCCCTCGCGCACGATGACGTGGCAAGTGGTGCAGGCACAGGATTTTTCACATGCGTGTTCAATCTCGACGCCGTTGGCCAGCGCCGCGTCACAGATTGTGGTACCCGATTCCACCTCGACAACGGCGCCTTCGGGGCAGATTTCCTCGTGGGGGAGAAAGATGATTTGTGGCATAACGTTCCGCTGCTGTTACTCGAATTCGTTGACTTTGTGGCCGGCCATGGCTTTGGAGATAGTGCTGTTCATGCGCCGCTCGACATAGAATTCCGCCTGCTTCTCCAGCGCCTTTATCGATGCCTCGATGAGGACATGATCCGTGCCCTCACTCACGTCCACAAGTTTCTGCAATGCCTTCTCGATACCGGCCCGCTCCTCCCGCGACAGCAAGGCATCGCCGTCTGCGGCAAGCGCCGCTTTGAGCGCCTCGATGACCCGCCGGGCCTCCACTTGCTGTTCGCGCAGTCGGCGGGCCGCAAGGTCCTCCTTGGCGTGCTCGAAAGATGCCTTAAGCATCTGTTCGATTTCGGCGTCGCTCAGACCATAGGAGGGCTTGACCTCCACGCTTGCCTTCACGCCGCTGCTTTCTTCGGTGGCCGTAACACTGAGCAGTCCGTCCGCATCCACCTCGAAGGTGACACGGATACGCGCCGCCCCTGCCACCATGGGCGGTATGCCACGCAGTTCGAAGCGGGCCAGCGAGCGGCAGTCCTGCACCAGCTCCCGCTCACCCTGGAGCACGTGGATCGCCAGTGCAGTCTGGCCGTCTTTGAAGGTGGTAAACTCCTGGGCGCGGGCCACCGGAATGGTGGTATTGCGCGGGATGATCTTCTCCACCAGCCCTCCCATGGTCTCGATACCGAGGGAAAGGGGGATGACATCCAGCAGAAGCATCTCGTCCTCGGACTTGTTACCCACCAGGATGTCGGCCTGGATGGCCGCGCCAATGGCCACCACCTTATCGGGGTCGATGTCCACCAGCGGCTCGGTCTCGAAGAATGCGCCCACACGCTCGCGCACGCGGGGGATGCGAGTGGCCCCCCCCACCATCACCACGTCCTCGATCTCCTCCGGCGATACGCCGGCATCACGGAGCGCCCGCCGGCAAGGTATCAAGCTCTTGCCGATCAGCGGGTCGATGAGCCGAGCCAACGTCTCCCGGTCCAGGGTACCCTGCCAGCGATCGCCATCCGGCAACTCGATGTCCAGCGCCACGCTTTCAGACCCCGTCAATGCCTCCTTGG
>JALSTP010000191.1 GCA_026983675.1 Sedimenticola sp.
CACCAGCCAACGCCCTTTCTGCAACTGCTCGGTCCCTTGTTTGATGATCTGAGAGACTGCCCGCCGGCCCGATTTTCTGTCGATGGCGACAGGGCTGAACAGGGCAAGCGCCCAGCCGAAAAACGGCACCCACATCAGTTCTTTCTTCAGGACCCATACCTGCTCCGGGGGAAGGATATGGCGCAGGGCGATGGTTTCCCACGCCGACTGATGCTTACAGAGTATGATGCAGTTCCGCGCGGGGATGTTTTCGCGTCCGGCGACGTGGTAGTCGAGCCCGCAGATCCAGCGTTGAAGCAGGAGATTGGTCCGGCCCCAACCATTGGCAATGGCCGAGCGCCGCCGGAACGGGAGGGCCCAACCGATCGCAACCAGGATAGTTGAATAGAAGAGGGTGGTCAGGACCAGCATCAGGAAGTAGAGAATGGAACGGATGAATATCATGGTGAGCACCTTCCGCGGATGGGCCTGAGTGGGTTCATGTTCGACCCATGGTGCTGTCGGATTTCAGCAGGAAATCGGCGACGGCAGACAAATTCCCGAAGATGGGGGTGTCGTTCAGCAAGATTCGCTGTTGCTGCAGGGTACGTTCTCCTTTGCCGGTACGCACCAGTATCGGCCGTGCACCCGCGGCCCGGGCGGCCTGCAGGTCCCGAAGTGAGTCCCCTATGACGGGGACGCCGTCCAGTTCGACGCCGAAACGCTCGGCGATGGCGAGCAGAAGCCCCGGTGCAGGCTTGCGGCAATTGCAATGGGCATCTGGACCATGAGGGCAAAAAAAGATGCCATCGATATGACCACCAAACCGGCGCAACGCCGCTGCCATCGTCTGATGAATGGCATTCAAGGCGTCGATGTCGAACAGGCCCCGGGCAATGCCGGACTGATTGGTGGCCACGGTCACCTGGTAACCTGCTTGGTTGAGGCGGGCGACGGCCTCCAGGCTGCCCGGAATCGGCTTCCACTCCTGCGGCGATTTGATGTACTCGTCCGAGTCCTCGTTGATGACGCCGTCGCGATCGAGGATGATCAGTTTCACTGTGGCGGTACCGGGTCCGGAGTAGGTCAATCCATATCGCGAAATTCGGATACACGGATACGGCCATCGATCATGCGCGCGCCGCGTTTGTCCAATTTTTCCATCTTATTCCAAAAGGCTTGCCTCAGGTCGAAATCGCCCGCAATCGCGGTGCCAATGAGCAGAATGAAGAGATCCGCCACCTCTTCAGCCAACGCCTCCCGGCTCTTGCCTTTGGTAACACAGGCGGAGATCTCCCCAAGTTCCTCGGCCATCAAGGCAACACGGTAGGTCATCTCCTCACCCCCGGTCTCGCGGAAGCGATGCTTGTCATGAAATGCCTGCACCGCCGCCAACATGGCCTGGTAGGAATCCTCATTCATGGGTTGGCCTGCTGTAATCTGGAGAGGTCGGCGATGCGCAGGAACAGGCTGGAGAGGGAGGCGAGCAGCGCCAGCCGGTTGCGTCTCAGGTCGTTCTCGTCCGTCATCACCATCACCTCATCGAAAAACTGGTCCACCGGCTTCTTGAGGGAGGCGAGCCGGCGCAGCGCCTCGGTATACTCACCCCGTTCCAGCAAGG
>JALSTP010000192.1 GCA_026983675.1 Sedimenticola sp.
CGCAGAGAATTGTCCGCACAGGGGATTTTCCGACCGAGTGGAATACGGGCTGTATTGCCGAGGAAGGAAAATTCCCTGTGTGGACAAGGATCAAGCAAGGGCGCGAGCGATTTCATGAATAATCCGGAGTAGTAAGGGGGGTGAGAAATGTGGGCTAAGGCTCCGACACCGAGACCGCCTCCCTGAGCAGCTGGGTGGCATAGCACCCCGGCGCGAGTGAAAAATCCAGCGTCAACACTCCGTCTGCAAGATGCCATTTCAGGCCCCGCGCCACTGCCCGCAAGGCCCGCCGGTCCCGCCGTAGGCCAAAACGCCCCAGCCCCTCGACCCAACCGGCGAAGCACTGCGCCACCTCTGCCTCCCACTGCGCCGGCTGCCCCCCCACCTCGGGGTCACCACGACCGAACAGCGGCCCGGTGGGATGCAGATCGAGTTCGGATGCTCGCGCCAGAATCGAGGCATCCGCTGTGTCCACCTCAAACCGGCTATGACTTCCCTCCAGCATGACCAGATCGCCCGTCAAAGGCATGTCCCATCGGCCGGCTTCGATGCGCCGGGCCAATAGCTCATTGAACAGCATGGAGCGGGCTGCCGACAGATAGAGTCCGCGCTGGTGACGTTTGAGGCCCTTTATACGCCCGCTGAACAAGCGCGCCGCCTCCGAGAGATTACGGTAGCCATGGCCGAAGCGCTGCCCGCCGAAATAATTGGGAAACCCCCGCTCCCGAATCACCCGAAGGCGAGCATCGAGCGCCGCCCGATCGCCCTGGACGCCGCGCAGACGAATCTGGAAACGATTGGCCTTGAGCACCCCTCGGCGCAGCTTGCGGCGATGTCGGGCGGCATCCAGAAGCTCAAGACCCTCGGCCTCCAACGCATCCCAGTTCGGCGTAGTGCGTCCCGGCGCGCGTATGGAAAACCACTGAGAGGTCACCGCACGGCGATCCTTGAGCCCCGCGTAGCTTACCTCGCGCGGCGCAACGCCGGCCACCGAGGCCAACCGGCGCGCCACCCAGTCGGTGTTAACGCCCCGCTTGCGGATCCGCAATAACCAATGCTCGCCCTCCCCGTCTGGCGCAAACCCAAGCACTTCGTCCACCTTGAAATCTTCCGGCACCTCCCGCATCCGTCCCACAGAGGGGGGTGGGCCGAAGGCGTAAGGGAGTTCGGCGAGGGAACGCCAGCGCTGATCCTGTCCGGTCACTCTTCGAGCAACGCGACGGCATAACAGGCGATCCCTTCGCCACGCCCGGCAAACCCCATGCCTTCCGTGGTGGTCGCCTTGACATTGAGGCAACCCGGATCGATCCCGAGATCCGTCGCCAGACGTTCGCGCATAACGGGGATATGTGGAGCGAGCTTCGGTTGTTGCGCCACCACCGTGACATCGGCGTTGTGGACCTTGAGCCCTGCCTCGCCCAGAAGCGCCACCACCCGGCGCAACAGAATCCGGCTGTCGATACCCTCGAACTCGGCACTGCTGTCCGGAAAATGCTGCCCGATATCGCCCAGACCGGCGGCGCCCAACAGCGCGTCACACAAGGCATGGATAAGCACATCACCATCGGAATGCGCCACCAGCCGGCGCATGTGTTCGATACGCACTCCACCAAGCGTCAAGTGATCTCCAGATCCAAATCGATGGGCGTCATACCCCTGGCCTATACGCATTTCACAATTACCCTACCAAATGAGTCTGTTTTATTGAGCCAACTGAACTATATTTGATATAGGAGGTTCTTTCCTGAAAATGAACCCCTGCGGTCTCATGACTAAACAACAACCCAGACCGCTATCGTACACCAAAGGAAATCTGCGGAGAGAAACGTATGTCATATTATGTAGATCCACTGGCAACCGAGGTCAGCAAGGCACCCGAGAGTTTTGATGACTGGAACGAAGAAATCGCCCGGCAACTGGCTGCGGAAGAAAATATCGAACTCACTGATGCCCACTGGGATGTCATCCACTTTCTGAGGGGCCATTGCGAGGAACATGGCACCACCTGCAGCGCCCGCGTGGTGCTCAAGGCCATGACCAACCGGTTCAAGAAGGAGGGCGGAAAACGCTACCTCTACACCCTCTTCCCGCGTGGTCCCGTGGTGCAGGCATGCAAGATTGCCGGAATACCTCTCCCTGCCTACTCCCTCGATCTCTCATTTGGCAGCGTCCACTAGCCCGGCAATAAAGCTTGCCGGGTCAAGTCAATATGCGGCGCGCTGGCGGTCCAGGTAGAAGGCCGCCAGCGCCAGATCTTCTGGATGGGTGATCTTGATGTTGTCCGCATGCCCTTCCACGAGTAAGGGATACATCCCCGCAAGTTCCATGGCGCTGGCCTCGTCGGTCACCTGTTGGCCGCGCATCAGGGCGTTTTCCAGGGCTTGACACAGCATTCCGATCCGGAACATCTGCGGGGTGAGCGCGCGCCACAGTTCCTCTCTGGGGATAGTAGCGCGAACCACGCACTCACCGGCGCCTGTGCGTTTGATGGTATCGTGCAACGGAGAGGCGAGGATGCCTCCGACGGGGTGTGTCGCCACTTCGTCAATCAGACGCTCGACGTCGGCCACCCTCACGCAGGGGCGCGCCGCGTCGTGCACCAGTACCCAGCCGCGCCCGCCCGCATCCCGCTCCAGAACACGCAGGGCGTTGAGTACCGAATGGGCCCGTTCTTCGCCCCCGGCCACCCGCCGGACACGATCATCCCCGGCAAACGGGCCTTCCGGCCACCATGCGTCATTCTCCGCCAGCGCCACGTAGACAGCTTCCATGCCCGGCACCGCGAGCAGGCGTTCGAGGGTGCATTCGATGACGCGCCGCCCCCCAAGCGGCAGGTATTGCTTCGGTACGCTGCCCCCCATACGCCGTCCGACACCGGCGGCGGGAACCACGGCCCACAACGGCTCAACGCCCCCCATGATCCGCTTTTCCGGGGGGTTCGATAACCTGATAGAACACCTCGCCCTCTTTGATCATGCCCAGTTCACTGCGGGCGCGCTCCTCCACCGCCTCAAGGCCATCACGCAGATCGTCCACCTCCGCCTGCAGGGCCTTGTTACGCTTGCGCAACCGCTTGAGGGCTGCCTTCTGCGCATCGATCTGCTGCTTGAGATGGTAAACCTCCGCCAGGCTTCCGTCGCCCACCCACAGACGGTACTGAAGCACCAGAATCAACACCACGAGGATGGCAATCAGCCAGCGCACGATGTCCCGGCTACCACGAAGGGCCCCTTGCCGCCGGCCAGGCGCAGGACGGATCGCCCCCGCAGCGCTTGCGCCGCCCCTCAAAGCGTGGGGAAAGCGGCGCGCCCCGCATAGCTGCCCTCTTCGCCCAACTGATCCTCGATACGCATCAGTTGGTTGTATTTGGCGACCCGCTCCGAACGGGAGAGGGAGCCCGTCTTGATCTGCCCCGTATTGGCCGCCACCGTCAAATCGGCGATGGTGGTGTCCTCGGTCTCTCCCGACCGGTGCGACACTACCGCGGTGTAGTTCGCCGCCTGCGCCATATCGATTGCGTCCAAGGTCTCTGTGAGGGTCCCGATCTGATTGACCTTGATGAGAATGGAGTTGGCCACCCCCTTGTCGATCCCTTCCTTAAGAATCCGAGTGTTGGTCACGAACAGATCGTCGCCCACCAGTTGCACCCGCCCGGCCAGCTTTTCAGTGAGCAGCGCCCAGCCGTCCCAGTCGCTCTCGTCCATGCCATCCTCGATGGAAATGATGGGGTATTGATCCACCCATGCCGCCAGATAGTCGGCAAACTGGGCGGCATCGAGGGATTTGCCCTCCGAGGCGAGGACGTATTTGCCGTCCTGATAGAATTCGGAACTGGCGGCATCGAGCCCCAGACAGATGTCATCACCCGCCGTATAGCCCGCCTTGCCGATGGCCTCCAGAATCACCTCGATGGCCTCTTCGTTGGAGCGCAGGTCCGGCGCGAAGCCCCCCTCGTCACCCACTGCCGTCGAAAGGCCTCGACCGCTGAGCACCGATTTCAAGGCATGAAACACTTCGGCCCCATAACGCACCGCTTCGCGCATGGAGGCCGCGCCCACCGGCAGGATCATGAATTCCTGCAGATCCACACTGTTGGCGGCGTGAGCGCCACCGTTGATGATGTTCATCATGGGCACGGGCAACCGGTAAGGCCCCTCGCCGAGGTAACGGTAGAGTGGGAGCGCATTCTCCTGAGCCGCGGCATGGGCAGCCGCCAGCGAGACGCCAAGGATGGCGTTGGCGCCGAGACGTCCCTTGTTCTCCGTCCCGTCCAGTTCGATCATGCGGCGGTCCAGGGCCTCCTGGTCCTCCACCTCCATGCCGGTGACGGCATCGCGGAGTTCGCCATTCACATGCTCCACGGCCTTGAGCACCCCCTTTCCGCCGTACCGCGCTTTGTCACCGTCCCGCAGCTCCAACGCCTCCCGCGAGCCCGTCGATGCACCGGAGGGCACTGCCGCCCGTCCGATCGCCCCCTCCGCCGTAATCACATCTGCTTCTACAGTGGGGTTGCCCCGTGAATCCAGTATCTCCCGCGCACGAATATCAACAATTTCGGACATTTCTTCTTCCTGTATCTTTGTATCTTTATGACTTCAGAAACGGGGTCGATCACACCCGATGAAGACGGGATTATAACGATTGTTCCGCGAGATCGCTGCTCTTCACCATCCGGTCGAGGGCCATCAACGTCTCCAACAGGGACTCGATCCGGTCAAGAGGCCAGGAATTCGGCCCGTCACTCAGGGCCTTTTCGGGCTGGGGATGGGTCTCCATGAAGAGGCCGGACACACCCGAGGCGACCGCCGCACGCGCCAGCACCGGGACGAATTCCCGCTGACCGCCCGAGCTGTTGCCCTGCCCACCGGGCAACTGTACAGAATGGGTTGCGTCATAGACCACCGGGCACCCCGTCTCCCGCATCACCGCCAGTGAGCGCATATCGGACACCAGATTGTTGTATCCAAAGCTGACGCCACGCTCGCAGACCATGATCCGATCATTGCCCTCGGCTCGCGCCTTGGCCACCACATGCACCATGTCCCAGGGAGCAAGGAACTGGCCTTTCTTGATATTCACGGGCCGGCCCTGGCGCGCCACCGCCCGAATGAAATTGGTCTGCCGGCAAAGAAACGCCGGCGTCTGAAGAACGTCCACCACCTCCGCCACGTCGCCCAGAGGCGTGTCTTCATGGACATCGGTGAGCACCGGTACGCCGATCTGGCGCTTCACCTCCGCCAGCACCCGCAAGCCTTCCTCCAGCCCAGGCCCACGGAAGCTCTCGCCCGAGGAGCGGTTGGCCTTGTCGAAGGAGGACTTGTAGATGAACGGGATCCCCAATCGGTCGGTGATCGCCTTGAGTTCACCGGCGGTATCCAGCGCCAGTTGCTCGCTCTCCACCACACAGGGACCGGCGATCAGAAACAGCGGGTGCGCCAGACCGGCGTCGAAGTCACACAGCTTCATGCGCTGGCGGTGACGGCGGCCGACCGATGGCTGTGCGTCCGGGCGGCTTGCACAAAACCGGAAAAGAGCGGATGTCCGTCACGTGGCGTGGAGGTAAACTCGGGGTGGAACTGACAGGCAACAAACCACGGGTGAGACGGTAATTCGACGATCTCCACCAGTTTGCCGTCCAATGATCGGCCGGCGATCTTGAGCCCCGCCTCCTGCAACGCATCGAGATATTGGTTGTTGAATTCGTAGCGGTGGCGGTGACGTTCGACGATGATCTCCTTGCCATACAATTTGCGCACCAGAGTGCCCGCCTCCAGCCGACAGGACTGGCCACCGAGCCGCATGGTGCCACCAAGATCGGAACTTTCGTCCCGCACCTCCACTGTACCGTCCTCGTTGACCCATTCTGTGATAAGCGCGATAACCGGATAAGGCGTATGAGGGTCGAACTCCGTACTATGCGCTCCTTCCATCCCGGCTACATCACGCGCATATTCGATCACCGCGACCTGCATGCCGAGACAGATCCCGAGGTAAGGCACACCCCGCTCCCGCGCAAAGCGCACCGCAGCGATCTTGCCCTCTACCCCACGCTCACCGAATCCGCCTGGCACCAGAATCGCATCCATCCCTTCGAGGCAACCCGGACCGTCCTGCTCGATCTGTTCGGAATCCACGTACTGGATCTTCACCCGCGTATGGGTATGAATCCCGGCGTGGATCAGCGCTTCCGAAAGCGACTTGTAGGCCTCGGTAAGATGGACATATTTCCCCACCATTGCCACCCTCACCTCCTGTTCCGGATGCTCCAGGCCCTCCACCACCCGGCGCCATTCGCCAAGATCCGCGGGCGGCGCCTCCAGGCCGAACTGCCGCACCACCAGTTCATCCAGCTTCTGGGCATGCAACATGAGGGGAATACGGTAGATATTGTCCGCATCCAGTGCGGCAATGACCGCCTCTTCCGCCACATTCGTAAATAACGCGATCTTGCGCCGCTCACCTTCCGGCAAGGCGCGCTCGGAACGGCAGATGAGGATATCCGGCTGAATGCCAATGGAACGCAACTCCTTCACCGAATGTTGGGTCGGTTTGGTCTTGATCTCACCAGAAACGCGGATATACGGCACCAGAGTAAGATGGATGAAGAGCGCCTGCTGGTGGCCGAGCTCCACCCCCATCTGGCGGATCGCCTCCAGAAAAGGCAGTGACTCGATATCGCCCACGGTGCCGCCAATCTCCACCAAGGTAATGTCCGCATCGCCCGCCCCCAGTCTCACGCAACGTTTGATCTCGTCGGTGACATGGGGAATCACCTGGACAGTACCGCCGAGATACTCCCCACGCCGTTCCTTGCGAATCACCCGTTCGTAGATTTGGCCAGTGGTGAAGTTGTTGTTCCGCCCCATGGTGGTGTGCACGAAGCGCTCGTAGTGCCCCAGATCGAGATCGGTCTCCGTCCCGTCCTCGGTGACATAGACCTCGCCATGCTGAAAAGGGCTCATGGTGCCTGGATCCACGTTGATATAGGGATCCAGCTTGATCATGGTGACCTTGAACCCTCGGGCTTCGAGCAGGGCGCCCAGCGACGCCGAGGCAATGCCCTTGCCCAAAGAGGAAACGACGCCACCGGTAATGAAGATAAATCTGGTCATGAAATGATTGAAACGCCGGACATGGAAAACATCGGAATGGGCATAAAAGGTACCAGATTCCTAAAACCGCCACAACGCACGCGCCCCCAAAAACCGAGGATCGTGTCTCCAATGGACACCCCCGACAGCCGCCTGAATCCAGAAATACCGACACCATGGTCCCTTGCGTCACTGACAGTGACCACGTATCCAAGCCACTGTGAATACTCCACCGGCTAAAGCCAGTGGCTTCGGATTATTATTAACCCGGCAATAAAATATTGCTACGCTGCATAGCGAATCGGCTCATGCGCGAAGTAACTTTTCACCCTTGCCGGAGACTTCTGCAGTTTGCGCAGATGGCTCATCGCCGCTTTCTTCAAGGC
>JALSTP010000193.1 GCA_026983675.1 Sedimenticola sp.
GCCGAGAACGGGGGGCAGCAGGAACGGCAGCAGTACCAGGGCGGCGTAGAGGCGTCGCGCGCCGCGCCTGCCAAGAAAATGGACGAGCGTCAGCTTGCCGGCGCGCCGGTCGCTGTCCAGGTCCCGGTAGTTGTTGACCAGCAAGACCGCGGCCGCGAACAGGCCGATGGCCGCCCCCGTGGCGAGAGTCCCGTCGCTCACCGTACCCGTTTGCAGGTAGGCGCTTCCCGCCACGGCGGCTGGGCCGAAGAACAGGAACGCGAACAGTTCGCCGCTGGCGGAATAGGCGATGGGATGGCGTCCCCCGGTGTAGGCATAGCCTGCGGCCACCGAAAGCAGCCCCAGTGCGACGATCGGCCAGCCGCCGGCCCAGGCGAGGGGGATGCCGAGCAGGAAGGCGCTGGCGAAGGCCCGGTGCGCGCCGCGTTTCAGCGCCGCCGGAGACAGCCATCCACGCGCAGCGGCGCGATCGGGACCGAGCCGATCGTCGCGGTCGGCGCCGCGTTCGAAGTCGGCGGCGTCGTTGTAGAGGTTGGTGCCGATCTGAATCAGCAGGGCGGCGAGGAGGGTGGCGGCGGCGATGAGAGGCCGGAAACGTTCTTCACTGTGCCAGGCAAGGGCAATGCCCACCACCACCGGCACCACCGAGATGGAGAGGGTCTTCGGCCGCGCGGCCAACCACCAGTATCTTACCTGCATTTCTCACCACCCTCCCGCTGCGCCGGCCGAATGGCGGGCGCGCGCCGTCCCGCTATGGGCGGTGGTGAGAACGGCGGGCTGACGTTCACGCTGTGACGGGGCATTGATCAGGGGGTTCCTGCGCATGGCGCGCCAGTATCGCCGTTGCCCCGCGGAAAGCCAAGGGGTTGTTTCGGGAGCCGGAGCTGTTTACATTGCCGGCGATGAATGCCCTTCCCCCCTCTTTCGCCTCGCCGGACGCGCTACGCGCCGCCTTCGTCACCGGCTTGCGGCGGTTGATCGGGAATCCGGACCTGGGGGCCTTGGTGCTGGTCATGGCCAATGCCTGCTTCGACCCGGCCATTCGGGCCGAACTGGAAACGCCCTTGCGCCGCTGGTTTCAAGAGCTGGCCAGCCGCGTCCGGGACGAGTTGCGCCATGGACGTCCACCCGACGAGCCGCCCGACGACCTGCTGGTGTTCCTCAAGCTGATGGCCATCGGTTTCGATGGGGTGCGGTTGACGCGCTTTCGTTGCGCGGGACCGTGGGAGATTCAGTTCAACCATGTGCGCGCCTTCCGGCCGGGACGGATGTCAACAGAGGGGGGAACGGGGGTCCATGTCCCCTTCGAGCCTTCGGGGTTTCATTTCAATCGATCGTTTCTGCGCAAGGAGACCTTCTGGTCGGGGGTGCTGGCGGGACGCAGGGTGGATCTGCTCTACAACAAATTCCCCTTCGCCCCGGTGCACGCATTGCTGGTGCCGGAACGGAAGACGAACCGGCCACAATATCTCGAACGGACCGATCTCGATCACCTCTGGCGGCTGGCCGAGACGCTGGGGGCGGCCTTGCCCGGCGTAGGTTTCGGCTATAACAGCTACGGGGCGGGCGCCTCGGTCAATCATCTGCACTTTCAGATGTTCATGCGGGACGGGCCGTTGCCCGTGGCGGCCCCCGCATGGCGGCACAATGGCGGCGTGGACGCCTATCCCGCGCATTGTCTGCGATTCGACCGGCCGGAGGAGGCGTGGCGGACCCTGGAGCAATTGCACCAGGAGGCGGTCAGTTACAATCTGATCTGCCTTCCGGGGTGTCTCTACTGCCTGCCACGCAAGCGGCCAGGGGACTGCCGTCCCCCTGACTGGAGCGGTGTCTTCGCCTGGTATGAACTGGCCGGCGCGTTCACCACCTTCAATTCCGATGCCTTCGGCGCATTGCGCACCGAGACCATCGAGGCCGCGCTCGGGGCCGTGTCCCTCGTCCCCTGATCGCCCTTGTTCCGTCCCGCAACGCGGTCAGTCGAGCCATTCCACCAGGTAATAGAGCCGGAATCCCTCCGACGAACGCGACGGTCCCATCACCAGGGCGGGGTGGAGATTGTCGCCATGGCGGGCCGCGGCCAGCGCCTCTTCCACAGAGGAATGGATCTGCACGCAGTTCTCGGGGAAGCGTTTGCGCCGCTTCGAGGGCGTGTAGACCACGGCGTAGCGCCTTTGTGCCACCGCGCTGTCGAGGTCTTGCGGGGTGTCGTCGCTCATGGCCGTCGGGGGAAACGGTTGAAGTCCGGTGGACGTTTTTCCAGGAAGGCGTCGCGTCCTTCCTGCGCCTCGGCAGTGGTGTAGAACAGGGCGGTGGCGTTGCCGGCCAGTTCCTGGATACCGGCGAGGCCGTCGGTGTCGGCGTTGAAGGCGGCCTTGAGCACCCGCAGCGCGGTGGGCGAGTGGCGCAGCATCCGGCGGCACCAAATGACGGTCTCCCGCTCCAGTTCCGCCAGTGGCACCACGCGGTTGACCAGCCCCATGGCGAGGGCCTCCTCGGCGCCGTACTGGCGGCACAGGAACCAGATCTCCTTGGCCTTCTTCAGTCCCACCGTGCGCGCCAGCAGGCCGGCGCCGAGGCCGGCGTCGAAGCTGCCCACGCGCGGCCCGGTCTGGCCGAAACGGGCGTTGTCGGCGGCGAGGGTGAGGTCGCAGACGAGGTGGAGCACATGACCGCCGCCGATGGCATAGCCCGCTACCATGGCCACCACCGGTTTGGGCAGGGTGCGGATCTGGCGCTGCAGTTCCAGCACATTGAGGTGTTCCACGCCGGCGCCGTCGCGGTAGCCGCCCTGGCCGCGCACCTTCTGGTCGCCGCCGGAACAGAACGCCTGGTCACCGGCGCCGGTGAGGACGATGATGCCGATTTCCGGGTCGTGGTGGGCGCGGTGAAAGGCCTCGATCAGCTCCTCCACCGTCTCCGGACGGAAGGCATTGCGCACCTCGGGCCGGTTGATGGTGATGCGGGCGATGCCCTCGGCCTGGTGGTAGAGGATGTCCCGGAAGTGCGCCCATTCCGGCGTCTGCCAGTGGATGGGGGCGTTCAGCTCGTTGTCTGTCATGCGCCTGCCTTGCTCCAATACTGTCTGTGCCGGGCGATACTGTAGTCGCGATCGACCATGACTTCCAGCAGGCTGACCCCCTTTTCCGCCAGCGCGGCGCGCAGGGCGGGTCGAAACTCTGCCTGGCGGCGGATGCGGTGGAAGGGGAGGGCGTAGAGTTTGGCGGCGTGTACCAACTCCAGCCCGGTGGGCGTCAACCAGTGCGCCTCGAAGTCCGGGAGATCGGCCTGGGGCAGGTAGCCGAATATACCGCCGCCGCCGTTGTTGATCACCACCAGCACCGCGTCGATCCCCTGTCGGGCGGCGAGCAGGCCATTCATGTCGTGGTAGAAGGCGAGGTCGCCGATCAGCCCGATGACCGGTTGGTCGCCACCGGCGGCGAGTCCCAGCAGGGTGGAGATGTTGCCATCGATACCGCTGACGCCACGATTGGCGATTAGTCGCAGCGGTTTGTCCAGGGTTCCGGACCAGGCGTCGAACTGCCGGACCGGCATGGAGTTGCCGCTGAAAAGGAGACTGTGAGGCGGGACTTCCGCCAACAGTTCGGCGATCAGCTGTCCCTCGAAAGGAGGACCCTCGGTGGGGGCGTCTGCGGCCCTCGCCGCCATCTCTTCGCCGCGCCGAAGCGCGTCGAACCAGCCCTTTGGCGCAGCGTCGAGATCATGACGAAGCAGTTGCTGGCACCACGAGGCGGGGTCCGTGCGGATCACCCGCGTGAGCCGGTGCGCCGGGTCTGGGGTGTCGGGGAAGGAGTGGATCAGCCATTGCGCGGCGGTCTGCGCCTGCAACCATTCGAGCAGCGTCTTCGAGACCGGGGCGGCGCCAAGACGCACGATGATCTCGGGGGCTGCCTCGGTGTCGGTCCAGCGCAGGAAGGCGTCATACCGGCATAGGACGCGGTGGCGGTCGTGGCCGCCGAAGCGCAGGCCGGAGAGGGGGTCGGCGAAAACAGGGGCATCGAGGACGGTGGCAAGGGCGCTGACGTGACTGGCGAACCCCACCGCGTAGTCGTTGGGGCCGCAGACGATGACCACCCGTCGGCCGCTCAGCTCACGGGCGAGCGCCGCCACCTCCGCATCTTCGGCGACGGCGCCGGCCGCGGGAGGGTGGCAAGGGGGCGCCGGAGGCGGCGGCAATGGCGGGAGGCGCCGGGGTACGAGGGGGTCCGCGAAAGGCAGATTGATCTGCACCGGGCCGGGGTCTGGCCATTGGCTGAGTTCCACTGCCTGGCGGCCGATGGCCGCCACCGGGGCGGCGTCCTGCTGGGGGATGCCCGGGGCATAGAAGCCTCGCAGATGGGGGCCGAAAAGTTGCCCCTGGTCGGTGGTCTGGTTGGCCCCGCAGTGGTGCAGTGCGGGGGGACGGTCGGCGGAGAGCAGGATCAATGGCACATGGCTGTGCGCCGCCTCGATCACGGCGGGGTGCCAGTGGGCGGGGGCGCTGCCGGAGGTGGCGACCAGCACGGTGGGGGTGCCGCTGGCGCGGGCCAGACCGAGGGCGAAAAAGGCGGCGCAGCGTTCGTCCACTTGTATCCAGATCCGCAGGCCCGGCTGCCCCTCGCAGGCCAGCACCAACGGGGTGGAGCGCAAACCAGGCGAGATCACCGCCTGCCGCACGCCGCCCGCCGCCAGGCTCGCGATCAGCCTTCTGGCCCAGTGGAGGTTGCGGAGCGCGGTATCTGTCATGGGGCAGAGTATACCTTGTCACCTGCTCAGGCGTTCTCCAATGCCTCCAGCAGGGTGGTGAACTTGAGTTCGGTCTCGGCAAGCTCATCTTCGGGATCGGAGCCATCGACCACGCCGGCCCCTGCATACAGCAGGGCGCTTTTGCCTTCCAGCAGGGCACAGCGCAACAGCACGGCGAGTTCCCCGTTTCCCTCGGCGTCGATCCAGCCGCCGGCGCCACTGAACCAGCCCCGCTGCAGGGGTTCCTCTTTTCGCAGCCATTCGAGGGCGGCCTGTGCCGGCGTGCCATTGACCGCAGGGGTGGGGTGAAGCCGCTCCGCGAGATCGAGGATGTGCGTGCCGCTGGGCACGCGGGCATGGATCTCGGTCCACAGGTGCTGCAGGTTTCGCAGGGGTAAAAGACGCGGAGCCGGCGGTATTCGAATATCCATGGCGCACTGGGCCAGGCGGTGGCCGATGCCGTCCACCACGAAGGCATGCTCTTGGCGCATCTTCGGCGAGTGCAGCAGTCGTTTGCCCAGCGCCCGGTCCTCGTCCTCGCCCGCCGCGCGCCGGACGGTGCCGCCGATGGCGTCGCAGGTGGCCTCGTCTCCACAAAGCCGGATCTGGCGTTCCGGTGTGGCAGCCACCACGTTCTTGCCGCCACGGCCCATTCCGAACAGACGCGCGGTGGGATAGAGGCAGTCCAGTACGGCCATCAAGCGCGACGGATCGAGGCGGCGTGCGGCCTCGACCTCGATGCAACGGGCCGGTACCACCTTCTCCAGCCGTCCCTTCCGGATCTCGCCAATGCTCCGCCTCACCAGGTCGAGCCATTCTTCGGCCGAGGGTTGTTGCAGGGTGCGAATCAAGGGGGTGCGGCGTCCAGCCCGGCTGGGTCCCTGGGCGAGGGCCGTGACCAGACGGTCCATGAGGGCGCGCCATCTCGTTTCGATTGTGCGCGCAGAGCCCCCCTGTGTGCGGGCGCTGAGGGTCATGCGATAGCGGTGGCCCTGCCGTTCCAGCATGAGTTCGGGAAGGCACAGCAGGCTGTTGGGCACTCCCCTCCAGCGTCCGTTCATGGGGTCGTCCGCCTCGAAGGCATAGGTACAGAAAAGCCGGGGTGGCGTGCCGCTGTGTTCGACATCGAGGTGGCGCCAGGTGACCTTGTGTCTGGTGGCCCACTCGCGCAGCGTCCGAAAGCGGCTCTCCCCCCGCGCCTCGATCTCCAAGGCCGACCCAAGGCCGATCAGGGCGTGTTCCCGCTCGGGGTGGGTCCAGTAGAACCAGTCATCGCCCAGTTCCGGCAGGCCATGCAACCGCATGTCCGGCAATGGGACGGTGAGACTGAGAACCTTGCAAGCGGCGGGAATCCGCACGTTGGCCATGCAGCGTCCAACGAGATCGTTGAAATAGGGGAGGGCGGGACGTTCTGCGGACATTATGTGATTGCGGGACGGGTGGCGCATGGCCAAAAAAACACCAAGCTTACACTACCGGGAATTTAGCGGCGAACACCGTCGGGTGTTGTCTCCGGGAGGGCAAGGTGAGGGCGGTCCGGAAGAGCGCGGAAGGTGCAGTTCGATTTGATCTGAGTGGCGTGGTTCTGGTATAAAAGCCGTATTTTTCCACGGCTGGAATACGTCTCGCGGAGCGGGGCCGTGGGCGATTAGAATTTCACGCGGAGTGGGGGTTTGCTGCCGGGGGACGCCCGAAGTGGCCGGAAACAAAAATCAATCAATGGGTTCCAAAATGAAAAACTTGCTAATTTCAGTTTCGATAGCGGTCGCCATGACCTCGGGAGTTGCACAGGCTGCGGGGGATGCCGCGGCGGGAAAGACGAGGTCCGCGCCTTGCGCGGCCTGCCATGGGCCGGACGGCAACAGTGTCAACCCGGAGTGGCCGAAGCTCGCCGGCCAGCATCCCAGCTACATCGTGAAGCAGATCAAGGATTTCAAGGCGGGCAAGCGTAAGGATCCCGTCATGTCGGCGCAGGCCGCGATGATCAAGGACGAGGACATCGAAAACCTCGCCGCTTATTTCTCCAGTCAGAAAAAGGCGCCGGGTACCGCGGCGGCGGACAAAGTGGCCCTTGGCGAGAAGATCTATCGGGGGGGGAACAAGGAAACAGGCGTACCTGCCTGCATGGCCTGCCATGGTCCTGCGGGCACGGGCATCGATACGGCGCGGTTTCCTGCGCTCAATGGCCAGCACGCGAAGTATGTGGGCAAGGCATTAAGGAATTTTCGTTCCGGTGCGCGAGCAAACGATCCCAATCACATGATGCGTGACGTAGTGGCCCGTATGACGGAAGCGGAGATCGATGCAGTGGCGCAGTATGTCCAGGGCCTGCATCACTGATAGCGGATCGTATCCCCCGGCACTCCGTGTTCCGGGATTACAAAGGGCGGCCTCGGTCGCCCTTTTCTGTGGCAGGGACGATAAGGGCGTACAATAGGGATGGCGCTCAGGCGGTTATTTTATAAAACGTGACCTCCTTCGGATTGCTGTAAATTATGTGAGGTGGTTTTTAAAGTTATGGATGGATTGTGTCGATTGTCTTATTAACCCGGCAACGATATATATCGCATTCAGGGCTACAGGCAGGCGCCGGAACAAGGCGCAGTGCGCAGGCAAGGGTCATTCCCTTGCCAAGGTCGCTCCAGTGCATCCATGCACTCGCGACACTTGGACATCCTGTCCAGCGCGCTGGAACGCAGGTCCGGC
>JALSTP010000194.1 GCA_026983675.1 Sedimenticola sp.
CTGCCTGAAGCCCCTAACCCTATGATATTCAAAGACAGGCCGCGGCGTGCCGGCCCGCAGGCTGCGTTGCCCCATCTTGCTGGAGAGTGACTACAGCGGCGATGGGCCGCCTTGCTGCGAACCGGCACGCCACGGCTGAATACGATATATAGTGTTGCCGGGTTAATAATGGCCTCATCCGATCAGCCGGTTGGCTTCGCTCTCTGTGATTTTCGCTTTGATCGGTCAAACCCGAGAGACGCCCGGGGTCAGGCTGGACGCGGGATTCCATATGATCAAGCCGACATTCTATTGGCACGACTACGAGACCTGGGGCGTCGACCCGCGGCGGGACCGGCCGGTTCAGTTCGCGGGGTTGCGCACCGACTGGGATCTCAACGTGATTGGCGAGCCGCTGATGTGTTATGCGCGTCCGTCGAACGATATCCTGCCCCAGCCCGATGCCTGCCTGGTGACGGGCATCACGCCCCAGGCCGCGGAACGCGAGGGGGTGGCGGAAGCGGAATTCATTGCCCGCATTCATGCAGAGCTGGCGCAGCCCGGCACCTGTGGCGTGGGCTACAACAATATCCGCTTCGATGACGAGGTCACGCGTTTCACCCTTTACCGCAATCTCTATGATCCCTATGCCCGGGAGTGGAAAAATGGCAACTCCCGTTGGGACATCATCGATATGGTGCGCCTGACCCACGCCTTGCGGCCGGAGGGCATCGAATGGCCCGAACGGGAGGCGGGGACGCCAAGCTTCCGTCTGGAGGAACTCACCGCCGCCAACGGCATCGCCCATGAGGCCGCTCATGACGCGCTCTCCGACGTGTATGCGACCATCGCCATGGCCCGCCTCATCCGTCAGCGCCAGCCGCGTCTCTACGCCTATGTGTTGGAACACCGGAGCAAACAGGCGGTTCTGAGGCTGTTGGATCTCAAGACGCAGGCGCCCGTGCTCCACGTCTCCGGCATGTTCCCTGCCCGTTTTGGCAGCATGGCCATGGTGACGCCGGTGGCGCGTCATCCGACCAACCAGAACGGCATCATCGTCTATGATCTGCGCTACGATCCCGAGCCCCTGTTGTCGCTCGATGTGGAGACCTTGCACCGGCGGCTGTTCACTGCCAGCGAGGATCTGCAAGAGGGGGAGACACGCATCCCGTTGAAGACGGTGCACATCAACAAATGTCCGGTGCTGGTGCCCATGAACACACTGTCGGCACAGGCGGCGGAGCGCTGGGAGATCGATGTGGAACGGGGTATGACCTATCTCGGGCGCATCCGTACGGCGACAGGTCTGGAACGCAAGATCCAGGCCGTCCATCTGCAGCGTGAATTCGAGGCGCCCGAAGATCCGGACTTGAGCCTTTATGGAGGGGGCTTCTTCAACGATGCGGATCGCCGCCGCATGGAGGAAGTCCACCGGCTTTCGCCGGCGGAGCTGGCGCACTACCGCCCGCGTTTCGATGACCCGCGATTGCCGGAGATGCTGTTTCGCTTTCGTGCCCGGAACTGGCAGGAGACCCTTTCGGCCCCGGAGCGGGAACGCTGGGAGGCGTTTCGCCGCCGCCGTCTGAACGACCCCGCGGGAGGGGGCAGTATCGTCCTGGAGGGGTATCGGCGGCGGCTGGCGGAACTGCGGGCGGAGCGCCGCGAGGATCCGGCGGCCATGACGATTCTGGAGCAGTTGGGGGCGTGGGGCGATCGTGTCGCTGCGCCCCCGTAACGGGAGGCGCCTACTCCGACCCGATCCACTTCTCAAGCGCTGCGATTACGGCCTTCGCCTGGTCCTTGCTGGAGATGTTGAACTTCGATTTCTGTTGGTATTGCCCGCCGCGTTTCTGGTAGCGGCGGATGGTGTATTTCTCGGGGCCGTACTCTTCCTTCGCCCGGTTCCATTCCTGGTAGCGGAAAATGATGGTGGTCCACGCCCCCTTCGAGAGGATCTCCTTGTCCAGCTCCTTGACGATATCGACACCATCTTCCGTATAGGTGATGCTCAGATCTTCCGCTTTCTCGCTCATGCCTCTCTCTCACTGAATCAAATCGAGCCGGGAAGGTAACAGAAACGGCCGCCGTCGTCACGGCAGGGGCGTGGTGGTGGCCCCATTGCGTTTCAAAAGCCGGATAAGATCCGGGTTTTCGAGCCGCAGGGCGATGGCCAGCGGGGTTTCGCCCGTGTTGTTGACGGCGTTGACGTTGGCGCCGTGATCGATGAGCATACGGGCCACCCGGCGATGGCCGTGGGCGACTGCAATGTGCAAGGGCGCGTTGCCGTCGCGGTCGCGGCTGTCGATGCCGGCGCCATGGCGCAACAGAAAGTTGAGCACGTCCCGGTCGTCCTGCCCTTTTCTGACCATTTCGAACAGCAGGGCGTCAGGGGCGAAGGTCGCGCCTCGTTTCAGCAGCAGGCGGGCCACCTGGGTCTTGCCGGCGGCCAGGGCAAGATAGAGTGCGCTTCGACCCTCTCGGTTGGCCGCGTCGATTTGCGCGCCGTGATCCAGCAGCATGCGCACGATGGCGACATCGCCCTTCGAGGCCGCCACATGTAAGGGATACTGCCCGTCCGCGTCCGGTGCATTGATGTCGCTTCCCCAGTAGAGGTTGCGGCTGATCTGATTGATATCGCCGGCGCGGATCGCCCGATAGAGGTTCATGGTGGGCGGGTCGGGTTTCGCACAACCGGCGGTGGCGAGGGTCGCCAGCAGAACGAGCAGATGCGGCAGAAAGCGTTGCGGTATCATGATGTCTTCGGGTTGGAAGAGGTAGGTCATGGTACTGTATCCGGACACCCCTTTGCACTCTCCGACCGCATGGCGGGGGCTGCCGGACTCTGGATACGGGCCCGTGGGTTTTCGCGGCAGATGGCCAAACCCGACAGGCCCCCAGGTCGGCAGTACGATGCAGGTATACCTATGGTTTCGATAAAAGAGATGCTGCTGACGGCCTCGGTCGTTGCTCTGGTCTATCTTGTGGTGCGAAAACGGAGCGGGATGGCCGCCCGTCGCCGCCCGCCCGCGACAGTGGCCGCCGCCACAACGGATCCGTCACGCCATATCGCCATGCGCCGCGGTGTCTATCTCTTTTTCGGTCTGATGTTGGCGGTGTCGGCGGCGTTCGTCTATGTGGAATGGAGGGAAAACGACCGCGTGATCGACGTGCGCGTGGTCAACAGTCGAACCGGCAAGACGGTGCGCTACCGGGCCCATCGGGGCGACGTGGGTTCACGCAGCTTCACGACCGTGGACGGCCGTACGGTCATGGTGGCTGACGTGGAGCGTATTGAGGTGGATGACCGGCCGGATGACTGAAGCGCGCCGGATAGTCGCCGATAGAAACTGTTAACCCGGCAACAATATATTTCGTAACAGGATCGTCCCAGCCCGGACCGACCCATCAAATGCAGATTTCCCATATTATCATCCAGCTTTGCTACCGTCTCGAAGAGTCCCGGCGCTATCGTGCGATCAAGGATAGGGTCTACGATATTCTGGAAAATCCCCGTTCACCGGCCAGATCCTATTTCGATCTTTCCATGATCGCGCTGGTGGTCGCCAGCGTGTTTTTGCTCATCTATGAGGTGCGCAACGATCTCGGCTTGTTTGGCGATCTGTTCGAGGTCTTCGTGGTGACAGTATTCATTGTCGAATATCTGTTACGTTTCTGGGTGTTCAACGACAGCCATAGAATCATCCTCCAGCACTATGAGCGCGCGCAGTTCCTGGGTACCCCTTTTCGTCTGGGGCCAGCATTGGGGGAGGTGATGCGCCGGAAGTGGGACTATGTATCGAGTCCACTGGCCATCATCGATCTGCTGGCGATCGTGCCGAGTTATCGCCCCCTGCGTTTTCTGCGCATCTTCTTGCTGTTCCGTCTGTTCAAGATGTTCCGCTATGCGCGCAGCCTGAGTGAGTTCATCAGGGTGCTGTCGGAAAAACGGTTCGAACTGCTGACCCTGGCGGCATTCATGGCCTTTCTGGTGTTTACCGCGGCCACGGCCTTCTATTTCTTCGAGGCGGAAGCGAGACCCGATTATCCCCATACCCTCTTCGATGGCATCTACTGGGCCCTGGTGACGATCACAACCCTGGGTTACGGCGATATCGTGCCCTTGACGGCGGAAGGAAGGATCGTCGCCATGATCCTGATCATCGCCGGCATGGGCGTCATTGCCTTCTTCACCTCGATCATCGTATCCGCCTTCAATGAAAAGATGCCCGAGATCCGGGCCCAGCGGGTCTATGCAGAAGTGGAACGGCGTGGGGACTATACGGTGTTGTGTGGCTTTGGCCGGGTGGGGCAGGTGGTTGCCGAACGCCTGGCCCAGGATCGGGAACACTTCGTGGTGGTGGATTCCGATAGCCGCAAGGTGGATATGGCCAAGAAGAAAGGCTATCTGACCATCGAGGGAAATGCCCAGGACAATGAACTGCTGGCCCGGTTGGGTATCGACCGCAAGGCGAAACGGGTGTTGTCGCTGACCGGCGATGACGTGGTGAACGTCTACATCACCCTGACGGCTCGCCAGATGAATCCGGGGGTCGAGATCATCTCCCGCGCCAACCACCGCGAAAACATCGTCAAGATGGAACGCGCGGGCGCCAACTATACCGTGGCGCCGTATCAGATGGCGGGGATCGTTGCGGCGGAGTATGCGGGACAGCCGGTGGCGTTCGAGGCGATTTCGGACATGCTCTCGGGTGAGAAGGGTGTGGGCATCGATGCCATTCGTGTACGCGAAGGGTCGGTACTGAGCGGGCGGCGCATGAAAGAGATCCCCTTCAAGCGGTATCGTCTGATCCTGTTTGGTGTCATAACGGGTACACCGAGAGACGAGATCGACGGGATGCGGTTCTACAACCTGGAAGATCAGCAGTTCATCTTCAATCCCGGGCCGGCATTCCGTCTCGAGACCGACGATCTGCTGGTGGTGTTCGGACATGAGTACAGCCTGTCACACTTCAAGCAGCGGATCGAGCGGGGGGCGGTATAGGGCATGGGAACACCGACGACACTGATATTCGGTTGCGGTGCGCTTGGACAGGAGGTGGCCTCGCATCTTCAGCAGCGGGTGCCGGACCTGTTGATGATCAGCAACAGCCTGGAGAAGGTCGAAGAGGCGGTAGAGAAGGGGTTTGCCGCAAAGCACGCCGACTATACTCGCGACGAGGTATTGAAGTCATTGGGGATCGGGGAGGGCGTCGAGCGTATCTATTGCCTTTTTCCCGAAGACTCGAAGAATGTATTTCTCACCATCTCGGCCCGCGCACTCGACCGTGACCTGACGATCATATGTACCGCCGAGACGCCGCAGTCGATACAGAAACTCACCGCCGCCGGGGCGAGCAAAGTGATCGATACCTATGAAATGGTCGGGCGCAAGATACATGAACTGACCTGCCGACCGCTGGTGGTCCAGACCCTGGAACGGGTGGTGTTCGGCAAGGCAGACCTCGAGACGGCCGAGATCACGATTCCTCCCCGTTCCCCCTTCGCATCGAAACGTTTGAACGAGATTCATCTCGATCAGCACTATGACATCATCCTGTTGGGCCTCGTCGATCTGGAGATAGGCGACAAGTTGATCTTCAACACCCGGGGATTGAATCATCGTCTGGACCCGGGTGATATCCTGGTCGTCATCGGTCCGGCCCGGGAGCTCGACCGGTTGCGCAAAGACGTTTCGCCGAATCGACATTGACCGGCAAAAAAAGGCCGGCTCAAGAGCCGGCCAAACGCACGATCACAGCACACGGAAATTCGGGGGTGGCGCTGGCTGCTTCGGGCGCCGCCCCAATAAAGGGTCAGTGGTCCGGGGCAGGGGGCCGGGAAAGCAGGATGGCCACGGCGTCGTTGCTCAATGCCCCCACTACCTTCGAGCCGGCAGCGTCGTCCTCTGCCATTAGAGAGCGCAACTTCTCCAGTGCGGCCAGGGCGCCCTCCGTGTCATGGATTGCCCCCCCGCTGGGGAGATTCTGCGCCCGGGAGAGTTGCAGTGCGCCCTCCATTTCAACCCGATCCTTGGGGAGATCGCCGGACGTCGAAGGCGAGGGTGCCGACGGGACGGTGTCGCGGCCGGCCTGGGATGTTTGCGGCTTTTTGTCGTCTATCTGTTGGGAGACCGACGAAAGATTGACGTTGGATAGGGGGTTTGCCACCGTTTGCTCCTTGAATCTGTCATATTTTCGACGATGTCATGTCGAATTGATGAGTTGCCTTGTACCCAGCGATTTTCGTGCCAATGTTTGGCGACGCGGAAAGGACATACGCGTGGCGGGCGCCGTGGAGGGCAGGACTCATCCCAGAATTTGGCGTATCATCTCTATGCTCATAGTAAAGGGCGGCAAAGATCACCCGAATCCGTTTGGCCGGCGAGTGACGAAGAGAATAAAGGCCAATAGATATCTGATTGTCGTTGGCACAGACGGCGTTTGAATGGGAGGGGAGACGTTGAATACGAATACGTCACAGGGTTTCACCCGCTTTACACCGGCGTCCATTCGCAAATGGTTGAGGTTTGGCTGGAGGGCCTTTACCGAGAGCAGTTTTATCAGCATCGCCTACGCCTCCATTTTCTGTATTGTGGGGGCGGGAGCTGCCATCTGGTTGGCGGTGTCGGAGCGGCTTCTGTTGTTTGTTGCCCTGGCTGGGGGATTCATGCTGATCGCACCGGTATTCGTTACGGGATACTACAACGTTGCCCAAATGCTCCGGGAAGGCAAGTCGCCCATTTTCGATGACATTATTGCCAGCTTTCGCGCAAATCCGGCGGGCATTCTGGGAATCGGGGCCTTCGTAACGCTTGTCTTCATGATCTGGATGGCCGATGCGGCCATGATCTATGGCGTGGTGGCCGAAAAGATGTCATCCGCTTCCGCAGATGGCAAAGGCGCTGGAACGATGATGTTTCTGCTGCTTGGGGCTGGCATGGGCGCGTTGCTGGCCTTCATCATCTATACGGCAACCGTCTTTTCCCTGCCTGACGCGTTCTATCGCAAGACGGGTGTCGGGCAGGCGATGGTACTGAGCGTCAAGGGCGTACTGTACAATCTGGATGTCATGTTGCTTTGGGCGGTCGTCCTCACTTTACTGACCTTCGGCATGCTGGTGGCATTGCCCCTCATCATCGTCCTGTTTCCTATCCTCGGGTATGCAAGCTACGCGGCCTATCTGGATCTCATTGGCGAACTGCCTTCGGAGTCGGATTGACCCGGCAAGCCGATATCCCGATACATAAGGTTTCGGTATACAAGGATGCCGCCTGACAGCACACCCTATCGGCGTTTCGCTGTGGTTTGAGCGGGCGCGCGATCCCTTCCCGGCAACGGCGGCGTATTACCGGGTTAATAATATAAATAAATTCTCCCACCTGCCGATACGCATCATTGATGGAGGACCCGCCCCTGACGTAGCCCGTCGGGGGCTGGTGAATGTTTTATTTTCAATGTG